>NZ_CP025086.1:1945109-2283478 GCF_004135935.1 Methylovirgula ligni | reverse complement strand
GCATAGGAGAAATGTTCGCGGAAATTATCGGCGTAAGTCGATTTATTGAACCGCCGGATATATTCGCCCGAGAGGCTCATGAAACGCTCGAAATCCCCGGTCGCGTTGACGAGGAAGATTTCACGCCGCAGGGCGGCCTCCTCGACCAGGGTCCCCGGCGCGAGGATGCGGGCGAGATCGAGGAGCGCCACGGCCTTCTGCGGGCTTTTTTCAGCCGCGAGCCCCGCCTGCACCAGGGCGATGTGGGCGCCGACGATCGGATCGAGTGCGCGCGGATCGATGTCCCCGAGCAAATCCCGCGCACGCGCTTCGTGCCCTTCGGAATAGGCCAACGCGCCTTCGAGAAGATTCTTGTCCTCGGGCGGGCAATTGCCGCTGGCGAGAACCTTCTGCGCCACGCGCGGCGCGCCGCCGCTGAGCACGTAAGTGACGACCGCGTTGACATTGCGCGGTTCGCGCCAGACGGAAGGATTGTAGGAGAGCAGACGCCCCGCCAGCTCCGCCGACAGGCCGGGAATGGCAGCACGCGCCGCGCTATTGCCCAGAACAATCTGATCCTGCAGCGCATGCAGGGAGCGCACGAGTTGATAAGGTGGCTTCGTGGCCGCCGAAGCCAGCCCGGAGGCGATAGCCAGTGCCGACAACGCGAGGGCGAAGGCGCGCAGTCTCATGACTTCTTCGCTTTCAGGAAGATCTCGATGCGCCGGTTTTCGTCGGCGAGCGGCCGGCTCGGAACCTTCGGCCGCCGGTCGGCATAGCCCTCGATCCGCAGGATACGCTTTCCATCCACGCCGCCGCGCGTGAGCATGTAATAGGCCATCTGCGCGCGGTCCGTCGAAAGCCGCCAATTGTCGTAGGTGCCGGAATGATAGGGGCGCGCATCGGTGTACCCGCCGATGATGATGTCGCCCGGCTGCTTCTTGAGAACTTCGGCGATCTTCTCCATCACGTGCACGGTCTTGCGCTGCGGTTCGGCTGAGCCGATGGCGAACATGGCGAAATTGCTTTTGTCGGTCAGGCTGATCAAAATCCCTTCGTCGGTGGCCTTCACCTCGATCGCCGGCGCCGCTGCATCCTTTCCAGAGGCCGCGACGAGGTCGGCAATCTGTTTCTGCAAAGTCTGCGCGAGGGTTTGCGCGTTGTCGGTCGGCTGCACTTGCTGCGTCTGCGCTTTATCGCGTGCCGGCGCGGGCTGCGGCGGCACAACGGGCTGCGGGGCGCCGGCCGGCTGAGAAGCGGCTAAACTGGCCGCGGATGGGTTGGCCGCGGGCGGATTGGCCGGCGCAGGCTCATCGGCCTTGCCGCCGTCCGCTTTGAACGGATCGCTATAGACGTCCGCCGCCGTGCCGCTGCCATCGTTGTCGGGAGATGGGGCGAGATGCTCATCCGTCGCGGCCTGCGCGCTCGAGCCGCTGCCCGCCGCTATTTCAGCGAGTACGGCATAGGGGTCGCGAAACAGCGCCTCCTCGGAATGGGTCGGCGGCGGCTCGGCCGTCTGGGGCCCGTGGTCCTCCGACTGCACGTCGCGCGGCCCTGCGGCGCCATCGGACGTCCCGGCCAGGCTGCCGTTCTTCCTGACCGCATCCTTGACCGATTTCGGGAAGGCCGCGCCATTGGCGATGCCATCCGTCCCCGGACCCATCGTCGGATCGTGGACACCGCGCTTGAGCGTCGACATATCGACGAGATCGACCGGATTGAAGTAACGCGCCAGCGAGGCCTTGGTTTTTTGATTTGTTGCGTTGACGAGCCAAAGAACGAGAAACAGCGCCATCATGGCGGTCATGAAATCGGCGAAGGCGATCTTCCAGGCGCCGCCATGCGGCTCATGCGAGCTCTCACGCGTGCGCTTGATGATGAGGATTTCATGTTTTTCGGATTCAGCCACGCACCTTATTCCTCGTTGCCGATCAAATCCGTCCAGGCCTTGAGCTGCGTCTCGATCGACGTCGGCTCGGCGGAGACGCTGACGTCCAAGCCAGCCTGCACGACATATTCAATCGCCGCCGGAACGGTCTGAAGCTCATCGCGCAAAGCCGCGACGATATCCTCGGAACCGGCGATCCTGATTTTCATCTTGTCGGCGCTGCCGACGATCGTGCGGACGTTCTCGACCAGTTTTTCGGTCATCCGGCGACGGAGCGCGGCGAGGATGAATGGCCGCAGGACTCGCGCGACGCTTTCGGAGAGCCGCTCTTCCATCGCGGCGAGACCGGCCACGAGCTGTTCGCGCAGGCGCTCGCCCTCCGCATTTGCCCATTGTTGCCGCGCCTCTTTGAGCTCTGTCGCGAAGCCCTCGCGCGCCTGCGCCAGTTCCGCGGCGAAGTTTGCTTGCGCATCCGCAAGCCCTTCGGCGCGTCCCTCTTCGCGGGCAGCGTCAATTGCAACCTGCGGATTTTCTTCCGGCTCTTCCGGCCATATCGGCGTGATCTCGGTCTCCGGCAGGAAGAGCGCAAGCGGCGGCGCAATATCCCCGAGCGGACCTATTTCGACGAGATAATCCGCGACCGGCCGCGCCATCAGACCGGGCTCCTCTGGCGCATCCAGAGCTTCAGGATATTGACCGCCTGCTGCTCATCGAACTCGACGATTTGTTCAAGCCGCTTCATCGGCGTGCGCTTGGCGCTGTCGGCGACATCCCCGATCAGATTCGGCTCATTCGACAGCGTTGGGAAGGCCGCCATGCCTTCCGGCATCGACAGGCTGGGTTCGGACAGATCGATACTGTCCGCTCCAAGATAGCCCGCCGGGTCCGCGAGGGCGAGTTGCGGCGGAGCCGAGAAAGCCCTGATCGCCGGCCGCACGCCGAACCAGATCGTCAGCAAGGCGACGAGGAGAATCACGCCGGCGTTGATGGCCGTGCCGGACTGGCGCGCCAGCAATTCCTGCCAGCCGGGCGGCGGCACCGGGGCGAGATCGCGGCCGGTGTCGACAAATTCGACCGCCGATACCTTGATCATATCGCCGCGCGATTGGTTCGCGCCCGCTGCGGAGGCGATGATTTGCTGCAAATCGGCGAGTTGCCTGGCGATCGCCTCCGGTGTCGGCGTGCCGCCGATCGCGGCGGCGAGGCTCGCGCGATTGACCAGAACCGCTACGGAAATGTGCTCGACCTCGAAGCCGCCGCTGATCGTCTGAATCGTCTTGGACGAGACTTCGTAGTTGGTCGTCTCCTCGCGCTTCTGATTCTCCTCGGCCGACTGCTTGCCGCCGTCGGCTTCCGTTTTTGCCGGCGGCAGGTTTTGCGTCACCGTGGTCGGCGACTGGTTGGTCGAATTCTGCGAGGTTTCGTTCGACCTGACGACGCGAACCGACCGCTCGACCCGCGATTCCGGATCGTAGACCGTCTCCTGCGTTTCCTTCTTGTCGGTATTGATTCGGGTGGAGACACTGATCTGAAAATTGTTGAGGCCGAAGAAGGGAATTAAAGTCCGGCTGATATTGTCTTGAATTTCCTTGGAGAATGTCTTTTCGAGCGAGAGCATCTGGCCCGCCCCGGTCTCGCCGGAATCATCGCCCGAGGCGAGCAGCATTCCATCTGTGTCGAGTACGGTCACTTCATTCGGCTTCATGCCCGGAACGGCTGCGGCGACGAGATGGCGAATGGCTTTGGCAACCGAAACGTCGTCCGGGATCTCGGTGCGCACGACGACCGAAGCCGACGGCGGCTCGCTTTCGCGGCGGAAAGACCCATCGTCGGGCAGAACCAGATGAACCCGCGCGGCCTTGACCGCGCTCATCAATTGAATCGTGCGCGCGAGTTCGCCCTCCAGCGCGCGAGCCCGCGTCACCTCCTGCATGAAGGAGGTAAGCCCGAGCGAACCTAGCTTATCGAAGAGTTCGTTGCCGGCATTGGGGCTGTTAGGCAGGCCCTTTTCCGCCAGCAGCATGCGCGCCTGTGCCGTCTGCCCGAAGCGTACATAGACCGCGGTGCTGTCGGCGCTGACATCGAAATCGATATTGGCTTCCTTCAGCGCCGAAGCGATGCGGCTCACGTCATCGCGATCAAGACCGCTGTAGAGCAGCTCCTGCGTCGGGCGGCTGAGATAATAGCCGGCAAGACCCGTGACCAGAAAAATAGCCAAGCCAGTCACGCCAAGGCCGATGAGCCGCCGCGTCCCGAGCTTAAGAAGATTTTCCCAGACGCGCTTCGCCTGATCGAGCGCCGCCATCCCCGCCTCCGCTCCCGCTTCAACGCAATGTGCGGTGCCAAGCTTGCGCGGAGATTGCCCGGAACGAAAAAGGCCGCGCCATCGAAATGGCGCGGCCGATATCGCGAAAGAAGTCTACGAGACGATTATTGGCCGAAGAGCTTCAGGATGAGCTGGGTGTTGGAATTGGCAATCGCCAACGCCTGGACACCGAGCTGCTGCTGAACCTGCAGAGCCGAAATCTTCGTCGAGGCCTGGTTCATGTCCGCGTCGACCAGAGAACCGACCGCAGCCGACAGCGAATCCGTGAGGTTCGAGATGAAGGTCTGCTGAGCGGTGACATTGTTCTGGTCCGCGCCAACATTGCTGGCCGCGGCGGTGATCTTGCTCAGAGCCGTCTGCACGTCCGTGAGCATGTTGCCGATGTCGCCGGAGGTGACGCCGGCGGCGGTGACATCCAGGGTCAGGATCGAAGAGGCTGTATAAGCGGCACCCTTGGCGCCGAGAATACCCGTCGTCGCTCCGGTAGAAGCGGTATTGAAAAGAGCAGTCGTCGTACCCGTATCGATCGTGATGAAGCTCGCGCCCGCCTTGGTGTCATAGGACGAGAGCAATTGAACCGTCGCGCCGGCGGTGGCTTCGAGGAAGTTGACGCCGTTGACGTTCGACGAGCTGCCGATGCTGAGAAGCAATTGCTGCTGTTGAGCGATGTCGTCCTGGGTTTTTGCCAGATCGGTCGTATCGCCCTTCGCAACGAGATCCTGAGCGGTCAGAAGATCGTTCTGGAGGTTATCCACGATCGAGATTGTCTGGTTCAGCGCCGCGGTCATCGTCGACAGCATCGAGGCGCTTTCCGAAAGCGAGCTCGAGACAGCGCCGAGAGCGCCGACCTGCGTGTTCATCGTCGTGGCGATGGACCAATAAGCGGCATTGTCCTTGGCGCCAGAGATCGCCAAGCCGGTCGAAACCTGATTTTCGTAGGTATTGAGGGTCTGCTGAGTCTGATTGAGCGCGAGAAGCGCCGTCATAGCAGACGTGTTTGTAAGAAGATCACTTGACATTGATGTATGTCCCTTGTGTTGGCCAAATCTTGCGGGACATACCGGATTTACCGGTACGACAGGGCGGCCTGATGCCTTTGGGTTGCAACTCCCAACCTGCCGTGGGGGCAAAACTAACGAGAAAACCTTTCCCGAAACTTAAGCAGCGCACCTTCGTGACGACGCTACCAGGGAATTCGCCCATAGCGGGCAATCAGCTGACGATACTCGCTCTGACTTTCCGCCGCCGCCAGCGGATTGCATGCGATTTGATGCATGCCCGAGCCTTGATGCACGGTGCGGCGCACCAGGGGCCGGGAGGACAGATGCCGCCGGACCGTACTCGTCGGGCCACCCTGCGTGAGGACATTGGCGATCCAGGGACGAACCTGCGCGCAGCTCGGCAGATTTATCGGCGCCGTCGCTTCGACGAGATGGACCCTTCGCGCGCCGCTCAAAGCGAGCCGGCCAAGCCAATCATTGTCCACGTGCCAGCGCAGCGATTCGTCGAATGGCCCCACCTTGCGCCAGAGATCTGCCGCCATGATCCAGCCCGAAGGGGTCGGAAAATCATTGACCCGGACGCAGCGCTCCTCGGCGTCGACCTCAAGCTGATTCGATGAGACGAAATCGCAGGTCTCAAGACAGCCAAGCGCCCAGGCGAGAAAGTTCGGCTCCCATTGATCATCGTCTTCGAGCAAGGCGATGAAATCGTGATTTTGCGCTGCCGCTGCATTTGCGGCGGCGTTGATGGCGGCCGCCTGACCGCGCCCGGTGCTACGTGCGAAGGTCACATCCGGACGCGCGCCAAGCGAGGATGGAATCTGCGCGTCGAGATCGATGCCGATGAAAAAAGCGAGACGGATGCCGCGTGGAATCGCCTGCTCGCTCGCCGCCCCGATCGCCTGTTCGACGAAAAGCTTGCGCGCCGTGCCCGCGAGGCGCGAGGGGATGACGACGGCGATGCCGCGATCAGCCGGCCTTGGCATGATATTCCCTCACCGGAACAGGCGTCTGCTTCGTAAACTTCATTTCCGGCAACGCGCCGACGAATTCCTGAAAGACTTCCGCGAGTCGCTGCGGAACGAACAGGATATCGAGATAATAGAACCGCGGCCGGCCGGCGCTCACTTCGTGCGCCTTGTAACGCGCGCCAATGGAGATCAGCTCGAGGACGGTGTTCCATTTGTCGATCATCGTGCCGGCGCAGAGGCAGAAACCGAAATTGTCGAAAGCGGCGACATAGGGAAAATCCTCGGACAGCGCGAGCAGATTGCCGCTCCAGGCGGAAATGTCGACGCCGTCCTCGATCTGCGCTTCGACCCAGAGCATCGGCTTCCAACGCTTGAGCCAGGCGAGATTCTGGCGGATCACCACATGATCGTAGCCGTCGACATCGGTCTTGACGAGATCGACGCCATCCGGCGCGAGATCGGCAAACGTCACGCGGCGCGGCTCCAGCAAAGCCTGCAACTGCCCGCGATGCCGCAGCTCCCGCACATTGCCGGTGCCGTTAACGGCGGCGATATTGCCGCGATCCTCCTCGGCGCCGACAAAGCCCCAGACAATCTCGCTGGTCGCGCCGAGGGCGGGATTTCGCGCCGCATTGAACTCGGCATATTTATAGAATTCGAGCGCGGCGTCGACGGAAATGGATTTCGTCAGTTGGACGCCGCTGAGCCGCATCAAGGCGATCGTGTCGAGAATGTTGGCGCCGATATCGAGGACGGTGGCCGCACCGACGACCTGATTGAAAACGGTCAGAAGCAGAGGCAGACGCCGGTCGTAAAGCGGATAGCTGCTCAAATACTGATCGAGCTGATGCGATTGCGGTGCGATCAATTCCATTTGCAGCGGGCCATTACCGAGCCGAATGGTTTTCTGCGCGCGGCCGTTGAGGCAATGCTGCCAGGGCGTGCTGTTTCTCAGCCGCGGAAAAATGTGGAGCTGGCCGCCGCGCTGCCGGATATCGGCATTGAAGCTCACGTGCTCGCAGGTTTCCTCGCCATCGGAATCGAGGCCGAGATAGCTCGCCTCCAGGGCATAGGCGAGCCGGTAAAGCCCCAGGCCGCCGAAAGCCGAATCGACCGCGATCGGCGCCGCGGTCTTCGCGATCGGCACCTGCCGGTCGCAGATAAGGCTTTGGAAGACTTCGGCCCTGCGCTCCTCGGGCGCGGCGCGAACCGCTTTCCAGCAATCGCCGGGACTCCAGTGCTCGTGCCGCAGCGCGTAGATGTCGTAATAGATTGGGTCGGAAACGGCGAAGACGCCGGCGTTCTCCGGCGCGGAAAGCAGAAATTCCACCGCCGCCCTGAAACCTTCGGGTGAGATGACGCCGACATTCACCTCGTCGAAGTCCAATATGCACAAGGCGTCATAGTCCGTGAGGCCCTGCTCCCGGATGGAGTCCAATATCTGATTGCGAAGAAAGGCGATGCGCTCCGTGCGCTTGGGAAGACGCGCGTGAAGCCCGTCGAAGCACAGGATACGCGCATTGACGCGCCCTTCGCACCAATTTGCGAGGATCGCCTTGGTGACATCAACCGAATCGTTTTCCGCGAACAGGAAAAAGGCTTTCTCGGTCGTCGTCGCGAGGCGGGCGCAATTCGCCAGCACCTGCTGCAGATGCGGCGCGCAATCCCTCACACAGCCCGCGAAAATGATCGATCCTGCCATAGTCTTCACCTTTGTCTGCAATGGCACGCCGCTAGCTGTAGGATCGCACCAGACTGCCGATCAGCATGTTCCAGCCGTCGATGAGAACGAAGAAGAGGACCTTGATCGGCAGCGAGATGACCGAGGGCGGCAGCATCATCATGCCCATCGACATCGTCAGCGTCGAAACGACCACGTCGATAACGAGGAACGGCAGAGCGATCAGAAATCCCATCTCGAAGCCGCGCCGCAGTTCCGAGATCATGAAGGCGGGAATGAGAATGCGGATTTCGACCTCGGACGCCGGCTTGGCGTCCGGCGCCGGCTTGATATCCGGCGGCGCGAGGTCTTCAAACAGCTTCAGATCCTTGTCGCGCACCTGCCGCATCATGAATACGCGGAATGGCTCTATAATTTTTGGAAACGCAACCTGCTCGGTGATCTTGTTGTCCATCAACGGCTGGACGCCGTCCTGCCAGGCGCGATCGAACGTCGGCGCCATAACATAAAAGGTCATGAACAGCGCCAGACTGATCAAAACCAGATTCGCCGGGGTACTCTGCAGGCCCAGACCCGAGCGAAGGAAGGATAGCGCGACAATGAAGCGCGTGAAGCTCGTGACCATGATCAGCAGGCCCGGCGCAACCGAGAGCACCGTCAGCAGCGCGACGAGCTGGATGATCCGCGCGGCGGCGCTGCCGCCGCCCTGCGGGAGCAGCGCGTTGAGGTCCGGCGTTTGAGCCATTGCGGCGGCTGTCGAGACGAGCAGCAGGGCCAGAGCAAACAGCAAGCGCTTCACTGCACCACCAGGGTTTGAATGATCAGCTCCCGAACATGCCCTTGCGAGCGGATCACCGCGCGCTCGGTCAAATCCTCGCGCAAATGCTGAAGGCCGCTCGCGCCGCCGATCTGGGCAAGCGATTCGGTCTTCATGAATCCGAGAAGGTCGTCCGAGATTTCGGCGGCGAGCACGTCCGGCTTCACATCCGGGTTTGCATCGACGACGATCGCGGTCTGCAGGCGCACCCAGGTATTGGACGGATCGGCGAGATTGGTGACGATGGGCGGCAAATCGATGAGCTTCGTAGCAGGAGCAACCGCCGGATCCGCTGCGTTGCGTGCGCTGCTGCGCACAGTCGAGACCATGACGAAGCCAAGCATTCCACCGACGAGTATGGCAAAGAGACTTAGCCCTGCCATGGTCGCGAGCCACGGAATCAGGGCCGGAAACGTCTGCAGCTTTATCGCCGCAGATGCCTCTCCGCCAAATTCGTCGGCCTCAGCCATCGATCATGCCCAAATATCCCGTGTCAGAGCGGCCGAAACCGATCGAAAATCTGCTGCCCGAACCCGGGCTGCTGCACTTCCATGATACGGCCACGGCCGCCGTAGGAAATGCGCGCTTCGGCGATCTTGTTATACGCGATCGTGTTTTCCTTCGAGATGTCGCGCGGCCGGACGATCCCGGCGATATTCAACACGCGCAGCTCATAATTGACGCGCACTTCCTGCGAACCACTGACGATCAAATTGCCATTCGGCAGAACGTCGGTGACGACGGCGCCGACCGACATTTGAATCTTCTCCGAGCGGTCGATCGAGCCTTGACCCTGCGCGTTGGACTGAGAGGTCACGTCATATTGCGGATACCACTGGGTCTGGCCGTTGCTGGTCTGAACCTGGTAGTTCAGGCCACCCTTGACCTCGCCATTCATGCTGCGATCGGTCGAATTGCCGAAGACCGCGCTGTCGTTGATCGCAATGTTCACGGTGATGACATCGCCGATTTTCGAGGCGCGCGGATCGCTGAAAATGTCGGCATGGCTACCGTCCCAGATCGCCCCCCGCGTATTGCGCGCGTCTGCGGCAAAGATGGACGTCGGCATCGGCGCAACATCCGCCGAGAGCCCCGTACCGACGGCGCTCATCGACGGCTCGCGCCCGACTTCCTTGATATCGCCGGCACAACCGGCCAGCGGCAACAGTGCGATCAGGAGCAGCAGCAATCGCATCAGGATTTCTTTCCGTCACCGAGATTGGCGCCGACCATTTCGTCGGTCAGGTGCGCGGCGCGCGTCGGGTCCATCTCTCCGAGAATCGCACTCGCGCTGCGGGTATTGAGCTTGCTGAGCACAGCGGCCGCCGTCTCATCGTCCATTTGCGCGAGCTCATTGGCCGCAGCCTCGGGCTCCATCTTTGAATAGATGGCGACAACCTCATCGCGCGCTTTCTTCAGCGCCTCGTCGCGCTTGTGCAGCCAGTCTTCATATTCCGCGCGTTTGGCTTCGAGCTCGGCGATTCGCTGCTGCAAACGCGCGTCGAGATCCTCAAGCTTCGCAGCCTCCCAGGCGACCCGCGCCGCGCCGGCGGTCGAAACGTTATTCGTGCAAAACATTCGCACTTCCGGCAGCGCCCGCGCCGCGCGTGCGCGCGTTTCCGCCCGCATCCGGGCTTCGGCCTGACGCTTTTGCGTATCGACGTGCAGATCGACGGGCTTCTGCGCAACGGCCGGAGCGGCAGCGGCTTGCAGCGTGGACGAGTCGCTTTCGTCCGTAGCCCGCGTTTGCCCGAACGCGGCCGCGATCCCGATGCACCAGAAAAGAAGGGCGAATGAAACGTGCCGCATGTTCCAGATCCGCAAGACTGTCTTACGCGCCGGGCGAGAGTGCGCGAAGAAGCTTGTGCCGGGCTGGCTGGAAAACTTATTCGACGACGAGATCGGCCTGCAGCGCGCCCGCTGCCTTGATCGCCTGGAGAATGGCGATGATGCCACTCGGCTTGAGACCGATCTGGTTGAGGCCGGCGACCAAAGTACGCAGGCTGGGGCCATGGACGATGGCAATCGTCGCGTTCGGCTGATCGACATTGATCTGCGTATTCGGCACGACGACCGTACGGCCATGCGAGAAGGGCGCCGGCTGGGAAACCTGCGGCGTCTCTGTCACGCGCACGGTGATATTGCCGTAAGTGACCGCGACCGTCGAAATCTGCACATCCTGGCTGATAACCACGGCGCCGCTACGCGCGTCCATCACCACACGCGCCGGCATATCCGGTTCCACATCGAGCTCGCCAATCTCGCCGATGAAGCGGGCCTTGTTGACTTGCGGCGGCGGTTCGACATCGATCGAACGCTGATCGCGCTGCCTGGCGACGGCGCGGCCATAACGGCCCTGCGAAAACGCATTGATCGCGTCCGCCACCCGCGCCGCCGTCGCGAAGTCCGGATTCTTCAGTTCAAAAGTGAGCGGGCCGAGGTCCGCCAGATCGCCAGGCACGGGTCGCTCCATGAGCGCGCCATTGGCGATTCGGCCCGCAGTCGGTACATTTTCGGTGACGCTTTCGGCCTGCCCCTCGGCCGAATAACCGGCAACAGCGACCTGGCCTTGGGCGATCGCAAAGGTCTGACCATCGACGCCGTTAAGCGAGGTCAGGACCAAGGTGCCGCCCATCAACGATGTCGCATCGCCCAAAGAGGAAACCGTGACGTCAATGCGTGTGCCCGGCGTGACATAGGGCGGCACGTCGGCGGTGACGAGCACGGCTGCGACATTGCGCGTGCGCATTGCTGTGCCGCGGACATTGATGCCCATGCGATCGAGCATGGATTGTAACGCCTGCTGGGTGAAAGTCGAATTGAGCAGCGTATCGCCGGTGTTCTGCAAGCCGACGACAAGGCCATAGCCCAGAAGCTGGTTATCGCGCACGCCCTCGATCGATGAAATATCCTTGATGCGCACCGCGGCCTGGGCGCCGAAGACCGCCAGACAAATAGCCAGAACAAGGCCGAGACGAACCATCAGCCGCCCACCCGCACCGATCCATCCGCCTGCACGGTTCCTGATATCGTCAGTCCGCTATCGAGATTACGGACGGAGATGACGTCGCCGTCCCCGCCCGCCTGCAAAGCGGCCGCATAGGTTTCGATCACCAGGCCGTCCTGCTCGAAGACAACCCTGACCTTCTGGCCGTCGGCGACAAGCCGGGGCTCGCCGATGGCATTGAACGAAATCGCCAGGCCCGGGAGCAAAGTATGCCGCGCGACCTTGCCGATCAGCGCGGCGCGCGAGTCGATCGCAGCCCCGCGCATCGGGCCGCCGTCGCCGAAATCGTGATCGACGATCGCATTTTCCTTGATGATATCGCCAGGGTAAATCGTCACCGCAGGAACCGGCAGCACATTGCCGGCGCAGGCCGGCACCGCGAAAAGCGCAAGAAGCCCGGCCAGCGCCACATGACGCCCGACCCCGCCCAGCCTGGAAAACCGCCCCGGTTGCCTGCTCATACGTCACCCCATGTTCTTGGTGAGCGTCTGCTCCATCTGATCGGCGGCCTGCACGACCTTCGAATTCATTTCATAGGCGCGCTGGGCGCTGATGAGATTGGTGATCTCTTTCACGGGATCGACATTCGAGGCTTCGAGAAAGCCCTGATTGATCGTGCCGAAACCCGGGTCGCCCGGAATGCCGGCGACCGCCTGGCCGGAGGCCCCCGTCTGCTCGAAGTTATTGTTGCCGACCGGCAGAAGGCCGCCCTCGTTGGCGAAATTCGCGACCGACAACTGACCGATCTGCTGCGGCTGCGTCTGCCCGGAAAGCGTGACGCTGACGACGCCCGTCTGATTGATGTTCACGCTCAGCGCATTTGTCGGTACGACCATCGCCGGGCTCACGATATAGCCGTCCTGCGTAACGATCTGCCCGTTCTGATTGGTCGAAAAATCGCCGGCGCGGGTATAAAGCAGGGTTCCATCCGGCGCCGTCACCTGAAACCAGCCACGCCCGCTGATCGCGAGATCGAGCGGATTTCCCGTGCTGTTCATTGTGCCCTGGATTTGCAGATTGCGTACGGCGGCGGTGCGGACGCCGAGGCCGACCATCGCGCCTTCCGGCACCGCCGAATCCTGCCCGCGGCTCGAAACGCCCGGCAGCCGCTCGGGCTGATAGATCAGATCGGTGAATTCCGCACGCGAGCCGCGAAAGCCGACCGTGTTGATGTTGGCAATATTGTTGGCGATGACCTCGACATTGAGGCTCTGCGCCGCCATGCCCGTCGCCGCGATGGATAATACCGTCGATGACATTTCATACCCCTCAAATCGACATGCGGCTGACTTCTTGATAGGCCGAGACGACCTTGTCGCGGATCGCGACTGCCGTTTGCAGGGACTGCTGCGCATCCATCACAGCCTTCGTCACATCCTGCACGGAGGACTTTCCCTGCAGACCGGAAATCGCCGTCGCCTCGCCAACCTTCAGCTTATCGACGGCGTCACCCGTGACCTGGGCGAGCACGGAGCCGAAATCCGTCGGCGCCGGAGCGGATGCAGAACCGGAACCGGCAACCCCCGGCACGAGCGAAGAGACGCTATCCGCGGCGCCGGCCGCGACGGACCCCAGAAGCGAAAGCGCGGGAATCATCAGTTATTCCTCATGAGATCGACGGTCATCGTGTAGAGCTCACGCGCCTGCTTGACGACCTGAATGTTGGCGGAATAGGACCGGTTTGCCTCACGCATATCCGCCATTTCGGTGATGAGGTTGACGTTCGGCAGCTTGACGAATCCACTCGCATCGGCGGCGGGATTGCCAGGGTCGTATTCGACCCGGAACGGCTCCTTGTCGAGGCCGACGGTCTTGACCTTGACGAGATCGACGCCGCTCGCCTGATCCATCTCATCCTCGAACGTGACGAGCTTGCGCGTATAGGGATTGCCGCCGGGCACCGAAGCGGTCGACTCGGCGTTGGCCAAGTTTTCGGAGATGACGCGCATCCGCGTCGAATGCGCCTCAAGGCCGGAAGTCGCGACCTCTATCGCGGCGTCGATCGGATCTATCATCACGAGCCTTTCACGCTGACGGTGTACATCTGGGCGAAAGCCTTAACGATCGCAGTGTTCATCGAATATTCGCGACTGACCTCGTTCGCCTTCAGCATCTCGCGCTCCATGCTGACGGAATTGCCCGATGGAACCACTTCCCAAGGCGAAGCATCCTTCGTCGCATCGTCCGCGTTGAGCGGGTCGAGAGCCATGTGGCCGGGACTGGTCGAAACAAGGTCAAGCTGCGTCTGGTCGTAGACGTTCTTGAACGGCGCTACTTCCTTGGCGACATAGCCCGGCGTATTCGCGTTCGCGATATTCTGCGCCACGACCGCTTGCCGTGTCGCAAGCCAGTTCTGCTGCGTCGATGCGAGGTCAAAGAGGTAGATCGGTTCCAAGATGGCGCCCGCTTATCAAGTCCTGCAAGAATCCTAGGCGGGAAATCTTGCCCCAGGCTGGCGGCAGCCCGCTCAGCAGGGCCGTGTGGGCAGCCTGGCGTCGGCAATCGCCGCGACGAGACGGCGCGTGACATCCGCCTCATCCTGCGCCCCCGAGGCGAAGGAAATATCGCAGATTTCCACGCTCGCGTGGGCGGCCTTCAGGACAAGGTTGAACCGCACCGATATCTCATGATGGCGAAACTCGAGATCGAGGAGGATCGAAGGCGGGCGATCCCATTCAAGCTCGTAATCGGCGGAGCATCCGTAAGACAGGGTGCCGTGCTTGAAATAAAGCTCCATCGAGGAATTGACGATGTCGCGGATGTTGTTGAACTGCTCAAGATGAATGAAGGAAATGTAATCGGCGGCGTTCATCAGCCGCAATTCAGCTGCCACGTCCATGATCCCGTCCGCAATGGCCTTCGCCCGCAGAAAGGAGTGATCGCTGCATGAATCAGCCTGCATCGCGAAACTCTCAATGTACTGGCGCCTTGCGGCGCTCGTGCCGTTGAAGCAAATGGATCAATTCCGCCACGGCTCGATAGAATTCCGACGGTATCATCCGGTCAACTTCGACACTTTCGTACATGGACCTTGCGAGAGCCTTGTCTTCGATGACGGGAATATCATTTTCCTCGGCCATGGCGCGGATTCGCAGGGCGATATGATCCTTGCCCTTCGCCAGCACGACGGGAGCGCCGCCCTCCTCGCGCACATAGCGCAACGCGATGGCATAGTGCGTCGGGTTGGCGACGACCATCGTCGCGCGTGACACGGCCTCGATCATGTTACGCCGCCGCCGGTCAAGGGCCAGCGAGCGCATGCGCGCCTTGACCAGCGGATCGCCTTCGATCTGCCGGGCCTCGTCCTTCACCTCCTGACGGCTCATCCGAAGTTCGCGGCGCCAATTGATTCGCGACCAGACGATGTCGGCAGTCACCAGCAGCAGGGTTGCGACGGTGATGCCCGCCACGAACCGCATCGCCATCTGATTGATGAGGTCCGGTATGGCGTTCGGATCGACAAACACGGCGTTGACGAACTGCAGCCGGTCTGCCTGAAGCATGGCGGTGACCACCAGAGCGATGGCGACGAACTTGACGACGCTTTTCAGAAATTCCGTGGCGCCACGGGCGCTGAACAGCCGATGCCAGCCCTCCGAGGGCGAAATGCGCGAAAAATCCGGCTGGATACGCCGGAGGACGAATCGCGGTGCATTTTGCGAGAAGGACGCGCCCAGACCCGCGACGATGAAGATGATGAAGGCGGGAACGAGCAGGCCCCCGGCTTGCTTCGCGATGAGGCCGCACAGGGCGACAGCATCATAACCCGTCGATAAGCGCCAATCGTTGGTATTGTCGAGCAGCCGCTCAAGGATGAGGACGAGATCGGCCGCGCCGGTCTTGAGGAAGAAAGCCATGACGACGAGTAGCCCCGCCGCGAAAGCAAAGATCGAGACTTCACGCGAGACGGGCACGTTGCCGCGTTCAATCTCGTCGCGGACTTTCTTTTCGGTGGCTTCTTCTGTGCGACTGTCTCTGTCGGGCTTTTCCGCCATTTCAGCGCATCATCCCGTCAGTAGATTTCTTCGTCGTCTTCTTCAGAATTGAGTTCGAGGTCGCCGCGCTCGGCCATTTCCAGGGCAAGATCGGCGATCATCCGGCGCGCCTTGACGACTTCGCGGTGCGGCGCCGGGCTGCCATTGGCGAGTTCCGTTTCGACCATCCGGCGCGCGCGGGTCGAGAGCGTCGACAGGATAGCATTGCGGAAGCCCGCGTCCGTTCCCTTCAATGCGAGAACCACGCGCTCTGTCGGAATCTGATCGAACAGCACGAGCCGCGATTTGGCCGGAAGCTTGATGATGTCGTCGAAGGTGAAGAGCAGGCCGCGCAAAACCTCGGCCACCTTCGGCCGCGCTTCGGCGAGGCTGGACAGAACGTCCTCCATCTGCTCGCGTTCCATCTTGTTGATGATGTCCGCCATGCGGCCGTTGTGCGCGTTGCGATTGTTGCGCGCCACATTGACGAGCAGGTCTTCCTGCAAGGTGCTTTCGATGATGCGCATCGCCGGCTCCGACACCAGCGCGATGCCGACCATCCGGCGCATGACCTCGTTACGCAATTCGCGCGGCAATTGCCCCATGACCTTCGCTGCGCAAACCGGCGTGACCTTCGACAGGATGGCCGCGCCCGTCTGCGGATGCTCCTTGACGAGATAGCCGGCGAAAATGACTTCCGAAACGCTTGAAAGCCGCTGCCAGATGGACTGGTTTGAATTGCCCGTGACATCCGACATGATATCGGAAATCTCCTCGGGCGAGAGCAGGCCCGAGAGAAGATGTTCCGCGTCGCCCGGGGAGATCATGAGCCCCGTGCCCTTGACGAAATTGCCCGCGAATTCCTCAATCGTCTCTTCGATGACCGGCATCGACACGACGCCAAGCTCCGCAACCGAACGGGTTATCTCGCGCAGCTCATCCTGATCGAAATGCTTGAGCAGCCGGCTCGCCAGCGGTTTGCCCATTGCGAGCAGCAACGCCGCGACTTTCGCGGGCCCATTGAGCTGGGCACTCGGCGGCAGCGCGGTCGGAATAGGCTCCGTGGACATCAATCAGCGCTCGCCTGCGGCGTTCGGGCCGATGACCTCGGTGAGCGAGACACCGAAGCGGGACGTATCGTCCTCGACCACGACCACCTCTCCCCGCGCCACGACGCGGCCGTTGACGACGACATCGACCGGCTCGCCGACACGATGATCGAGCGGAACGACGGCACCGCGCCCGAGCTTCAACAGATTTGCGACGGGCATGCTGGCCGAGCCGAGCACGACTTGAAGCGTGATCGGGATGCGCAGGATCGCCTCGATGTTGCGCCCGCCCTCCGCCGCCCCGGCCGGCGCCGCGGCGGCATCATCGCCGAGATCGGAAATGCTGAATTGGGAGGCCTCATTCTCAGTCATGACACAGCGCCTTTGTTTCCCGGCCACGAGTCTGCCTCGGGGAAGGTTAACCTTCCCTGCCGCCCCAGCCCCAAAACTTTAGTGGTTGACCAGCCCATCCAGGAATTCCTGCTCGGCATCGACGATGTCGTCGACCCTTAGAGTATATTTGCCTTCGGCCTGGCCAAGCTGGCACCAGAACAGCGGTTCGGAATTGCATTCGAGTTTCACCCGGCTCTTCGGCGTGGCCTTCAACTGCAGCACATTGCCGACCTTCAGGGCGGCGATATCGCCAAGCGTAAAGCCGTCTTCCTCGATGATCGCCTGAACCATCACCTCGGCCTTGCCGACCTCGGTCTTGATCTGCTTGCTCCAGCGCGGGTCGGGCGTCGCGGCGTCGTTGCTGCGATCGGCCGTCAAGCTCTGCCGGATCGGGTTGAGGGCCGCCTGCGGAATGGCGACGAAGAACTCGCCGGCGCGGCCGAGAATACGCAAATTGAGCTTGGCCAGGACGGCGAAATTGTTGCGCGGCGCGACGACCGCGAAGTCCATGCGCGTCTCGACCCGCTCGAACTTGAAATGCGTCTCCTCGATCACCGAGAAAGCCTTGTGCAGCGCCCGGGTGATGAGATCGAACGCCTTCTGCGCGACGCGCATCTCGATATTCGTCAGAGCGCGATTCTCGATATAGGGCGATTCGCTGCCGTCGCCGCCGAATAGGGCCTCGACGAGCGCAAAGATGAGCTTGTTGTCGAGCCCGACCATGATACGCGCGTCCCAGGCCTGGACATGCAATACGGCGACGACCGCCTTGCCTTCGGCCGCCTCGAGAATTTTTCCGATACGTTCGGTCTTGATCGAATGGACGCTGAAATAGGCAGGCGCCGTCGAGAGCTGGCGCGCGTTCTCCGAGCATTGCATCGCCAGACGGTCGAAAATGACGCGCAGCATAGGCATGCGATCGAGCGAGACACCCGCCGAGTCGAACAGGCGCTCCGGCGCGCTCATATGCGCATCGGCTTCAGTCGAGGCTTTGCCACGGTGCGTCATGCCGCCTGCCTGGAAACGCCGCCCCCGGAAATGGTCTCATTCTCGACCATGTCGATCGTCGGCCGGTCGTGGGAGGAAATCGTCTTGCGTCCGTGCTCAAGGGCGATCTGCGGCATGGCCCCATTCATGAAGGCGAGCAGCGTCTGTTTGACGATGAAGTAAAAGCGCAGGCGCTTCTCGCGCGTCACCCTGATCTTATGCGCCAGCGGTGAAGTGACCCCGTAAGACAGCAGAATGCCGCCGAAGGTTCCGACAAGCGCCGAACCGATCAGACCGCCCAGAAGCTCTGGAGATTGGTTGAGCGCCCCCATCGCCTTGATAACACCCAGCACCGCCGCGACGATACCGAGCGCCGGCATCGCGTCGCTCACCGCGATCAAGGAGTAGTACGGCTTCAGCCGGTCATGGGTGATCGTCTCGATCTCCTCGTCCATCAGCGCTTCGATTTCATGGGTGCGTGCATTGCCGACGATCAGCAGCCGGACGTAATCGCAGATGAAATGCGTCAGTTCGCTGTCCTTGAGGACATTGGGAAAGTTGCGGAAGATTTCGGATTCGTCGGGATTATCGACATGCGCCTCGACTTCGTTGCGCGCCTTGCCGCGCAACTCGCGCATCAGCGCATAGAGGACACCCAGAACGTCGAGATAATCACGCTGGGTCGGCGCCTTGCCCAAGACGCCATCCATCACGGCGCGGCCAGTGTCCTTGATCGTCGAGAGCGAGTTGGCGATGATGAACGTGCCGACCGCGGCACCGGCGATCATGAGATATTCCATTGGCTGCCAAATGACCGACAAATGGCCGCCCTCGCTGGCATAGCCGCCGACGATACAGCCCATCGCGATCACCAAGCCGATGACAAAGTTCAAGGCCGCCCCTCCGCCTTTGAGCACGCTTTGTCGTAAGCCCGCAGGCTTGCCCGAAGCTGAAATCGCGACGGGCTGGAAGGCTCAGCGGAGACCGCCCGCTACATTGGTCAGGCCCGGACAAGCCAGCGGCGCCAGTAAGGAAGGCGATTTGCGAAGGAGCGATCTGTGCTCACTGCCACCCAACTCTACAATGCCGTCACGCGCACGGGATCGAATTTCGCTTCGTCTGTCGCGACGGAGCCTGCGGTCAAACAGCAGACGAACTATTTTCTGGCGAATATCGGCAGCGTGACCAGCGCCAAGCAACTCGTCAACAATTCCAAGCTCTACAATTATGTGATGAATGCCTTCGGCCTCGGCGACGAATTGAACGCGAAGGCGCTGATCACCAAGGTTCTCGAGGGCGGCACAGGATCTGGCAGTTTCGCCGCCAGTCTCAACGATCCGCGCTATTCCGCGCTCGCCGCTGCCTTCAATTTCAACGAAAATGGAACCGCCACGACCCAGTCAGAGACGACGCAGCAGACCACGGTCAGCAATTTTTATGAGCAGACAGTGGAAAACAACGTCGGCCAGCAGAACCAGGGCGCGCAGATGGCGCTCTATTTCAAGCGCATGGCGTCGCAGATCACCAGCCCCTACAGCATCCTCGGCGATCAGACGCTTTTGAAAGTCTTTGAGACGGCGTTCAACCTTCCCACGACCTTTTCATTGGGGAATGTCGATACCGAAGCCAAAACAGTTGGCCAATTGCTCGATATCAGCAAGCTGCAGGATCCGACTTATCTGCAGAAATTCATCGAGCGCTTTACCGCTTCCTATGACGCGCAGAATCCAATGGGTGGCAACAGCAGCCCTCCCACGGTCGCGATGCTCGTATCGCAACCAAGCATCAGCCAAAGCCTTCTTCTGAGCATAGCCAACCTCAAATTAGGAGGATCGTGACGCATGCAATCCGGCCCCTATGTTTCGCTGTCGGCGCAATTGACGCTGGAAAAGCGGCTCGATTCCCTGGCGCTGAACGTCGCCAACATGAACACGATCGGTTATCGCGCGGCCGGCGTCAGCTTCCACACCTATGTCTCACGCTCCGGCGACGAGCCTGTCGCCTACGCGAGTTCGGGCCGTGATTATATCACCCGCACCGAGGGGCCGCTCATCGCGACCGGCAACCCGCTCGATATCGCCATCCAGGGCGAAGGCTGGCTCGCGATCCAGACCCCCGGCGGCACTGTCTATACGCGCGACGGCCGCATGCGCATGCGTCAGACGGGCGAGCTTGAATCGCTCGCCGGCCATCCCATTCTCGATGCGGGCGCCACGCCGATCATTCTCGATCCGACCGCCGGACAACCCGTGATCTCCGGCGACGGCATGATTACCCAAAACGGACGGCAGGTCGGCGCGATCGGCCTGTTCCAGATCGACTCGAGCGCCAAGTTCAGTCGCTATGAAAATTCCGGCGTCATCCCCGACAAGCCGGCAACGCCAGTGCTTGACTTCGATATCAATGGCATCGTCCAGGGCCACGTCGAAGGCTCGAACGTCAATCCCATCCTCGAAATGGCGAAGCTCATCACCATCTCCCGCGCCTTCGAAAGCATCACCGGTGGCGCCGAGAAGAACGAAAGCACCTTGAAGGACGCACTGCCGATTCTCGGCGGCACCGCGTGAGCCTTCACGCGGAGGTTGGCTGATGTCGGCGCTCGCGCGCCTCGAGGAGGCCGTCAATTACGGCGTCGAGGAAATTGGCGATCTTCGCGTCAGCGGCGTCGTCAGCGAGGTCGCGCCCTCGCATTACCGCATCAGCGGCCTGTCGCACTTCCTCAAGCTTGGCGAATGTGTCGGCCTCCAACACGATAGCCAGATGCAGCTTGGCGAGGTCGTGCGCATCGATCCCACAGGTTCGACGGTCAAGAGTTTCGACGCGACCGTCGCGGCTGGCATCGGCGATCGCGCCTTTCGCATCGGCCCGCTTCACCTCTCGCCGGACGAGAGCTGGAAGGGCCGCGTCATCGACGCGCTCGGCCGGCCGATCGACGGTCAAGGCGCGCTGCTGCGCGGCGAACATGCGCGCTCGATCGAATCGCCACCGCCGCTGGCGCTGAACCGGGCGCGTGTGAAAACGCCGCTGCGCACCGGCGTGCGCGCCATCGATCTTTTCATGCCGCTCTGCGCCGGCCAGCGCATCGGCGTCTTTGCCGGCTCCGGCGTCGGCAAATCGACCTTGCTGGGCATGCTTGCCGGAGCCAAGGGCTTCAGCGCCGTGGTTGTCGGGCTGGTCGGTGAGCGCGGCCGCGAGGTGCGCGAATTCCTCGACGATTCGCTCGGCCAGAATCGCCGGCTCGCGGTCACGGTCGTTTCGACCGGCGACGAGAGCCCGATGATGCGCCGGCTTGCTCCGAAGACCGCCATGACCATCGCCGAGTATTTCCGCGACCGCGGCGAGAACGTGCTGCTGATCATCGATTCGGTGACGCGCTTTGCCCATGCGGCGCGCGATGTCGCGCTCGCGGCGGGGGAGCCGGCGGTCGCGCGCGGCTATGCGCCGAGCGTCTTCAGCGATCTGCCGAAATTGCTGGAGCGCGCCGGCCCCGGCGCCGAGGGCAGCGGCTCGATCACGGGAGTTTTCTCGGTTCTCGTCGATGGCGACGATCATAATGATCCGGTCGCGGACAATATTCGCGGCACGCTCGACGGGCATATCGTGCTCGACCGCGCCATCGCCGATCTCGGCCGCTTTCCGGCCGTCAATGTGCTCTCCTCGATCTCGCGCCTGGCGCAGCACGTCTGGACCAAGGAGCAGCAAACGCTGGTGCTGAAGCTGAAATCCATGATCGCGCGTTACGAGGATACGCGCGACCTGCGGCTGATGGGCGGCTATCAGCAAGGCCAGGACACCGAGCTCGATCAGATCGTGACGCTGGTGCCGAAGCTTTACGACGCCTTGCAGCAGTCGCCCGCATCGCCGCTCTCGCGCGACGCCTTCCGCGAACTTTCCGAAACGCTGCAGGCGAAGTGACTGGACTGTACGAAGCGCCTAATGCGCCAGCCGCTCCAGAAGATCGCGGACGTGCACCTGGTCGCTCTTGTAATTTCCGGTCAGCGTGTACATCACGAGATTGACGCCGCCGCGCAGCGCCAATTCATGCTGGCGCGCTCCGCCCGGCATCAGCGCGTAGAGGCTATCGCCATTCTCGTCCGCAGCCCAGCCAGCGGCAAGATCGTTCGAGGTGATGAGGATGGGCGAAACGCTGTCGCTGGCGCGCGCCGGCCGCGCCCCATCGGCCGGATTCGGCGGCGGCAGGGACTCGATCCAGGTTTGGCCGTTCTCGTAACGGCCGACGAATCCGTCGATAAGATAGAAGGTCTTTGTCACGACATGATCGGGCGGGATCGGCTCGAGCGGCGGCACATCGACGCCGTGGAGGAGCTGGCGCAGCCAGAGCGCCTCGGGCGTCGGCGGCCCCTCCGGATGCGCGGTCAAGGCGTCGCGCGTATCGAAGACGATCGTGCCGCCCTGCCTCATATAAGCGGCGATCCTGGCGATCGCCGCCGGCGAGGGCTGCGGCTGTCCGGCGACAATCGGCCAATAGATCATGGGATAGAAAGCGAGTTCGTCGCGGGCCGGATCGACGCCGACGGGCGCGCCGGGAATCAGCGACGTGCGTTGCGCCAGCACTTGTGAAAGCGTCGTCAGGCCGCCCTTGCTCTCCGCATCAACGTCCGGATCGCCGCTGATGATATAGGCAAGTCGCGTATTCAGAGCCGATTGCAGATCGCTTTGCGACAGCGGCGCATCGCTCCGCGGCGCGGCCTTTACGTGGCCGGGGGTGAAACTTGCGGCGAGGCCGATGAGCGCCAGCGCCGCCGCGGCGCGACCGAAACGGCGCGGAAAACCGCCGGAGAGCCACAGCGAGGCCAAGGCATCGACGATGAAGAGGAGAAAGGCCACCGCAAGAAGCGCCGGCCGCAAGTCAGTCGGCACCGGCCGCCGCAAAGCCTCCTGCGCAAAGCCGAGGCCTGAGAAGTCCGCCGCGCGCAAATCGTCATTGGGGCCGAGCGCATTGACCGAGAGAAGCTGATCGGGCGGACCATAAAAGCCCGGCGGATGTTCAGCGGTGCCCGCACCCACGAAATTGACGGGAACGGGCTTGGCGGTCGGCGGCGGCGCGCCGAGCACGCCGAAGCCATCGAGAATGCTGGTCGGTGGCACCACGGCGCTCTTTTGTGCTTCGCCGCCGGACCCGCCCGTGGGCTTGGCCAGAGCCGTGGAAAGATCGACGATCTTGTGCAGCATATCGACGAAAAGACCCGAGAGCGGCAGGTTCGACCAGGTCGTGTCCGCCGTAACATGGAAGAGGACGATCATGCCCTTGCCGTCGGGCGCTGCGGTCACGAGCGGCGTGCCATCGACAAGATGCGCCCAGGTCTTTCCCGGCACGTCGGCATCGGGCTCGGCCAGGACCTGACGGCGTACCGTCACTTCGCCCGGCACCTTGAGACCGACGAAGGGGCTCTGTGCATCGAAAGGCGCGAGGCGCTTTGGTGTCTCCCACGACAGCGCGCTGCCAAGCACACGGCCGCCGCGCCGTAGCCGTACGGGCACAAGATCGTCGGAGGCCGCCGCGAGCCGCGCCCCGGCGAAGCGCAGCAGCAGGCCGCCCTCCTCGACGAATTGCGTGAGCAGCGCATGGTCGGCGTCCGATACGGTGCCGACGTCGGCGAGGATCAGGACTGCGGGATGTTGATCGAGCAGCACGGCGATGGGATCGGGCGTTCCGGGCCGTGCCTCGCGCACGTCGGCGAAGGGCGCCAGCGCCTTATGCAGATAATAGTTCGGCGCCAGCAGGGGCAGCGAGACATCGGCGGTTTCATCACTGACGATGCCGACGGTACGCCGCTTCCAGCGCGCATCGAGCAGCGAGACGGCGCCGGTCGAGTGCTGATCGAGAATCTCGAGCCGGGCGATGTCGTTGCGTAGATCGACCGGCAGATCGAAACTCGCTTTGGTTTCCAGCGCGCCCTTGGAAAATTCAAAACGCGTCTCGCCGATCGCAAGGCTCTTGAGGTCGAGCGCCCGGACAATGCCCTGCACCGGCCCGTCCGCCGTGGCGCGCAGCACGCGAACCTGCAGTCGATCGCTCCGATTCTCCGGCCCGGCGAGCCCGCGCACCGAAGGCGCGCCCGTCACCAGCGCGATATGCGGCGCGAGCGCGGCGAGCTTTTCGGCAAATTCCCGCGCGTGACCACGTGAGAGGCCGTCGGCGATCCAGACGATGTCCGTCTTCGGCGCGGCGCCGAGCAGCTTGGCGATCGGCGCGACCAGCGCCACGCGATCCGAAATATAAGGCAGAGGCTTGATCGCCCGCAGCCGCTCGAGCGCATGCGTCGCATCGGTGAGGCTGATCTCGCGCCCGCCGTCCGAGGCCGCGACAAGGCCGACAAGCTGGCTGCGCCGCGCCGCGGCTTCGATGCGCTCTTCGGCCGCCGCCTGGCGGACCTCCCAATTCGGCGCGGCGGCCCAGCCGTCATCGAGCACGATGAGCAGCGGCGCCTTGCCGCCCGCCCCGGCGGGCAACGGATTGAGCACCGGCCCCGCCATGGCGAGGATGATCGCGGCGGCAATCGCCAGCCGCAGCGCCAGCAGCCACCAGGGCGTGCGCGCGGCAGTCTCGTCCTGCGGGCGCAGATCGAGAATGAGACGCAGCGGCGGAAACGGCACGCGCTGTGGATGCGGCGGCGTTACCCGCAGCAAGTAATAGAGCACCGGCAAGCCGGCGAGCGCGGCAAGAACCAGCGGAAAGGCGAAGGCGAGCGGCAGGCCCAGCATCAGCGCGCTATCCCCGGATTATCCGTCTCAAGCCGCATCCGCAGCGCCAGCAGCGCTTCGGAGGCCGGACGGTCCGTCCGATGCGGCAGGAAACTCCAGCCGCTCTGCCGCGCTGCCTGCTTCACCGCCTCGCGATGCGCGGTGAGCCGGGCAATATAGTCGCGGCGAAAACTCTCCGCCTGCCCCACCCGCAGACGCGCGTTGGAATCGACGTCGAGAAATTCCGTATGTCCGGTGAAGGGAAAGGTCTCCTCGGCGGGATCGGCGATCTGCACGAGATGCCCGTGCGCGCCGCGCGCCGCGAGCAGCCTGATCCGTTCCGCCAATGCCGCCGGATCGGTCAGGAAATCCGAAATGAGCACGGCATGGGAGCGCGGCGGCAGAACGATATTGGCGGGCAATTCCGCCGGCGCATAGCCTGGCGTGCGCTCCTCGATCAACATGGCCTCGACGAAATGCGGGATGATGCCGCGCGTCGCCAGCGGCCGCGTCAGGCCGAGCAGACTCACTCGCTCGCCGCCTCGCACGAGAAGATCGGCGGCAGCGAGACCCAGCATAAGCGCGCGGTCGATCTTCGACTGGCGTGCAAGCGAGGAGATAAAGCCCATCGACGGCGAGCGGTCGATCCAGATCGCGACCGTATGAGCGGTTTCCCATTCGCGCTCGCGGATATACAGGCGATCGTCGCGGGCCGAGCGGCGCCAATCGATGCCCGCTGCCGATTCACCCGGCACGAACGGACGGAACTGCCAGAAGGTTTCGCCGATGCCCGCCCGGCGGCGGCCATGCACGCCATGCACCACACTCGAGGCGACCTCCTTTGCCGCAACGACGAGGTCCGGCAGTTTCGCAGCGAGAGAAAGCGCACTGCCTTCGGTCGCGGCGGAAACCTGCTGCTCCGAACGATCAAGCAGGCGGACATCGCTCATCGTCAGCCGAGCTTCTGCGTCAGCTTGGCGATGATGCCGGGTATGGTCTCTCCCTCCGCGCGGGCGGCGAAGGTCAGCGCCATGCGATGTTTCAGCACCGGCTCGGCCAGCGCCGCGACATCGCTGATCGACGGCGACAGACGCCCATCAACAAGCGCGCGCGCCCGGGTGGCCAGCATGAGGGATTGCGCCGCGCGCGGTCCCGGTCCCCAGGCGATGTGCTGGGTGATCGCGGTGTTGCCCTCGCCCGGACGGGCGGAACGGACCAGATCGAGGATCGCCTCGACAACCTGTTCGCCAACCGGCAGGCGCCGCACGAGACGCTGGGTCGTCAGCAGATCCTCCGTCGTCATCGCTTGCCGGGCCTCTTGATCCTTGTCGCCGGTGGTTTCGATCAGGATCTGCTTTTCCGCCGCGCGGTCGGGATAAGGCACATCGATCTGCATCAGAAAGCGGTCAAGCTGCGCTTCCGGCAAAGGATAGGTGCCCTCCTGCTCAAGCGGGTTCTGCGTCGCAAGAACATGGAAGGGCTCGGGCAGATCATACCGCTCGCCGGCGATGGAGACATGATGCTCCTGCATCGCCTGAAGCAGCGCCGACTGCGTGCGCGGGCTGGCGCGGTTGATCTCGTCCGCCATCAGCAATTGCGCGAAGATCGGCCCCGGCACGAAACGAAAGCTGCGGCGGCGGTCGGCCGTCTCCTCCAGCACTTCGGAGCCGAGAATATCGGCCGGCATGAGATCGGGCGTGAACTGCACGCGCCGCGCATTGAGGCCGAGAACCTTGCCGAGGGTTTCGACCAGTTTGGTCTTGGCGAGGCCCGGCACGCCGACAAGCAGCCCGTGACCGCCGGCCAGCAAAGTGACCAGTGCCTCCTCGATGACCGTCTGCTGGCCGAAAATAACCGTGCCGAGCGCCGCGCGCGCCGCGGCGATACGGTCAAGCGCTGCCTCGGCCGCGCGGGTTACGGCCGCTTCGAGAGATGTCGTATTCGCTTCCGCCATTGCGATTTTGCCTCTCCTCACGGGGACAGTCATCTTGGACCAGTTTACATCGCAAGGCCACAAGGACGATCTGTAACCGTCAACGTGCGTCTCGCAGCAAATCGTCACAAAAATTTGTGGCAGCACAATGCCGTGTCGCCAGTGTTTCATCCGATTGATGAAGCCGTTCCCGGTGGACAATCCTTGGCCAAACACCGGCGGCGGGTTAATGTCGCCTATGAGTTATCTGACGCAAATTCTGCAGCCCGACGAAAAAGTCCTGTTCGACGGCCATTTGCATTGGATCATCTATCGGCGGGCGATCCTGCTCCTTATCCTTGCCGGACTCGCTGCCGCAGCATTGCGTTTTACCGGCGACCAGAACGGGCTGAAATTTGCGGTCTTGAGCCTCGCCTTCATCTTCGGCGCGCTCGGGCTTGCGGTCGGTTTCCTCACCTGGCTTCGCAGCTTCAGCACCGAGATCGCGGTCACGACGACGCGCGTGATCTACAAGACCGGCTTCGTCCGGCGCCATACGGTCGAGATGAACATGGACAAGGTCGAATCGGTCGATGTCGATCAATCGCTCGCCGGCCGCCTCCTCGGCTATGGGTCGGTCCGCATCCGCGGCACCGGCGCGAGTCTCGAGAAGCTCGATCACATCGCCGACGCCATTGCGCTGCGCAACGCCATCACCTCGCGTTAAGCGCCGACACCGGCCATCGTAGACTCTCTCAGCTCCCGCTGCCTGTCGAAGCCGGCGGCAGGACATCATTGGGGAACGCGCTACGCGCCGCGCTGTTGATCGTCTCGGCCGCTTTTTCAGCCGCCTCGAAAGCCGAGCGGGTGATTTCCTGGCTTGCCCTGAGGCTGGCCAAGGTCGCCACATTAGTCGCGGCGATCGCCTGCTCCAGGCCCGTCGCGAGTGGCGGGCTTGCTGCCTCGGCTGGCGCCGGGGCTTCAGCCGGCGCGCTCTGGACACCCTCAACAATGCCGGTGCGAAGATCGGCGAGACGCGAGCCCATCAATCGGACATTTTCGTTGAAGGCTTCGAACATGGCGGCCATGAATTTGGTCTGGATCGAGACCAGATCCTCGACAGTGCGCGCGCCGCGCAAATCCTCGACGAGCCTGGCGTTGCGCTCGAAATTCACCGCCGAAATATTGCTGATGTCCTCGGCGAGCCGTTGCAGGGTCTTCGCCGCCACCGAATAACCGCCGGCCGACCAGTCCAACGGCAGGGACGTCTTCGATTTGCGTTCGTGAATCTCCATGGCGTCCTCCGTTTCGCGGTTACGGAAACTCTTCCATCCGCCTTTTCAGGAGAACCTAGCGCATCGGGCCGTCGAGATCGACAATTAGTTCCAAGGATCGCTAACGCCGCAGCAAGCCGAGGACCAGGGAGACGACCAGCAGGATGATCGCGATCCAGAACAGCACATGCGCGATCTGGCCCGCAGCGCCGGCGAGACCGCCGAAACCCAGCACGCCCGCGACGATCGCAACCACGAGAAAAATCAGGGCCCAATACAGCAAATTGCCGAAGTTCATGGCGCTCTCCCTTGCCGAAGCGTCAACGGCAGCGGGGCGTCGCGAGTTCCATGACCCGGCAAAGATCGGCTTCCTCAGGCGGCGTCCGGCGTTTGCTGCAATGCCGCAGCGATGGCGCCCAGCGCCGCCCCCGCACTGCCGCCATCCGGACCCCCAGCCTGGGCGAGATCACGCCGGCCGCCGCCACCCTTGCCGCCGAGTTGCACCGCCGCGACGCGCACCAGCGTCACAGCGTCGAAGCGCGAGGTGAGATCGTCGGTCACGCCGACGACGACACCCGCTTTGCCCTCCGTATCGACCCCGACGATACCGACGATGCCGGACCCGAGACTCTGCTTCGCTTCGTCGGCCAGCGACCTCAGATCCTTCATCTCGACGCCGGCGACCTCCTTGCGGAAGAATTTGACGCCGCCGATCTCCTCGACCGCCGCTTGCGCCGCGCCGCCGCCCATCGCCAGACGCTTGCGCGCCTCGCTCAATTCGCGATCGAGTTTGCGGCGCTCATCGAGCACATGGGCAAGGCGCGTGGCCGCCTCATCCTCCGGCGCCTTGAGCAGATGCGCGAGCTCCTGGAAGCCGTGCGCCTGCGCGTTCAGATGCCGGCGCGCGGCAAGGCCCGTCTTCGCCTCGATGCGGCGCACGCCCGCCGCGACGGGGGATTCCGCCACGATCGAAATGAGGCCGATATCGCCCGTACGGCGCACATGCGTGCCGCCGCAGAGCTCGATGGAGAACGCGGCATTGGCGCGCGCGCCCTCCGCCGTCTCCAACGCATCGCCCATCGAGACGACGCGAACCTGATCGCCATATTTCTCGCCGAACAGGGCGCGGGCGCCCGACTCGATCGCCGCATTCACATCCATCAGCCGCGTCTCGACCGGCGCATTCTGCAGCACGACACGATTGGCGATGTCCTCGACCTCGGCCAGTTCTTCCGGCGAAATAGGCTTGGGATGGGCGAAATCGAACCGCAGCCGATCCGGCGCGACAAGCGAGCCCTTCTGCGCGACGTGATCACCCAGGACCCGGCGCAACGACTCATGCAACAGATGCGTGGCCGAATGATTGGCTCTGATCGCGCCCCGGCGGCCATGATCGACGTCGAGCTCGACCGGCAGGCCGACCGTGACGAGGCCGCTCTCGACCACGCCGTCGTGGACGAAAAGATCGCCCAGCTTCTTCTGCGTATTGGTCACGCGAAAGCCGAGGTTCTGCGCGCGGATGAAGCCGGTGTCGCCCACCTGACCGCCCGATTCGCCATAGAACGGCGTCTGGTTGAGGACTACCTGGCCTGTCTCGCCGGCGGCGAGCCGCTCGACCTCGCGGCCGTCCTTGAGCAGAGCGACGACGACGCCTTCCGCCGTCTCTGTCGCATAGCCAAGAAAGTCCGTCGCGCCGACCCGCTCCTTGAGGCCGAACCAGATCGATTCGGTCGCTGCCTCGCCGGACCCGGCCCAGGCCTTGCGCGCCTCGGCGCGCTGCTGCGCCATCGAGGTGTTGAACCCCTCGACATCGACGTCGATGCCCCGGCCGCGCAGCGCATCCTGCGTCAGATCGAGCGGAAAGCCGTAGGTGTCGTAGAGCTTGAACGCGGTCGCGCCGGCGAGAATTCCGCCCGCGGGCAGAGTGCGCGTCTCCTCCTCGAGGATCGCAAGACCGCGCGACAAAGTATTGAGAAACCGCGTCTCCTCAAGCCGCAAGGTCTCGACGATCAGCGCCTGCGCCCGCACCAGCTCCGGATAGGCCTGCCCCATCTCACGCACCAGGACCGGCACGAGCTGCCACATCAGCGGCTGGCGGGCGCCGAGAAGCTGCGCGTGGCGCATGGCGCGGCGCATGATCCGCCGCAGCACATAGCCGCGTCCCTCGTTCGAGGGCAGAACGCCATCGGCGACAAGAAAAGCGGAGGAGCGTAGATGATCGGCGATGACGCGATGGCTCGCCTTCTGCGGACCGTCCGGATCGACGCCGGTGGCGCTTGCGACGGCCGACACCAAAGCGCGCATCAGATCGATATCGAAAATCGACGGCACGCCTTGCAGCAAGGTCGAAATACGTTCGAGCCCCATGCCGGTGTCGATCGACGGGCGCGGCAGCCCTACCCGCTCGCCCGGCGCGATCTGCTCATATTGCATGAAGACGAGGTTCCAGAATTCCAGAAACCGATCGCCGTCCTCGTCCGGACTGCCGGGCGGCCCGCCCGCAAATTTCTCGCCCCGGTCGAAGAAAATCTCCGAGCACGGGCCGCATGGGCCGGTGTCGCCCATCTGCCAGAAATTATCTGAACCCGCGATGCGAATGATCTTTGAATCCGCAAAGCCGGCGATCTTCTTCCATAGCGCGAAAGCTTCGTCGTCGTCGTAATAGACGGTGACGAGTAGCTTTTCCTTGGGAAGCTCCAGAACTTGCGTGATGAAGGTCCAGGCAAACTCGATCGCCTCGGTCTTGAAATAATCGCCGAAGGAAAAATTGCCGAGCATCTCGAAGAACGTGGCGTGGCGCGCCGTGTAGCCGACATTATCGAGATCGTTATGCTTGCCGCCGGCGCGGACGCATTTCTGCGCCGTCGCCGCGCGCGTATAGGGCCGCTTCTCGACGCCGGTAAAGACGTTCTTGAACTGCACCATCCCCGCATTGGTGAACATCAACGTCGGATCGTTGCGCGGGACGAGCGGCGAGGACGCGACGATTTCATGCCCCCGACGGCCGAAATAGTCGAGAAACGCGGTCCTGATCTCGTTGACGCCGTTCATATTCTGCATCCATGCGCGCGCCAGTAAACGGGCCGCGACCATCCAGCGGGAAGGGAAAGCCGTCTTCTAGCTTTCCACCCTTCCTCTGTCGAGCCGCCCGAACGCCAAACGCGCGGTGCAACTCAGCCGTCGAGTTCGCCGTCCTCGGCCTCGCCGGGATCGAGAATGCGCTCGGCGATCAGGCCGGAATTTTCGCGGATCGCCTGCTCGATCCGGTCGGCGACGTCCGGATTGTTCTTCAGATAGGTTTTGGCGTTTTCACGGCCTTGGCCGAGTCTCTGGCTGTCATAGGAGAACCAGGCGCCGGATTTTTCAACGATGCCAGCCTTGACGCCAAGATCGACCAATTCGCCGGTCTTCGAAATGCCGGCCCCATACATGATGTCGAACTCGACCTGTTTGAAGGGCGGCGCGACCTTGTTCTTGACGACTTTTACGCGGGTCTGATTGCCGACGACCTCCTCGCGATCCTTGATCGAGCCGATGCGGCGGATATCGAGCCGGACCGAGGCATAGAATTTCAACGCGTTGCCGCCGGTCGTCGTCTCGGGGCTTCCATACATGACGCCGATCTTCATCCGGATCTGATTGATGAAGATCACCATCGTATGGGACTTGGAGATGGAGGCGGTGAGCTTGCGCAGCGCCTGGCTCATCAGCCGCGCTTGCAGGCCCGGCTGGCTGTCACCCATTTCGCCATCGATTTCGGCGCGCGGCGTCAGCGCCGCGACGGAATCGATGACGAGCACGTCGACCGAACCGGAGCGGACCAAAGTATCGGTGATTTCAAGCGCCTGCTCACCCGTATCCGGCTGGGAGATCAACAGCTCGTCGAGATTGACGCCAAGCTTGCGGGCATAGACGGCATCGAGCGCATGTTCGGCGTCGATGAAAGCACAGACACCACCCAACTTCTGCGCTTCGGCGATGACATGCAGCGTCAGCGTCGTCTTGCCGGAGGATTCCGGGCCATAAATCTCCACCACCCGGCCACGCGGCAGACCGCCGACGCCAAGCGCGATGTCGAGCCCGAGAGAACCCGTCGATACGGTCTCGATTTCAACCGTCGGGCTCTTGCCGAGTCGCATGATCGAGCCCTTGCCGAAGGCGCGCTCGATCTGGGATACGGCGGCGTCGAGCGCCTTGGTCTTGTCCACGGATGTTCCTTCCACAAGGCGGAGATTCGCTTGGCTCATCGGATATTTCCTTCTGACATGGGCGCGCGGACAAGTGCAATGCCGATCGCGGAACATGCAGCGCTGCTGCCACGACAACGCTAATGTACGCTATTTGTTCTCTCATGCAAGTTCTTTTTTTGTTCTTTCTGCGCCTCCTGCCGTTTTCCGTTTTAGCGCGGCGGAATCGCGCCTGGCGCTGGCGACACGATGGACTGTTACAGGAACTTGCCCGGCAGGTTGAAACTAATGATCTGCGGCGTTGATTGCATGACAACAACGACATAGGGATTCCAGATCGATTCACCGCCCCGCTGAACCCCAACAAGAGCTGGAAAATGCATAGTGCCTTTCACGCCGCCTGGGCCCTCGACTGGATTTGGAGCCTGCCTTTGGTCGTCGTGTGCGTCATCGTTCACGTCGTCGGCCTCGTGCTCATCTTCAGCGGAATGATTTACGTCATGAACCGGTCGGTTGGCCGCCGGCGCTTCGCCCCGATGTTCGTCATGTCGATGGGACTCGTGATTCTGCTCGTCACGATTCTGCACGGGGTCGAAGGGATGATCTGGGCCGCCGCCTATCGATTCCTCGACGCCTTGCCCGACGGCCGGTCGGCCATGCTCTATTCTCTCAGCGCGATGACCACGTATGGCCATGAGAATCTGTATCTGAAAGCGCAATGGCAGTTGATGGGCGCGTTCGAATCTCTAAATGGTACACTCTTGTTTGGATTGACCACTGCGTTCCTATTCGCCGTGATCCGTGAAGTCTGGGACAATGAGAGCGCGCGGCGGCGCAAAGACGATCGAGGCAATAGCGAGGACAGCGCGAAGCGTGAACTTTCCCTGTTCTCCGATCCGTGAGACGCCCGCGCTTTAGCCGATTGGCCAAACGCCATGCAGATGGGCTAAAAGCCTGCTTCGTTTCGACCCTTACCGCCCTCAAAGCGTCTTGCACATGCCCCCTGTCATTTCCGTCAGTCATCTGTCGAAAACCTATGCCGGCGGCCGCGCGGCGCTGAAGGACGTGAGCCTTGAGATCAACAAGGGCGAGATTTTCGCTCTGCTCGGCCCCAACGGCGCCGGCAAGACAACGCTGATCAGCATCATCTGCGGCATCGTCACGCCGACTGCGGGCAAGATCACCGCCGATGGCCACGATATCATCCGCGACTATCGCGGCGCGCGGTCGCTGATCGGCCTCGTGCCGCAGGAATTGACCATCGATTTCTTCGAGAACGTCTGGGCCACGGTCAAGCTCAGCCGTGGCCTTTTCGGCAAGAAGCCGGATGATGCCTATCTCGAAAGCCTGCTGCGCGATCTCGCACTCTGGGATCGCAAGGACAGCCAGGCACGCACGCTCTCAGGCGGGATGAAGCGACGCCTGATGATCGCCAAGGCGCTGTCGCACCAGCCCGAGATTCTCTTTCTCGACGAGCCGACCGCCGGTGTCGATGTCGAATTGCGCCATAGTATGTGGCAGCTCGTGCGTAAATTGCGCACGGCGGGCACGACGATCATCCTCACCACGCATTATCTCGAAGAGGCCGAGGAGATGGCCGACCGCGTCGGCGTCATCCGCCAGGGCGAACTGATCCTTGTCGAAGACAAGAAACGGCTGATGCAAAAGCTCGGCAAAAAGCGACTGACGCTGACGCTCGCCACGCCACTCGCGCAAGTGCCTGTTGCTCTGGCAATCCATCCGCTGACCTTGGCCGAAGGCGGCCGCGAACTCGTCTATACCTATGGCGAGAATGGCGCCGAGACGCAGATCGCCCAATTGCTCAATGACCTCAACGCGGCGGGGATCGCGATCAGCGACCTGCGCACGGAGGAAAGCTCGCTCGAGGATATTTTCGTCAGCCTGATCCGGAAGGCATCATGAATTTCCAAGCGATCCGCGCGATCTACATCTATGAGATGGCACGCACACGGCGCACGCTTCTGCAGAGCATCATCTCGCCCGTGCTGTCCACCTCGCTCTATTTCGTCGTCTTCGGTTCGGCGATCGGTTCGCGCATCTCGCATGTCGGCGGGGTGAGCTACGGCGCCTTCATCGTGCCCGGCCTCATCATGCTGGGCCTGCTGACGCAGAGCATCAGCAACGCCTCGTTCGGTATCTATTTTCCGCGCTTTGTCGGCACGATCTATGAAATCCTGTCGGCACCCATCTCGGCGTTTGAAATCGTCATCGCCTATGTCGGCGCGGCGGCAACGAAGGCGGCCGGCCTCGGCCTGCTGACGCTGGCGACCGCCGCGCTCTTCGTCGATCTCCACATCCTGCATCCCTTCTGGATGCTGGCCTTTCTCGTTCTGACGAGCGTCACCTTCAGCCTTTTCGGTTTCATCATCGGCATCTGGGCGGATAATTTCGAGAAGCTGCAATTGATCCCGCTTTTGATCGTGACGCCGCTCACCTTCCTCGGCGGCAGCTTCTATTCGATCGACATGCTGCCGCCGTTCTGGCGCGGCGTCACACTGTTCAATCCCGTCGTCTATCTCATCAGCGGTTTCCGCTGGAGCTTTTACGGTCTGTCGGATGTCAATGTCGGCATCAGCCTCGGTATGACCTTGCTGTTTCTCGTGCTGTGCCTTGGCATTGTCGCCTGGATCTTCAAGACGGGTTACCGGCTGAAGAGCTGAGGCCGGAAAGCATTCGCCCTGCCCTCAATCGGCAAACGCGGGCTCGATGATTCTCTTGGATTCCGAAAGCTGCCCGTCGTCATCGTAGCGCAGCAGGATCACCCAGTCGTAGGTGTCTTCCGGCCAATAGCCGTCGGGCAAGAGTTCGTCGGGGTTCGCGCCAAGCTGGTTCAGAAGTTTCGGCATCTTGCCGTGATGCCAGGCGATGAGGACGGTGCGGTGGGGTTCGCCTGCCGCGAGCCAATGCGCCAGAGCCTTCACTTCCTTGTCGGGAAAGGGCTGCTCGATCTTGAGCCCGCTTGCTTGCGCGAAGGGCGTGACCGTCAGGCGCGGGCGGTCGCTGTCTTGCGAATCCGCAGTCGCGATAATCGCGTCGATTTTCACCGGCGCGCCGTCGATCCGCAAATGCTGGAGATAATCCACATAGGCTTTGGCGCGCGCGACTCCCGCCGGCGCGAGGCCTGGGCCGCTGTTATCGCCCGCGGGCTTTTCCGCATGGCGAATAATGAGCAGCGTATCGCCGGCGAGGCCGGAGGCCGCGGCATCTTCATCGTAATGATGGTGGTGATGATGATGGCGCGCGAGAACCGGCGAAGCGCCAGTCAGCAGGAATGCGACAAGAATGAACCCAAGAAGCAGCTTCAATTTCGGCATCGAAGGTCTCCGCGTTCACGCTGGCTGGTGATAGACGGCTTCAATATTGTTGCCGTCCGGATCGAGGACGAAAGCGGCGTAATAGCCCGGGCTGTAATCGGGCCGCAGGCCGGGCGGTCCGTTGTCTTTGCCGCCGCCCGCAAGTGCCGCCGCATAAAAGGCGTCGACCGCCGCGCTGCCCGGAGCCGCCAACGCGATGTGAATGGGCGTCGGCTTGGCCTGCGCCGTACCGATCCATAGTTCGGGCTTGTCGCTGCCAAAGCCGGCGGCGTCCTCGTAGCTCGCGAGCTTCGAATATCCGAGCGGCGCCAGCACCGACTCATAAAAATGGGTGAGCCTGTCGAACTGGTTGGTATGGATGCCGATGTGGTCGAGCATTGCTGTGCCTTTCAACGATGCTTCAAAGGATTCAAAACTGCGCGGATGGAAAGTGCTCGATGTGGGTTTCGCCCGTGCGGCCAAAATAGAGCGCGCGCCGCCCGGAGAATGAGACAAGATAACCAGCGCAGCCGGCCGCCGCGACTTTGGCGCAAAACCCCTTGTAGGTATAGCCCGGCGCTAAAGCCTGGGCCTCGCGAATGGCAGCCGTAACCGAATCGGAATCGAACCCCGCGGCAACCTTTGCCGTGGCGGCACCCATCGGAAGATCGAGGGCCTCGCCATCCGGCAAATAATAGGTACGCGCCGCACGGCGTAGGTCCACCAGATAGCCATCGAAACCGGCTTCGATCAGCTTCGCGACGCTTTGCGGGAAAGTCATGCGATCCGTCTCTGCACCCTCAAGACAGTCCTGAGCCACAGCTCTCTTATGCGCGTCCATGTGCGTACCTCTTTTTAATGACAATCCTGCGGGCTCAATCCATCGGCACGGATTTCAAACCTCGCCTTTCGACGACATCGCGCAGAAAGCGCTCGATCCCGGCCCGCTCTTCGGCGGAGAGATGCGAGAAAAACTCGGCGTCGTTCTGATCGGCGAGCGCCGCCAGTTTCGGCACGAGCGCCCGCCCCTGTCCCGTGAGCGTCAGGCTCTGCGCCCGGCGGTCCGAAGGATCGGCGTGGCGGACGACGAGCGCCTTGTTAATCAGACGCTCGGCGAGTTTGCTGATCGCGCCGCGGCTCAGCCCCAGCTTTTCCGCCAGTCCGCTCGGCGAAAGCGCCTCTACCCCGTAGAGCTCGCGCAGCAGTGCCCATTCCGCGACAGTGACGTCCCGATCTTCCAGCTTCCGGGCGAAGGCCTGCGAGACGTGATTGGAGACGTAGCGCAGCCAATACCCCAGATGCGATGCCAAATCCGAAACGGCGCGTGCCATCCGGGAACCTCCATTTAATTTCCTAGGAAACTAAATAGCCGCAGAAAGTTTCCTAGTCAACTATAATTCCGGGCGATGCGCCGAAGGTAAAGCCCGGCTTTTTGAAACGGCTTCGGAATGTTGCGCGCAAGTCGCACAGGCCCGGCGAATGCGTCAGAAGCCTGTGAATTGATTAATGTAATGGACCCAAGTCCAATTTTGCATGTTAGCTTTTCCAAATGTCGCTGACGAGGACGGGGGTTTTCATATGCGCGGGTTATTCAATACACAGGCGGCCGCAATCGCACTTGCGGGCAGTCTCGCTTTAAGTTTCGGTTGCAGCGCCCAGCAAGTCACGGATGCGCAACGCGACGCCTGTATGCCGGACGCGTTTCGTCTTTGCTCGGCGGAGATACCGGATTCCGGCCGCGTCGCGGCGTGCATGGACGCTCATGTCAGCAGTCTCAGCCCGGCCTGCCGCGCAGCGTTCCAATGGCGGGGGGCCAGCGCCGAGGTGACGCACCACCGCCATCGCCATTACGCGCGCAGGCTGTCCGGCGACGAAGCCCTGGTGCGTAACTAATCCTGGGCATCCGGCGCGATGAGCTGGTCGTAATATTTGACGACCAGCGCGACATTCCCGGCGAATTTGACCGGCGCCGCGCTCAGCATCTGCGCGTGGTAGGCCTCGAGCTGCCGCTTCTTGTCCTCGGGCGGCAGGTCTTTGCCGGCGAGAAGCGCGGTGACTTCGGCGCGCGTAACCGCCTGAACGCCGATATATTTTTTGCTGAGCGGATCGATGCCCGTCAAAATCCAGACGATATTGACCGCGACTGATTCGTAGCTCGCATAATCGGCGAATCCGAAATCGCGTGCCGTCGCGTTGAGCGATGCCATCAGCCGCGGTTCAGGCACGGCGCCAGGACCGGCCGGGACTTTGGCGAGAATCGCGTCGAGCGCCGGCGCGGCGGCCAGATATTGGGTAACCTTGTCCTCGCTGAGGACGATCTGTTTCACCGGCTCGGCGCTCCGCGCGAACGGCTTCGCCTGCAGGACTGGCGCTGACGCCAGAGCTAGGACGAGCCCCACACTTAGATAGATCGGCCTGCAACGCATCTTTGCCTCAAGCCGGCGGCGCCGCGCCTTTCACCGCCTCGACCAATTGCTTCAACGTGAAAGGTTTTGCCAGGAAGCCGAAATCCTCGCCCTCGGGGAGATTTTTCTGGAACGCATCTTCGGCGTAGCCGGAGACGAAGATCACTTTCGCGAGCACGCCGCGCTTGCGCATTTCGCCGAACATGGTCGGGCCGTCCATTTCCGGCATCACGACGTCGGAAACGATCAGATCGATCTTGGGATTCTTTTCGGCAACCTCCAGCGCCTCAACGCCGTTCGCCGCTTCGAGCACGGTGTAACCGCGCGCCGAGAGCGCGCGCGCGCCGAAGGCACGCACCGCCTCCTCGTCCTCGACGAGCAGAATGGTGCCGTGGCCGGTAAGGTCCGCCGCCGGTTTCTTCGCCGCTTCCTTGCGGACCTCCTCCTCGCCCGCAACCGGAACATAGCGCGGCAGCAGGATACGGAAGGTCGTGCCGACGCCAACGGTCGAATCGCAGAACACATAGCCGCCGGTCTGCTTGACGATGCCATAGACCATCGCGAGCCCGAGGCCGGTCCCCTTGCCGACTTCCTTCGTCGTGAAGAAGGGCTCGAATATCTTGTCCCGCACATCCTCCGGGATGCCTGTGCCGGCGTCGGCGACCTCGATCATCACGTAATCGGCGGCCGGCAGGGATTTCTCGTTGAGCTTGGCGCAATCGGCCGCCGCAAGATTTTTGATGAGCAATTCAATCTTGCCGCCCTTCGGCATGGCGTCGCGCGCATTGACGACGAGATTGATGACGACCTGCTCGAACTGGTTGAGATCGGCCTTCACCAGCCAGAGATCGCGGCCATGCCGCAATTCGAGGCTGATCTTCTCGCCGACGAGGCGGCGCATCAGCAATTGCAGTTCCGAGAGAACGTCGCCGAGCTGCAGAACTTCCGGCCGCAGCGTCTGGCGGCGCGAGAAAGCGAGCAATTGCCGCACCAGCCCCGCCGCGCGATTCGCGTTCTGCTTGATCTGCATAATGTCCTGGAAGGACGGATCGGTTGGCCGGTGGTTGGCAAGCAGCAGATCGGAATAGCCGATGATAGCGGTGAGCACATTGTTGAAATCATGCGCGACGCCGCCGGCGAGCTGACCGATGGCCTGCATTTTCTGCGATTGCGCGAAATTCTCCTTCAGCGTGCGCAGCTCCGTCGTATCGAGCGCATAGATGGTGGCGCCGGGGCCGTCCGCTTCGTCGGACGGGGAAAAGAGCAGGCGCGCCGACCGATCGCCCGAAAGCTGCACGTCGGCGGGCGCGATATCCGTCTTCAACTCCGCCGCCGCAACAACCGCGGCTTCCACCGCGCCGCGATTGGGTTCGGCGATGCCGCCATAGATCGTGCGTTGCGCCGGATCGGCGCCCTTCAGCGCCTCGGGCATCAGCTTGGCGAAGGCGGTGTTGGAGCGTTTGATCCGGCCACCGCGATCGACGATCGCCATCGCCATCGGCGCCGCGAGGAAGACGCGGGCGAAACGAACTTCGGCCGCGCGCAAATCCTCCGCCGGTTCTTCGCCCGGCGCACGATTGAAGACAAGCGTACGCGAGGCGCCCGCCAGGCCATCCTGACCGAAGGCGACCCGGTGCAGGAGCCGCACCGGCAGGCTGCGCCCGTTGCGGCGCTTCAAATCGAGATCGAGTTGCTCGGTGATGACGTCGCCCGGACCGCCAGCAATGCTCGAGAGCAGAACGGCGCCGCCGCCGGCGATGAAATCGTTGAGTTCGAGACCGCCGGAGCCGACCTGCGCGAGATCGTAATCGAGCCAGCCGGCCAGCGTCGCGTTCATATAGGACACGGCACCCGCAGCATCGCAGGAGAAGAAACCCGCCGGCGCATGGTCGAGGAAATCGATCGCATGCTGCAATTCCTGGAAGACATTCTCATGCCGCTCGCGCTCGCGCGTCACGTCAGCGACCGTCCAGAGCGTTGCGCGCTTGGAGCCGGAGAAATTGAGCGGTCGCACCCGCACGCGATACCAGCCGACGCCCGAGTCTCCCGCCAACGGCGGCGAGAGACGCAATTCCTCGGTATTGCGTTTGCCGTCGCGCGCCGCCTGCGCCAGCCGATAGATCGATTCGGAGACATCCGAGGAGCCGGAGAAAAGCCGCTCGACGACTTTCAACTGACTCGGATCGCGGGCGCCGGAAATGCGCATATAGGCATCGTTCGCGTAAAGGATCTTGCCGTCGCCGTCGCTGACGACAGCGCCCTCCGGCTCGCTGTCGCAGATGAGCCGGGTCAGATCACTGCGCGCCGCCTGACCGGAGAATTGGAAAAACCCAACGGCGTAGCCGAACAGCGCGAAAATGCCGATCACGGCCAGCACGGTCAAAAGGCCAATCACCAGCGTGCCGGCCTGATCCTTGGGCAGAACCGAGAAGGCGGCAATCGGCGCCACGAGACAGGTGGCGAAAAGCAGGACCAGACCCGGGCTGCCGGCACGCTCCGTACGATCGAAAGCGGCGGTCGTTGGCTGATCTGTCAAAACATCACCCTCTTCTGCGTCCCGGCTGCGTCGCTGCCACGGCCTCGTCAACGGGCTGCGATTCGGCAGAATGGAACCGGCGTCCGGGCATTGCAATGCGAGCATTGGGCTTTTCCGCCCCGGACAACGCGCGGAAGCGGCAGACGCCATCCGGGGCGACACTTGCGCAAAAGTTGCGTGACGCTAAGGTCGTTCCGGCTCCGCGTGTGGATGATCGAACATGGCGATTCCCATGCGATGGCGTTAACCATTTATTAACCTCTGCCGGGCGTGCTCGCACCCGGCGTGCTAGGGTACGACAATTCAAGGCGATTTCGGGCCGCCGGGTAAGGCTGGCAGAGGCCCGAAAAATCACCTAAAGCGGCAGGACGGCACGCAGCGGGCGTGCCGCGGATGAGGGATTTCAGGAGCTTATGCAAGCCTTTAGCTGGCTCAGTGGAAACAAGGCCTTAGCCTATGGCGCCGCCGCGCTGGCGCTGGTTGTTGCGGCCCTTTTGATCCTTCTCGTCTTCCGTTTGGCTTTCGGCCGCCGGTTGCGGATGTCCGGACGCGGCCGGCAATTGCGGCTCGGCATCGTCGATGCCTTCGATCTCGACCGTCAGCGTCAGCTCGTCATCGTCCGCCGCGATAATACCGAGCATCTCATCATGATCGGCGGCCCGAATGACATTCTCATCGAGTCGCAGATCATCCGCGCCGAAGCGCGTGAAGGCCGTCAGCGCGAGAAGGAGCGTGACCGCGACCACCGCGAGAAAGACTTCGCCGAACCCGTGCAACTGCCGCCGGCACAGCCGCTGAAACCCGCACCCGAGCCGCAATTGCCTTTCGTCCCCGAGGCGCCGGCCCCCGTCGCATCGCCTGCCGTGCAGCCCGCGGCGCGTACTCCGCTTCCGCCGATCACGCCGCGCCGGGCGCCGCCACGCCCGGAGCCAAAGCCGGCGACACCGGCTCCGCCGGTCGAAAAGCTGCCCGAGCCGCCTGCCCCTGCGCCGGAGCCCATCACGCCGCCGGCCGCCGAGGTCGTATTCCCGCCCGCCGCTGAGGTGCCGCCCCCGCCGCCGGCGAAACCGGCAGCCGCCACGCCCGCGCCGGGCTTCATGCGCTGGCGTCCGGGTCAATCTCCCGCGGGGCAACCACGGCCGGCAGGCCCGGGCTTTACCCAGCCGATCCGGCCACCGAACGAGCCGAGCCTGCCGCCTGCGCCGCCATTTGGGCCGATCACGAGCAAGCCGTCCGAACCGCCGCTTGCAGAGTTGCCGCCCGCGCCGCCTAGCCCGGCCCCCGCAACGCCGGAACCCGAGACGCCAGCCGTGACACAACCGGCCGCAGAGGACCTGATGGTTTCTCTCGAAGAAGAAATGGCAAAGCTCTTGGGACGCGCGTCAGACAAGCCGTGAGGGCAAATCTTGAGGGCAAAGCATGGGGGTCCGTCTTAACCCTTCCACGCGCGGCGCCCTCAGCTTTCTCAGCATAAAGACGGATCAGTTGGTCGAGGAGCTGGTATCGGTGCTCGAATGATGGTGGTGGCGCGGCGCGCCAACATCCACGGCGTCCGATGAATCCGTCGCGCCAGTGCCGCTGTCGGCGTCGCTGTCATCCTCATCCTTCACCTTCGGCATTTGATAACCGGGCGGCGGCTGAGTCAGATATTTGCGCGGCGGCTCGCTGCCGATTCTGAGTTTCGACGTATCTTCGGAATGTCCCTGGAAGATATTGCCCCACCCTTTGGTGAAACCGATCAGATCGGACGGTCCGTAAAAGCAGATCGGCTTGCCGGCCTGATTGCTGCAGGTCTCGCTTTCGCCGGACGGCGAAGGTTTGGTCTTGTCGGCATCGGCGACGAAATCGCCGGGACTTTGATCCGAACTCGAATCGCTGGAAGGCGCCGGGCGGCGTGAATCGGCTTCCGCTCGGACGCGCGCCGCTGCGTCGGGATCGTGCGGCCAATTGGCCGGGGTACCCAGCGATGCCTGCGGCGGCGGCAGATCCATTTTCGGCGGGACGACAAGCGACGGACGCGGCGCGTAATCGATCGTGCCGTCATCCGGCGATTGCTGCTGCTTATGGCCGAGGCCGACCCAGCCCAGCATGGAATTCCACATATCGCCATCGGCACGGGCGGGGCTTGCCGCCAGCAGTGCCGCAAGCGCGACGCCGCTCAAGGCTGCGGCGCGGCGGCGGGATTTGATTGAAGTGAAGGGCACGGAACTCTCCCTCGGCGCTTTCGCGCGATATTGCATCATGGCACATTTCACGGCGATTTGTGGGCAAGCCCTCATTCTGCCCCATCGGCTGTGCGGCGCGGCTTTTCACCCAACCCTTCGATAAGCAGCAGCCCTACCCCAATGCAGATCGCGACATCGGCCAGGTTGAACACGTACCAGGAAAAGCCGCCGACGTGAAAGTGATAAAAATCAGCCACATAGCCGTAGGCGAGCCGGTCGGCGGCATTGCCGAGCGCGCCGCCGATGATGAGCCCGAGGGCAAAACCGGTCAGCATGAGCCGCGTGCGCCAAAGCCAAAGCATCAGACAGGCGGTCGCCACCGCCGCGATCAGCAACAGAGCCCAACGGCCGAAATTCGACTGCGCGGTGAACAGCGAATAGGAAATCCCCGTATTTTTCAGGAACACCACATCGAAAAACGGCGTCAACCGGACCGGCTGTCGCGCCGCGATGCCGTAGTCGAAGATCAGCCAGAGCTTGTTGACTTGGTCGAGCGCGAGCGTGGCGAGCGCGGCCAGCAGGCCGACGATCCGCGCGCGGCCCGAAAAATTCTGCGCCTTGCGCGCGGGCACGGAGCGCTCCGCCTGGGCGCTCATGGCCAACGCCCCAAAGCCGCCAATTCGCGCAGGGCCTGCGCATCGCGCGGTGTCACGTCCGGAAATTCCACATCGCTGCCGACAAGCGGCGAGATTTTCCAGGAGCGCGCGCATTTGCGCCCCTCGGCCCGTGCCGGGACCACGGCGACGCCCGAAACGTCGGCGAGGCGGAAGGCGTCGGCAGGCCCCTCCCCCGCCTCGACCGTGATGTCGGAGGTGATGCAGACCTCGGCGAAATCGACTCCATCCAGCGCGCCGCGCAAATCCGCGTCCGCGACATAAACGAGCGGCGCGGCTTCGAGCGAGGAGCCGATACGCTTCTGGCCGCGCTCGATCTCAAGCGCACCTGTGACCACGGAGCGCGCGCGGCGCACCTTCTCCCATTTTTCCGCGAGCGCTTCATCGCGCCAATCCGCGGGGATCTGCGGAAAGCCTTCGAGATGCACCGAGACCGCGCCCGGATACCGCGACAACCACGCTTCCTCGCTGGTGAAGGCGAGGATCGGCGCGAGCCAGAGAGTCACGGCGCGGAAAATCTGCTCGATGGTTTCGAGCGCCGCGCGGCGCTTGCGGCTCGACGGCGGATCGCAATAGAGCGTGTCCTTGCGGATGTCGAAATAGAAGGCCGAAAGATCGGTGTTGAGAAAGGCCGTGAGACGCGCGACGACGCGCTTGTAATCGAAGCGCGTATAGGCCTCGCGAATATCCGCATCAAGCTCCGCGAGACGATGCAGCATCAGTCGTTCAAGCTCGGGAAATTCGGCGAAGCCAATCTTCTCCGCGCCCGCGTCGTAGTGCCCCAGCGAGCCGAGCATCCAGCGGATCGTGTTGCGCAGCTTGCGATAGGTCTCGACGAAGGTTTTGAGAATCTCCGGGCCGATGCGCAGATCGTCGGAATAATCCGACGCCGCGACCCAGAAACGCAGAATATCGGCGCCCGATTGCGCGATGACCGTCTGCGGCGCCACGACATTGCCGAGCGACTTCGACATTTTGCGGCCGTTCTCATCGAGCGTGAAGCCATGCGTCAACACGATGTCGAAGGGCGCGCGCCCGCGCGTGCCGCTGCTTTCCAGCAGCGATGACTGGAACCAGCCGCGATGCTGGTCGGAGCCTTCAAGATACATCACCGCGTCGCGGCCGCCGTCGCGAATGCGCCTAATGCCGGAAAGGCCGGGAAAATCCGTCGCGTCTTCCAGCGTGAAGGCGTGAGTCGAGCCGGAATCGAACCAGACATCGAGCACGTCGTCGATCTTGTCGAAATCCTCCGGCTTGTAATCCGGCGCGAGGAAGCGGGCGGCGACATCCGGCGCAAACCACGCATCCGCGCCCTCTTGCTCGAAGGCTTCGGCAATGCGCGCATTCACCTTCGCATCGACGAGAATGTCGCTTGTGCCCTTGCGGACGAAGATCGCGATGGGTACGCCCCAGGCGCGCTGACGCGAGACGACCCAATCCGGGCGCCCCGCCACCATGCTGGTGATGCGATTCTCGCCCTGCGCCGGAAACCATTGCGTGCGGGCGATTTCGTCGAGGGCGATTTCGCGGAGGGTGGGGCCGCCATTGCTGCCCCGCGCACCTGCACTCTCGGTGAGAGACGCGATCGGTTTGTCCAGCGCGATGAACCATTGCGGCGTGTTGCGGAAGATCAGCGGCTTCTTCGAGCGCCAGCTATGCGGATATTGGTGCTTGAGGCGCCCGCGCGCGATGAGCGCGCCAGCGTCGATGAGCGCCTTGATGACCCCCTCATTGGCATCGCCCTTGTTGCCCTTGTCGTCGAGCACGCGCTTCCCAGTGAAGCCCGGCGCTTCCTTGGTGAGAAAGCCGTCCGCATCGACCGTGTAAGGGATGCGGGTATCGATGCCACGCGCGGCTAGCTCACGACCATGCGCCATCCAGATGTCGAAGTCGTCGCGGCCGTGGCCCGGTGCGGTATGGACGAAGCCCGTACCGGTATCCTCCGTCACATGCTCGCCGTCGAATAGCGGCACATCGAAGTCGTAGCCGAGAAGCGTGCGCGCCAGCGGATGCGCTGCCGTCAAGGTTTGCAAATCCTCGGCATAGACGGGCGCGACCTTCTCATAAGCCTCGACCTTGGCAGCCTTGAAAACGCTGTCGACAAGCGCGTCCGCGAGGATGAATGTCGCACCGACCTTGGCCCAATTGTTCTCGGGCGCGGCGGTGACGCGATAAAGGCTGTAAGCGATCTTGTTCGAATAACTGATGGCGCGATTAGCCGGGAGGGTCCAGGGCGTTGTCGTCCAGATAACGATCTTCGTCTCTTCGAGCAGCGCGCGCTTTTGCCCAACGCTAAGGCCCTCGCCCACGACACGCACATTGCCGACCGACTTGACCGGAAACGCCACCCACACCGTATCGCTGACATGGTCCTCGTATTCGACTTCCGCTTCGGCCAGCGCGGTCTTCTCGACGACGCTCCACATCACCGGCTTGGAGCCGCGATAGAGCGCGCCGTTCGCGGCGAATTTCATAATCTCGCGGGCGATCTGCGCTTCGGCCGGAAAGGTCATCGTCTCATAGGGATGATCCCAATCGCCGATGACGCCGAGGCGCTTGAACTCCTCCCGCTGCACATCGACCCAATGCGCGGCAAAGGCGCGGCACTGGCGGCGGAATTCGATGATCGGCACTTCGTCCTTGTTCTTGCCCTTGGCGCGATATTCTTCCTCGATCTTCCATTCGATCGGCAAGCCGTGACAATCCCAGCCCGGCACATAGTTCGAGTCCTTGCCTGCCATCTGCTGCGAGCGGGTGACGAGGTCCTTCAGGATTTTGTTGAGCGCATGGCCGATATGGATGTTGCCGTTGGCATAAGGGGGCCCATCGTGGAGGACGAATTTCGCCCGTCCCTGCCCGGCTTCGCGCTGGCGCTGATAAAGCCCGATCTCGCGCCAGCGGGCGAGCAATTCCGGCTCCTTCTGCGGCAGCCCTGCGCGCATCGGAAAATCCGTCTGCGGCAGATAGAGGCTTTTCGAATAATCCGGGCCTTCGGCCTTCTTGGCCGCCCGCGTCTGTTCATTCATCTGTGCAATGGCCTGATCGGGTGCGGCAAAGCCGCGAAAACATGAGCATCGCCCCGGCGGCGCACTGGCTTAGGCGCCGGCCGGGCTGATAATTCGGGCCGCGGATGAAGTTTTCCTGAACATGGGGCCTTCTAGACCATTCCCGGCGGCGTGCAAACCGCTCCCTCAGCCAATCCGTCCCGCGGCGCGCCAGAGCCGCCATTGCCGCCGCCATTGCGGCACCTCGACCAGCGTCGTGAGTGGATCGTAGCCCGGCTTTTCCATCTGCCGCAGATAAAGCTCGCAGAGCGCGGCGGGCAGAAAGGCCGGCGCAGCCTGCCCCGCGCAGGTGACGGGCTCGGCGGCAAGCGCCGCCAGATTCTGCCGGGCGAGCGCCCGCAGCCTAGTCAAGGCCGCGTCGAGCGCCGGCCCGTCGGCGCGCAGGTCAGACGCGGGGTAAAGCTCGCGCGGCACATAGGTTTGCCCGGCCGCGACCTGCCAGGGCAGACCGCGCAGCAGCCCGGTGATGGCATAGGCCAACCCCGCATGCGCCGCCGCCCCGGCCGCCTCAGCTTGTGGATCGAGGATCGTAGCCGCGAGCTGGAACAGGCTGCCCGCTGTCGCTTTCGCATAGGCTTCGAGCGCCGCGACGCTCGGCATAGGTTCGTCGTAGAGATCGAAGAGCCGGGCGTCGATCAGACTGATGAGTTTTTGGCCCGGCAGGCCGAAGCGTTCGACCGTATCGAGAAGCGCGGACGCGATGGGCGCCTCGTCCGCGCCGCGCTCGCCCGTCAAAATATCGCGCCAATATTGAAAACGGATTTCACCCAGCAGCGACTCAGATACGCGCTGGCGGACGCTGGCGATCTCGTGGCTGAAGGCATAGAGAGCGACGACATGCGGGCGCAGAGCCGCCGGCAGAAACAGGCAGGCAAGCCAGCGATCCTTGTCCTCACGGCGCAGAAGCTGGTCGCAAAAGGCATAATCGGCCGCGTGGTCCATCGCGGTCCTTTATCACGCCACGGCGATGAGCGCCGCCGCGACCCGGCGGTTTTCGCCGAGCAAGACCGAATAGGTGCGCGCGGCGGCGGCGCTCGCCATCGGCTCGGCGCGGATGCCGGCTTTATGCAGCGCCTCACGCAGATCTCTGGCAAGCGGGCGCAGCTCTTCGCCGGTGCCGATCAGCAGGTGTTCAACGGCGCCCCGCGGCTCGGCAAAGACCTGCGCAAGCGCGACGGCGGACAATTCTTCCGGCCCTGTCACGTCCCAGGCGTAGATGCCGGAGGGCAGCGCGAGAATCGAACCACGATGCGACATGCCGCCGAAGCGGAAGCCGTAACCGCCATAGCCCTCGATGACATGTTTGCCGGGAAGAAAGCCGGAATATTTTTGGCCGGACATCGCGCTCTCATCGAAGCTTCGTCATTGGGAGAAGCGAAAGCGACGAAGCAATCCACACATCTGGATTGCTTCGCTTGGCTCGCAATGACGGGCCGAACTACGCCGTCTTCACCGCGCCCGTTTTTTTGGCCTTCGCATCCTTCGCCTCGGGCGCCGGGGCGGACTCGGCGCTGGTGTTGCGCAGGCCGAGATAGATCAGCATTGGCGAGCAGATGAAGACCGAGGAATAGGTCGCGACGCAAATGCCCCAGATCATCGCCAGCGAGAACGAGCGGATGACCTCGCCGCCGAAGATGACGAGCGACAGCAGCGCCAGGAAAACGGTCGTCGCCGTCATGATCGTGCGCGGCAGGACCGCGTTGACCGAAACGTCGATCAACTGATCCGTCGGCATCTTGCGGTATTTCTTCAGCATCTCGCGGATACGGTCGAGCACGACGACGGTTTCGTTCAACGAATAGCCGACGATGGTCAGGATCGCCGCGATCGACGTCGTGTTGAATTCGAGCCGCGTGATCGAGAAGAACCCGACCGTCAGCAAGAGATCGTGCATGGTGGCGATAATGGCGCCAACCGCGAACTGCCACTCGAAGCGGAACCAGAGATAGCAGAGCACCGCGATGATCGAGATGACGACACCGAGCGTGCCGGACTGAACCAGCTCGCCGGAGACGCGCGGGCCGACGACCTCGACGCGGCGGAAATCATATTGGCTGCCAAGCGCGTCCTTGACCGCGGCGACGGTCTGTTCCTGCGCGACCGCGCCCTCCTTGGGCACACCGAAGCGCAGCAGCGCGTCGGATGGGCTGCCGAAGCCCTGCACCTCGATATCGCCACTCGTAAGCTTGCGCATTTCGCTGCGGATGGCGCTGATATCGGCGGTCCCGGACTTGGCCCGCAGCTCCATCAAGGTGCCGCCGGAAAAGTCGATGCCGAAATTCATGCCGAGCGTAAGGAACAGCACGACCGAGATGATCGAGAGAGCCGCAGAGAACGGATAGCTCACGCGGCGGAACCGCATGAACGGGAATTTGGTATTCTCCGGGGCGAGGCGCAGAAGCTTCATCAAAGGACCCTAGATCGGCAGCTTCGTTGGCCGCTTATGTTGATACCACAGCGCGATCATCATGCGCGTCATCGTCACCGCCGTCACGATGGTGGTGAGAATGCCGAGCGCGAGCGAGACCGCAAAGCCGCGCACCGGACCCGTGCCGAGGAAATAGAGGATCGCCGCGGCAACGAACATGGTGACGTTCGAGTCGACGATGGTAGCGAAGGCGCGCTTGAAGCCCGCATCCAGCGAAGAGATGACCGAACGGCCGGCGTGATTCTCCTCGCGGATACGCTCATAGATCAGCACGTTCGAGTCCACCGCCATACCGATCGTCAGCACGATGCCGGCGATGCCGGGCAGCGTCAGCGTCGCGCCGAGCAGGATCAGGCCCGCGAAGATGAAGGCGATATGCACCATCAGCGCGATATTGGCGAAAATGCCAAACGTGCCGTAGGTGATGAGCATATAGACAAGCACCAGCCCGGCGCCGACGAAGGCGGCACGCTTGCCGGCATCAATCGAATCCTGGCCAAGGCCCGGGCCGACCGTGCGCTCCTCAACGATCGTGAGCTTGGCCGGCAGCGCGCCGGCCCGCAGCAGGATGGCGAGATTGTTGGCCGATTCGACGGTGTAGCGGCCGGAGATCTGACCGGAGCCGCCGGTAATCGGACCCAAAATACGGGGCGCCGAGATTACCTTGCCGTCGAGCACGATGGCGAAGGGCCGGCCCACATTGGCGGAGGTCACCTCGCCGAAACGCTGGCCGCCGCGGATATTGAAGCGGAATTCCACCACAGGCTCGCCGGTGTGCTGATCGAAGGCTGGCTGGGCGTCGGTCAAATCCTCGCCCTGCACCATCACCTGCTTCTCGACCGGCAGCTTGCCGGGCTCCTCGACCTGGTCGAGCATGTCGTAATCGTTGGCGTCTTCGCCCGGCTGAGCGACGAGGCGGAATTCGAGCTTCGCCGTAGTCCCGAGGATCTGCTTCAGCTTTTCGGGGTTCTGCAGGCCCGGCACTTCAACGAGAATGCGGTCGTCGCCCTGGCGCTGGATGTTGGGCTCGGTCGTGCCGAGCGCGTCGACGCGGCGGCGCAGGACTTCGATCGATTGGTCGACCGCGTGGCGAATCTTGTCCTGGATGGCGGCATCGGTCACCAGAAGCTGGATCGTGCCATTATCCAATTGCTTGACATCGACACGTGGCGGCACCGGGCCGCCGAGCAGCGCGCCGCCGATGGGCTGAGCGAGCTTGGCGAGCTCCGGCGTGATCTTCTGCGCATCGGCCGGATCGAGCAGATGGAATTGCACGCCCTGCGGGAGCATGGCGACGCCGCCCGAGATCGGCACCTTCTGCTCGCGCAACAGCCGGCGCGTGTCGTCGCGCAGGTTCTGCACCTCGGTCTTCAATACCGACGCGGCGTCGACTTCGAGCAGAACATGCGAGCCGCCCTGCAAATCGAGGCCGAGCACGATAGTGCGCACCGGGAACCAGCTCGGCAGATGATTGGTGAGCGACGCGCGCGCGCCGGGCGACAGCAGGCTCGGCGCGATCACCAAAAGGGCGAGCACCGTCGCCGACAAGATCGAGACAACTTTCCAGGTCGCAAAGCGCAGCATTGGCGAAAGATCGTCTTTTCAGGTTGCGGAGCCGCAAGGCCCTCAGGCGGAATCCTTGACGGGCTCGCCCTTGGAGCGAACCTCGGAAATGAGCGCGCGCGCGACGCGCACCTTGATATTCGGCGCGATCTCCAGCTCGAGCTCATTGTCGTCGACAACGCGCGCGACTTTTCCGATCAGGCCGCCGTTCATCACGATCGTATCGCCGCGGCGGACATTCTTGATGATATCGGCATGTGTGCGCGCGTTCTTCTGCTGCGGTCGAATCACCAGAAAATACATGATGATAACGATGAGCGCGAAAGGCGCGATAAAGCCGAATATATCCGAAGCGCCGCCGGGCGCACCGCCAAAGACCTGAGCGAAAGCCGGGGTAAACAACATCTTCTCCTTCAGGGGCTTGGAGCCCGCGCGGGATATTTCGTCCCTGTTTTGCGCCGGGACTATAGCCAGCGCGGGCACGAAAGCAATGGCGCCAAGCTGGACGCGGACGCCCGCCTTCATTACATCGCGTTCATCCCGGACCTGTGAGTGATATGACAAGCCATCGTGAAGCCGGCGCCGCACTCGGCGCATCCGATCTTGAACCGACCCTGAAGCGCATCGCGGAGGCGCTGGAGCGTCTGGCGCCGCCCCTTCCGCCCGCAGCCGATTTCGCCCGCGCCGATGCCTTCGTCTGGCAGGCCAAGGGGGGCTTGCTGCATCCGGTCGTGAAGGTCAATCGGGTCGAGATGGCGCTGCTGCACGGCATCGATCAGGTGCGCGACATCCTCGTCGAGAACACCGAGCGCTTCGCCAGGGGCTATGCCGCCAACAACGCCCTCCTCTGGGGCGCCCGCGGCATGGGCAAATCCTCCCTCGTCAAGGCCGTCCACGCCGACATCAACCAGCGGCTGGCGGCGGCGCCGGGCTACCGGCCGATGAAGCTCATCGAAATCCATCGCGAGGATATCGAGAATCTGCCCGACCTCATGGCGATCCTGCGCGAGCAGCCCTATCGCTTCCTGATCTTCTGCGACGATCTCTCGTTCGATGCGGAGGACACGAGCTACAAATCGCTGAAGAGCGTTCTCGAAGGTGGCATCGAGGGACGCCCGGGCAATGTCATCCTCTACGCGACCTCCAATCGGCGGCACCTGCTCGCCCGCGAGATGATCGAGAACGAGCGCTCGACCGCGCTCAACCCCGGCGAGACGGTCGAGGAAAAGGTCTCGCTCTCCGACCGCTTCGGTCTCTGGCTCGGCTTCCACAAATGCAGCCAGGACGAATATCTCGCCATGATCTATGGCTATCTGGAGCATTACAAACTCGACGCCGACCGGACGAAAACGACGGCCGAGGCGCTCGAATGGGCGACGACGCGCGGCGCACGCTCCGGCCGCACCGCCTGGCAATTCATCCAGGACCTTGTCGGCCGCGCCGGCAAGACGACGGGGTGAGCAAAAAAGCGCGCCGTGAAGGCGCGCTTCTTTTTTCGATGATCGCCCGGCTTATTCCCCGGCGACCACACCCATGTCGCCCATGTTTTTGAACCGCGCATGGGCCTGGTCGAGGTCTTCCTTGATCGCGTCGGGTGCCGTCGGCGTGCGGCGGTAGAAGGCGATGATCCACACCGCGCCGATCGCGAGATAGACGAGGAAGGCATAGGGGAAGTAGTTCACCGGTGGCGACGGCACCGGATAGACGCTGCCGATGGCGGGAACCGCGAGCAGCAGCAGCGAGGCGGCACACCCCGCCATGTCGATCGGCTTAAGCTCGCCGATCTTCTTGAGATAGACCGGTGCCGCGACCGTGATCAGCGCATAGACGGTCACGAAGCCGAAGGCCGCACAGGTGCCGGCATCGTTGAAGATGTCCAGCAACTCCTGCTTGCCGAGCAATGCGATCGTCGGAACGGTGAACGACAACAGCGCCATGATGGTGACCGCAATGTGCGGTGTCTCGTTGGTGCCATGCGACGAAGCCGTCGCCGGCGGCAGGATGCCGTGACGTCCCAGCGCATAAATGATGCGGCCGCCCGCGCTGACGCAGGAGAGGTTCAGCGCGAAGAAGCTGAGCATCGCGCCAAGCGACAGCGGAATCTGCAGCAGCGGGATGTGGACAAGCTGCGCCAGGATGTTCAGCGGCTGGTCGATCTTGTCGAGCGTCGTCGAATAGCCGCGCGTGCCTTGTATTTCGAAATAGGTGACGAAGACGAAGAATACGCCGGAGATGATGAGGCTCCAATAGACCGAGCTCGGGACGGTCTTAAGTGGGTTTTTCGCTTCGTCGCCGAAGGCTGTCGCCGCCTCGAAGCCGACAAGCGAGAAGACCGCGACTACGACGCCGAGACCGAGGCTCGACCACGGTATTGTCTTGGTATCGAACTGCGCTTTGTCGATCACGAAGCCGTGGTGGCCCATCACGATCAAACCGAGGATGATGATGAGCGCCATCGAAATGCCTTCGCAGATCAGCATCGCGCGGGCGGACAGGTTGACGTTCTTCCAGGCGCAGAACCAGGAAATCACTATGCAGACCACGAAGAGTAGAAGAGGCGGCGCATTGATGCCCATCATCGACAAAAGTTTGCCGGAGAAGATGGTAAAACCGGTGATGCCTGCTATCGAGATGCCCAGATAGGACCAGATCAGCGCCCAGCCGCCGATCGCGCCCGCGGTGAGGCCGAGGCCGCGGCAAATGTAAGCGTACATAGAGCCGGCGGAGGTGGAGCGTTTGGCGAACTGGTTGAGATTGAAGGCCACGAACAGCAGCATGATCGTGCCGAGCGTGTAGGAGAGCCAGCTCCAATCGGCCGTGTTCGAATACATGACGGGGACGATGAGCGCCGCCGTCATCGTCGGCGAGATCAGCGCGATGTTTTGCGCGAGCAATTCAGGGAAGCCCAAACAATTGGCCTTCAGCTTTCCGGAGGTTGTGGTAGTTGCCATTGCCACATGCTTTCGAAAGAGGGGTTGAGCCTCTTGCGGCCAAAGATCACAAGCCTCCCACTCTCGTGACGTTGGGTCGCAATTGCAGTTGAGGCTAGGAGCGGGTTGGCCCGCCCTGAACATCCAGTTCTTAACTGCACGCTGGTCCAGATCGCCTTAGACGACGACCAATATTGCATTGCACGCCCGCGCCCGCAGGCGATCGCCCCATAAGGGCGGGAAACGGCACTTTCTTTAGGCTTTCGCCGCCCGAATCCGAGGCACGATGGAACTTCTTTTTGCAATGGTTCTAAATTTTCGGACGCAAAGGGGATTGCGGGCCAGCATCGTTTCATCGCATGGGCCACAAGCATAATTTTTGCTTTTGAGGAAAAAACCTGGCCTATCTGGCTAGGAATTTGAACCGCCATACTAGGGGCCAGAATGCTGCGTCCGTGGAATCCCAATCTCATCGTCCGTGCCGAAGGGCGCGGCAGTCTCAGTGTCCGCATCGCCCAGGCGATCATCGAGGAAATTCAGCGCGGCCGGCTCACTGCCGGCGACAGCCTGCCCGGCACGCGCGACCTCGCCAAGGATCTCGAAGTCAACCGCAAGACCGTCGTCCAGGCCTACGACGAACTGGCTGCGCAAGGCTGGGTGACGACCGACCAGCGGCGCGGCACGTTCATCGCCCGCAACATCCGCGACGGCGCCCCGCATAAGCCGGAGCCCGAACCGGCCCAGACTTTCGGCGAACTACGCGGCAGCGCCGTGAAACCACCCCTGCTCTGGCCGCGCCAGGGCAAGGTCAGCTTCGACGACGGCGTGCCCGACCAGCGCCTCATCCCGACGATGGCGATCGCACAGGCTTACGCAGGCGCAGCGCGCGCGGCTTCGCGGCAGCGGCTCCTCGGCTATGGCGATCCGCGCGGCACAGAGGCGCTGCGCCAGTCGATCTCGAAAATGCTCAACATGACACGCGGCCTCAACACGACGCCGGACAATATCTGCGTTACCCGCGGCAGCCAGATGGCGCTTTATGTCATCGCCCACAGCATCGTCGCCAAGGACGATACGGTGATCTTCGAGGAACTGACCTATCCGCCGGCGGTCCAGGCCTTCACCCTCGCCGGCGCCAAAGTGCAGGCGGCCAAGCTCGGCCCCGAAGGCATCGACCTCAACCATCTCGAAGCGATCTGCCGCCGCACCCGCGTGCGCGCCGTCTATCTCACGCCCGGCCATCAATTTCCGACGACCGTGGTGCTGCGCCCGAGCGCGCGGCTGCGGCTGCGCGCGCTCGCCGCGCAATTCGGCTTCATCGTCGTCGAGGACGATTACGATCACGAGTTCCAGTTCGACCACCAGCCGATGTTTCCGCTGGCGAGCAACGATCAATCGGGGCAGATCGTCTATGTCGGCTCGTTTTCCAAAGTGCTGTCGCCCAGCCTGCGCGTCGGCTATGTCGCCGCCCCGACCCACCTCATCCAGCAGATCGGCAATTGGATCGGCGCCATCGATCGGCAAGGCGATCCGATCACCGAGCTCGCCATCGTCGAACTGATCGAATCCGGCCAGCTTCGCCGCCACATCAAGCGGGTCCACGCGATTTTCGACAAGCGTCGCACGACCTTCGCCGAAGCCTTGCAGGATGAACTCGGCGATCTCGCCAGTTTCGATATTCCGACCGGGGGCCTCGCCTTCTGGGTGCGCTTCGCCGAAGATTTCGATCTCGGCAAGCTGGAGCAGCGCCGCCCGCAGGGCGCGCCGCAATTCCTGACGAGCGCGCAATGCGCGGTCGGCGCGAAGGCCAAACCCGCCGCCCGCCTCGGTTTCGCGAGCCTCGATGCGCACGAGATGCAGACGATGATCGAGAGGCTAAGGGATGCTGTGGAGGGCGGCTAGCAGAGCAGACTATGCCCCGTCACTTCATTTCGCTGCGGCGCGCGCGGAATCGGCAAAAAAATCACGTTGGAAAACCAGCCAGCCAAACAATAGCATGGCCGCGAGCACGATCAACGAACCGGCCGCCGCGAGCGGATTGCCTAACGCAATCCCGCTCGTCAACAATGCAACACCGAGCGTCAGAATGACCGTTCCCGCGATCCAAACGCAGACCTGAATCAGCGCGATCCGGCTTTGATCGAGAGCCGGATGCAGGTGATAGAATATGCCGATCAGGAACAAGGATACCCACCCAAGGAGATTCAAATGGGCATGTGCCGGCATTGTCGCGTGATTCTCCGAAATGCCCATGATGAGGCCCCAGACCATGCCAGCTGCCGCGGCGATGACGGCGGCGAGAAAACTCAGCGATGACGCTTTCATATCCCCTCCCTCGGCAATGAATTTATTGAATGATGGCAACCTACCCCGAAGCGTGATTTACGCAAGGGCCTCGGCAGGGCCAAAGCACGCGGACTTTCGCTGTTGGAAATCCCTTCCCTGCGTTCATGGCCGCTTCCTTATCGTGCGGCGAATCGCGGAATAATCTCCAAATGAGAACTCTCAACCTCCTTCGCCGCGAATGGCTCCTCCTCGTCAGCGTGGCGACGGTGGCGATCTTCTGGCGTTGGGGCAACGTGCTCTTTGCCGGGCTGTCGAATCCGTTCTGGCTGGTTTTCATCTTTCTCTGGCTGTTCGCGGTCATCCTCGCCTCGGCGCTCGCCGTCGTGCGCCACGCCGATGCGCTGGCCGGGCGGCTGGGCGAGCCCTACGGGACGCTGATCCTCACCCTCTCCGTCACCGCGGTCGAGGTGATGAGCATTTCGGCGGTCATGCTGCATGGCGCCAACAATCCGACGCTGGTGCGCGACACGCTGTTCGCGGTCGTGATGATCATCCTCAACGGCATGGTCGGCCTGTCGCTTCTCGTCGGCGGCCTGCGCCACTCCGAGCAGCATTACAATCTGCAAGGGGCGAACGCTTTTCTCGGCGTCATCATTCCGCTGGCGGTTTTCAGCCTCATCATGCCCGATTTCACCCAGACCACGCCGGGGCCCCGGTTTTCGGCGCATCAGCAGATTTTCCTGATCGTCATGTCGGCAGGGCTTTATTGCGCGTTCCTTGTGATTCAGACCGGACGGCATCGCGGTTTCTTCACCCTCGGCGACGAACCGATCGAACATTTCGCCAAAGTGCGAGAGCCGATCTTTCCGCACGCGGTGCTGCTTCTCGCCTATATGGTCCCGGTCGTGTCGCTCGCCGAAAAGCTCGCGCATCCGATCGATTATCTCGTCGAGACCTTGCACTTCCCCGACCAGCTCGGCGGACTTCTCATCGCGCTGCTCGTTGCAACGCCCGAAGGCATCGGCGCGGCGAAGGCGGCGCTGCGCAATCAACTGCAAAGATCTATGAATATCTTTCTCGGCTCGGTGCTGGCGACCATCGGCCTGACCGTGCCGGCGATGATCGCGGTGAGCCATATCACCGGCCGCAGCATCGACCTTGGCATCGAGCATACGGACTATGTGTTGCTGCTGCTGACGCTCGCCGTGAGCGTCGTCACCTTCGCCAGCGGCCGCACCAACATCTTGCAGGGCATCGTACACCTGCTCTTGTTTGCATCTTATGTGCTGCTGCTGATCGAGGGATGAGACTGCAGCTTTCGCAGCCAGGCTATGCCGCGTCCGGCTGCCCCGGATGCGTCCCCGCACGCTGCGGCAGGATGAGGATGCAGGCGATGATGAAGATCGCCAGAATCGCCGAGGCGAGCGGACGGCTGAAGGCGAGGCCACCAGCGTTCTGCGGCTTATCGAGAAAATCGCCGACCGTCGCGCCGAGCGGCCGTGTCAGGATGAAGGCGGCCCAGAACAGAAATACGTGCGAGACCTTCGTCCAGAAATAAAGTCCGACGAGCACAGCGAGCGCCGCGGCGAAGACAAGCGCCCCGCCGGCATAGCCAAGGCCCGAGGTGTCGGCCATCCAGTCGCCAAGCGCCGTGCCAAGTGTTTGCGAGACGGTGATGGCCGCCCAATAGAAGGCCTCGATCTTCGGCGTGTTCACTGTTTCGACGGAGATGGAGCCTTGCGTCCGATACCAGAGGCCGAGAACAGCGAGCAGCCCAGCAAACAAAAGCGTCGCGCCGCCGGCATAGCCGATGCCCAAAGAGCGATCGGCGAAATCGGCCATTGTCGTACCGGCTGTCGTCGAGGCGATGATCGTCGCCCAATAAAGCCACGGATGAAATTTTTTCGCCGCGATCTGGAGAGCGACGAGCACGAGCAAAGCGGAGAGAAACAGCAGCGTGCCGGCGAGATAGCCCCAATTGAGCGTCATCGTCACGGTGTCGCCGCCGGTTTCGCCCAGCGTCGTCGCGGCGATCTTGATGATCCAGAAAACGAGTGTGACGGCGGGCACCTTGCTCGCCACGTCGCGCAATTCGCGGCTATTCACGCGGCGGCCTCCGCGGCCGCGCCCTCGACGACGAGGTTCATCGCCTCGCGCAGCACGGCGATGCCCGCACCCGGCTTGACGGCCTCGGTCGCGAGATGGCGGCGGAAGGCGCGCGCCCCCGGCAGCGTATTGAACAGCCCGAGCACATGCCGGGTCATCGCGCCAAGCGGCACGCCTTCGGCCAGGCGCGCCTCGATATAGGGGATGAAGGCTTCGAGCGCCGCGTGGCGGCTCGCGGCCGGCGCTTCGGCGCCGAAGAAGACTGGATCGACATCAAGCAGCAGCGCCGGGTCTTGATAGGCCGCGCGGCCGACCATCACGCCGTCGAGATGCGCGAGTTCCGCCTGCATCTGCCCAATATCGGTGAGGCCGCCGTTGAGCACGATCGGCACATTGGGAAATTCGCGTTTCAGCGCACGCACGCGCGCATAATCGAGCGGCGGAACACTTCTGTTCTCGCGCGGCGACAGGCCCTTGAGCCACGCCTTGCGGGCATGGACGATGAGTGCATCGGCGCCAGCGGCGACCACGCGCGCGGCGAAGATCGACAAGGTCTCGGGCGGCTGATCGTCGACGCCGATCCGGCACTTCACAGTCACGGGCAGGTCCACCCGCGCTTTCATCGCCGCGACGCAATCGGCGACAAGCTCCGGCTCGCGCATCAGGCAGGCGCCGAAAGCGCCGCTCTGAACGCGCTCGGACGGGCAACCGATGTTGAGATTGATCTCGTCATAGCCGAAATCGGCCGCGATCGCCGCCGCCTCGGCTAGATCGGCGGGCTCCGAGCCGCCGAGCTGCACCGCGACCGGATGTTCCGATGCCTCGAAGCCGAGCAGACGCTTGCGATCACCGTGCAGGATCGCCGCGGCGGTGACCATTTCAGTATAGAGCCGCGCGTGGCGCGAGAGCTGACGGTGAAAGACGCGGCAATGCCGGTCCGTCCAATCCATCATCGGCGCCACGCTGAAGCGCAGGCTTTGGCTATCGTTTAATTTTTCTTTCATATCAATTCGTTGCGTCAACCATTCTGCTGCTCGTTCATGGCCTGTCTGTTGGTGCTCGCGACAAGCCCGGTCGTATCTTTAAGGCCTCGTTATTCTACGGCGGCACCTTATAGGGAGATCATCGAACAGGGAACGCATGACGAGCTTGTCGTGCATAACGGCCTTTACGCCAACCTCTACAAGCGTAATTTTTCATCCTTCGACGAAATCTCCGCTTAAAGCGAGAACGTGAACGTCGCCGACGCCGACGTCACCCCTCGGCGCTGGCTGCCGCCCACGGTAATATCTATAATCGCGACGGTCACCGCGCCCGAGACAGGCATTTCGCACGCGTCCAGCCGATCAGTGTCATTGAACCAACGCGAGGCTACATGCCCAAAGTAGCGATACTCGACGACTACGCACGCGTCGCCCTCGACCTCGCCGACTGGTCGCCCGTGCGAAGCAGGGCGGAAGTTACGGCTTTCGACCGTCACCTCTCCGAGGACGAAGCCGTTGAGGCGCTGGAATCGTTTGATGTGGTTTGCACACTCCGCGAGCGCATGGCTTTTCCGCGCACGCTGATCGAACGGCTGCCGAATCTGAAACTGATCACGATCGTCGGCATGAGCCTGCCGAACCTCGACATGGCCGCTGCCAGCGAACGCGGCATCCTCGTGACGCATCCGAACTTCGCCGACCCGAGATTCGCCGCTGCTGGCAACGGCACGCCGGAATTGGCATGGGGGCTGCTGATCGCGACGGTGCGCAACCTGGCCGAAGAACACCGGCACATGCGTGAGGGCGGCTGGCAGACCACTACCGGTCTGACCCTTTCCGGCAAGACGCTCGGCCTTCTCGGTCTCGGCAAGATCGGCAAGCGCATGAACGAATATGCGAAGGTGTTCGGGATGGAGGTTATCGCCTGGAGTCAGAATCTTACCGACGAGGCCGCGGCGGCGGTCGGCGCGCGCCGGGTCGAGAAAGAGACTCTCTTTGCAGAAGCCGACGTGGTCTCCATCCACCTTGTGCTGTCGGAGCGCACGCGAGGTCTCGTCACTGGAGCCGAACTCGGCTTGATGAAGCCAAGCGCCTATTTGATCAACACCTCCAGAGGTCCAATCGTCGATGAGGCTGCTCTTATCGCTACTCTTGGAGCTGGACGGATCGCCGGAGCAGGGCTGGACGTCTATGACATCGAGCCGCTGCCGCACGACCATCCGTTGCGGTTTCTGCCGAACGTGACGCTGTCTCCCCACCTTGGGTACGTCACTCGCGAACTGCTCAACGCGGTTTACTCGGACACCGTAGAAGCCGTGGCGGCCTGGCTGGATGGAAAGCCCGTTCGCATCGTGAACCAGGAGGCTCTACGGCGCTAATGGAAACGGGGAATAGTATGCTCCCCGCAATTGCGTCCAAACCGTTCCGTCAATCTCTCCTAGCCACTCTGAAGACTTTCGCGATTACGCTGCAGACCCAACTCATATCATCCGCAAGCGCAGGCTCGGCTTGATTTCGGTGTGCACTACTACGGCTCGTCCACAGGGAGAGTGCCTTCAGCCTATATGAGACGGGCCTTTTATCCGCCAGAATATCGGCTCAGCGATGGGGAGCGACGGCAGAAGCCGCCTCTCAAATCGGTGATAACGGCGCGCCGGAAAACAGCGGCGATGGCACAGCGCCTGCTGCCATCACTGCGGGAGCGGGGCGACCGTGTAATCGCGTGCCATTTCAGGACAAAGGCACATCATAAGCACTCGGGCCCGGGGTGGCGGGGACGAAAATGAGACAGCAAGCAACGCGCGAGCTTCTTGCCTATTGGAGCAGGTTGCGCGGCACGCGTCCGGCGCCGGATCGCGCCGAGATAGATCTGGCGGCAATCCGTGGCTCGCTCGCGGATTTGTTCGTGCTCGACCTCGATGCGGCGCGTCAATTTCCGTTCCTGATGGCGGGCACGCGACTCAATGCTTTCTTTTGTGCCGAATTGCTGGGCCGGTCTTTTCTCAGCCTCTGGGGACCGCAGGACGCGCGCTCGATCGCCGCCGGTCTGCTGACCGTGGTCGATTCCGCCTGCCCCATTATCGCCGCGAGCGCCGCGCATCCGGAAGGCTACCGCGACGCTGATATAGAGATTCTTCTTCTTCCGTTACGGCATGCCGGCCTTTCGCAAGCGCGCATTCTCGGCTTGGCGACGCCGGCCGTGCAGCCGCCCTGGGCTGGCCTGCTGCCGGTTCCTCACCTTGCGTTACGTGCCATGCGCACCGTCGAGGTCGAAACCGGATGGGCGCGTTCGGCCGACACGTCACTCTTCCCGGACGCGCCGCATGTATGGAGCGCACACAGGCCCGCGGATATTCGCGGCCACCTACGCATCTTTGATGGAGGAAAGTAGCGATTTCCCCTGTTACCCCAGTTTTCTTGGTTTGAAGATAAGGCGACGTTAACCCGCTGCCCCCGATGCTGAACTGCCTCTCGTACCCCGGGAGCGAGGTTTAGAGATGGCAGCCAAGCTCAAGTTACAGCTTAAATCTGTCGAACGGCGACGCCACATGCGCGTCGATGTGAAGTTGCTTGGCCGTTACATGCTCGCCGACCGGCGCGAATTCCCCTGCCAGACCGTTAACATGTCGCCGGGCGGTCTTGCGATCGATGCGCCGGTCCGCGGCGACATCGGCGAACGAGTCGTCATCTATCTCGATCAGCTCGGCCGCGTCGAAGGCAGAATCGCCCGCCACACGGAGCGCGGCTTCGCGATCCAGATGACGATGCCGCTCTCCAAGCGGGAAAAGATCGCCAATCAGCTTACCTGGCTTCTCAACCGGGATGCGCTGGGCGGCGCGGAAAATCGCAGCCATGAGCGCATCATTCCGCTGCGCCTGCGTTCGATTCTGCGGATCGATGGCGATCATGAGCATATCGTGCAATTGATCGACGTTTCGATTTCTGGCGCTGCGGTTGCGACCACGGCAAAACCCGCCCTAGGCACCAAACTCAAGCTCGGCCAGACGGACAGCGAGGTCGTACGCCATTTCGAGGGTGGCCTTGCCGTGCGTTTCGACAAGTTGATTCCCATCGAAAGATTCGACGAGAACATCAAGCTTTGATGGACTGCCGCTCTTCGCGAGCCGGCACCAGGCTGCGTCCGTAGCGCCGCGCATTGGCGATATAGCCCGCGGCGCTTTCGCGCAATTTGCCGATCTCGGACTCCGTCAGTTCGCGCACCACACGCGCCGGCGCGCCGACGATCAGCGAATTGTCGGGGTAGGCTTTGCCTTCGGACAACAGGGAATTGGCGCCGACGAGGCAATTGCGGCCGACATTGGCGCCGTTGAGAACGGTCGCGCCCATACCGATCAGGGTATTGGCGCCGATGAGGCAACCGTGCAGAATCGCCCGATGGCCGATGGTGCAGCCCTCCCCCACTTCGAGCGGATAGCCAAGATCGGTGTGGAGGATGGCGCCATCCTGAATATTCGTGCGGGCGCCGATGCTGATCTTCTCATTGTCGCCACGCAGCACGGCGCCAAACCAGATCGAGGTGTCGATGCCGATCAGGACATGGCCGATTACTTGCGCATCGGGCGCGATCCAGACGCCAGCAGCAAGCCGCGGCGATACTTCGTCGAGCGCATAGAGCGGCATTATCTATTCCTCGCCAACCAGGCGAATTGGAGATGCTGCGTCAGAAATCTTCCAGATCGAAATCCAGAATCGCGACCTGCAGCGTGAAGCTGCTGCCCTTGGGATTGTCCTGGGAGATGACGCCGAGGTAATCGTCGCCGGAGTTAAGCTCGACGGAGTCGTTTTTCTTTGGCCGCGGCAGGATGCGCAATTTGTCGTTCTCGAACAAGCGGCGCAGATAGTCTTGCAAAACAGGGCGTTCGACCGGGATTTTCAACTCTAGTGCAAAGGAGCGATCGCCGTCCTCGTCGTCGACGGAGATCGTGGCGATGCTGCGCTCGCCAAGATAAACTTCGGCGTCGTCAGGATTGCGCTTCGCCGGGACGACCTTGAGGCTTTGATTGCCAAAAGCCTGGCGCAGAAAGCCCTGCAACTTATGCAGTTCGACCTTATCCAAAAATCAATTCTCCGGGTCCGCGCGTTTGGTGCGCCGCAGCGCAACCTGCGAGCCAATTGCCAGAAATTGGAAATCACCGCAAGCCCGGCTCATCCGCGCGCCATTTTCGCAGCCAGAATCTGATCCATCGAGCGCGCCGGTTCGGCGCAGCCGGCATCGCCGACGACTTGCGCGGGCACGCCCGCCACCGTCGTTTTTGGCGGCACAGGATGGAGAACCACGGAGCCGGTCGCGATCCGCGCGCAATGGCCGACCTCGATATTGCCGAGGACCTTGGCGCCGGCGCCGATCAGCACACCATGGCGGATTTTCGGATGCCTGTCGCCGGCTTCCTTGCCGGTGCCGCCCAAAGTGACGTCTTGAAGCAACGATACGTCATCTTCGATCACCGCCGTGGAGCCGACCACAAGGCCCGTCGCGTGATCGAGGAAAATACCCTTGCCGATTTTCGCGGCGGGATGAATGTCGGTCTGGAAGACTTCGGACGAACGGCTTTGGAGATAGAGGCCGAAATCGTAACGGCCCTGATTCCACAGCGCATGTGCGAGCCGATGCGTGGCGAGCGCCTGAAAGCCCTTGAAATAGAGCAGCGGCTCGATCAGCCGCTTGCAGCTTGGATCGCGATCGAGGAAAGCCAGAATATCGGCCTCGAACGCGGCACCAATCGAAGCATCGTCGGCGACGATATCGGTATAGGTCCGGCGGATTTGCTCGATTGAGATCGTGGTATCGCCGAGCCGCGAGGCGACGCGGTAAATGACCGCGGCCTCCAGGCTTGGTTGCTCAAGCACGGCCGGCGTAACGAGCGCGGCGATGCTCAGGTCGTGGCTGATCAGGTTCTCCGCCTCTTGGCGGATGCGGGTGAAGACCGGTCTCCCGCGACTCGCGCTGGCCAAGGACGTTTTTGCCAAGCTCACCCAAACCTCCAAGAAAAATTTATCCCTTCTATCACGCTTTTGCGAGGGTTTGCAGCCGCTTCCCGCGCCGCAACCCCGCTCCGGGCCGGCTTTTCGTCCAAGATCGCGTTAGAGCGGGGTTTGCGTCTAGGACCAGCGATCGAGGAAGGCTACGGCGGCCTTCTTGAACGCGGCATCGCCGACACTACGGTTGTGGTCGCGGTCGGGGATCGCCAACGCCTCCCCCGCGGGCAAAATCGCGGCGAGCGGCTGCGGATCGCCGGCAATATCGTCTTTGGTGCCGGCGGCGACGAGGACCGGGTCGACAATCGCGGCGAGTTCGGCGCGGGTGAATTTCCGGCGCGCCCCGCGGGCGCAGGCCGCAAGGGCTTTCAGATCGCCTTTGGTCGTTTCGGCGAAAAGCCGGAAGGTCTTGCCGAGCCCCTCACTCAAGTCAGCGGCGGAGGGAGCCTCAAGCGCCTCGGCTATGGGCTCGCCGAGCCCCGCCGTCTCGAAGAGCTTGCTGCCCAGGCCGCCGAAGACGAAAGCGTTCGCCCGCTCGGGATAAGCGAGCGCGAAGGCCGTGGCAATCCGCGCGCCGAGTGAATAGCCGATGATGTCGGCCGAGGGAATGGCGAGGTGATCGAGCAGATTGCGGGCGTCCGCCGCCATCAGGTCGAGCGCGTAGTCACCTGGCCGGTAGAGCTTCTGGCTGCGGCCATGGCCGCGGTTGTCGAACGCCACAACACGCCGGCCGGCGCCGTTCAGCGTCTTCAGCCACTGGGGAAAAACCCAGTTGACGGCATGGTTTGAGGCAAAACCGTGGATGAGCAGAACCGGGCGGCCACTCTCGCCGCCTCCCGGCAGCGCGTCGATATAGGCGATCCGCACGCCCTGGGACGAAAATTCCTGCATCTGCCGCAAAGATAGAGTGCCGGGACGGCCAGTCCGGCCGGCCGCCCTGTAGACCTCGCACCTCTATTCGAATAAATCAGGGCGAGCTAGGGCGCGTTCCGGAAAAGTTGCATGTCTTTCCGGTCACAACGCACCGATTCAAGCATGGGCGAATTGGAATTTTCCGATGGCGAACCACGGCACCCCGCATTTTCACAACCAGCCCGGCGTGGCACGTATCCGCATCGGCGCCAGGGAATTCATGTGCACCGGCGCGCTGCCGCCCTTTGATCATCCGCATGTTTTCATCGATATGGGCGATGCCTCCGACGCGATCTGCCCCTATTGCTCGACCCATTATGTCCATGACGCGAGCCTTGCACCCGGCGCCTGCGAGCCGCCGGAATGCGCCTTCCCCGTCGAGAAGGCGGCAGCAGCCTGACGCCATTGTCTGAACCGCCGCATGCCCTCATCGCCGGGGCGGGGATCGGCGGCCTGACGGCTGCACTGGCTCTGGCGCGGCGCGGCTGGCGCATTACGCTCATCGAGCGCCGCGACGGCCACGAGGACATCGGCGCGGGATTGCAGATCTCTCCCAACGCAAGTGCGATCCTGCGCGATCTCGGTCTGTTGCCGAAACTGATCGAAGCCAGCCTCGCGCCCGAGGCGGTTCACATCCACCGTGCGCGCGACGGCGCGACGCTCGCACGGCTGCCCTTGATCGATGCTGAAAGCCGCTGGGGGGCACCGTATCTCTACGCGCATCGCGCCGACCTCATCCGTGTCTTGCGCGAGGCGGCGCTTGCCGAGCCGGGCGTCGCCTTTCATCCGCAGACCGCTCTCGCCGGCTTCGATCAGACATCGCACGGCGTAACAGTCGCTGCCTTACGCGACGCGATGCGCGTCAGCTTCTCGGCCGACTGCCTGATCGGCGCCGATGGCGTGCGCTCCTTCGTGCGCGCGCGCAACGCGGCTTTGCAGGGCAAGGCGGATGATCTGCCGAAGCTGGCGCATTATGTCGCCTGGCGCGCTCTGGTCCCGGCAGACCGCGTCGCCGCCGCCTTGCGCGCGCCGGAGAGCGCCTTATGGCTCGGCGCGGGCGCACATCTCGTGCATTACCCGCTGCGCGGCGGCTCGGTCATCAATGTCGTTGCGGTCATCGATGCGGTATGGCCGCTCGACGACAAGGCCGATCTCTGGTCGCAGCCGGGCGATCCCGCTTTCATTGCGACGCGATTTGCACGCTGGGCGGCGCCGGTGCGCGATCTCGTCGCCGCCGCTGGCGATTGGCGCCTTTGGCCCCTGGTCGAGCGGCGGACACCGGCTCATTGGAACAACGGTCGCATCGCGCTGCTCGGAGATGCCGCGCATGCCATGGTGCCCTTTCTCGCACAGGGCGCCGCTCAAGCTATCGAGGACGCGGCCGCCCTTGCCGCTCAGCTCGTGCCCGGCCGCGATGTTCCCGCTGCGCTTGCCGCTTACAGCGCGGCACGAACGGCCCGCGCCGGGAGAGTACAAAGCGAATCGCGCCTGCAGGCGCGCCGCTATCATCTGCGCTGGCCAGCCTCGCGCGTGCGCGACGCCGCGCTGCGTGCACTCGGACCGGCGCGGCTCCTCGGGCGCTATGACTGGCTCTATGGCGCAAAGACGGCGTGGAACACCGGAATGGCAGAGGCGAATCCGCCCATATGAGCCGAGACAAACACGCCCCGCCATGCCATTCTTCCCCGCATTGCGACCTTCGCCGCCATTGCACAACACCAAGAAGATCGGACATGTCCGTTACGTCATGCGGATTGGGAAATGACTGCGCGAGCCGCGATGCCCGAGATTGATCCGCCGGATTTGCGCAGCGCGCATGTCATCGTCGTCGCTAACGAAAAAGGCGGCACCGGCAAGTCGACCCTGTCGATCCATATCAGCGTGGCTTTGTTGAAGGCCGGCTTTCGCGTCGCCACCATCGATCTCGATACGCGCCAGCAGACATTGACACGCTTCTTTGAAAATCGCGCCTCCTGGGCGGTGAATGCGCCGTGGAATGTCGAACTGCCGCGACACCACGCGCTCGACCGCGGCAATTCGGACAATGTACGCGACAACGAAACCTGGGAGTTCGGCGCTTTCGCAACGGCGATTTCCGAAGTCGAACACGAATACGAATTCGTAGTCATCGATACTCCGGCGAGCGATTCCTATCTGATGCGTCTGGCGCATTCTCTCGCCGACACGCTCGTCTCGCCGGTCAATGATTCTTTCATCGACGTCGATGTGTTCTCGCGTGTGCATCATGATCGCACGCAACGCGGTCAGGTCGCGCAATATGCCGACCTCGTGCTCGAAGCGCGGCGCAAGCGCAAAATGGTTGATCAAGGTATTATCGACTGGATCATCGTGCGCAACCGCATGTCCTCGACCCAATCGAACAATGCCAAGCAGATCGCCGCGAGCCTGTCGCGCCTCGCCTCGCAGTTGAAGTTCCGCCCGGCCAACGGGCTTCACGACCGTGTGATTTTCCGGGAGCTTTTCCCCATCGGGCTCACGGCGCTCGATCCGATCGAGGAAGCGATGCGCAGCAACAGCCTCTCCACCTCGCAGCTTGCCGCCCGCCGCGAGGTCGAAGAGTTGATCGCGACCCTGCAATTGCCCGAGCGAAGCCGCGGCATGGCGCACCTGCAAGCACGGCACGATTGGTTTGAGCGGATTTCGCGCTATTATCGCGAACTTCAGGACTAGAGCATCGGTTTGCGAACCGGTCCAATGCGACTAAAATAGACCGTGACGTTTCAATTCAAAGGGCCGCTATTTCGAGTACACCCGGTCCGCCACGAGAAAAACGCAAAACCTTCGTTCCTACGAAGAGCAAGACCAAACAAACGGAGCGACACTTGAAAATTTCCCTCGCCGGCTCTGCCCTTCTGGCCCTCTTCACCGCCACACTCGTGCTGCCCAAGGCGGTTGCCGCTGAGGACTCCCCCAATGTCAGCATCGGCACCTTGTTCATCGAAGGCGCCTTCACCCGGCCGACGGTGCCGGGCGCGAAAAATGCCGCAGGTTATCTCTCGATCATCAACGAAGGCAGCGTGCCGGACCGGCTCATCTCGGTCAATTCGGATATTTCTGACAAGAGCGAACTGCACGAAACGAAGACGGTGAACGGCGCGCAGCGGACGGAAGTCCTGGAGAATGGAATCGAAATTCCCGCCGGCGCCACGGTGAACCTCTCTCCCGGCGGCGATCACGCGGCGTTCCTGAATATCCACCATCCGGTCAAGGATGGGGACATCATCCACGCGACGCTCGGCTTTGAGAACGCAGGGCAGATCGACATCGGCTTTCACACCGAGCAAGGCCTGAGCAAAGATACGGATCAGTAAGCGGGAAAATCAAACTTTGGTGCGGGCGGCCGGGGTCGAACCGGCACGGCTCCTTCGAGCCGAAGGATTTTAAGTCCTTTGCGTCTACCAATTCCGCCACGCCCGCGTGACACCCGGCATAAAGCCGCGCCGCGTGATAGACAAGCTATCCCTTGGTAGCCGCGATCGGCGCCTGGAAGGCGAGGCCCAGATCCCAGGGGAAATGAATCCAGGTGTCCTGTGAAACCTCGGTCATGAATGTATCGACATGCGGACGCCCGAGCGGCTTGGCATAGACCGTCGCGAAATGCGCCTTGGGTAACAGCTCGCGCACGACGCGGACGGTGGCGCCGGTATCGACAAGATCATCGACAACGAGCACGCCCACGCCCCGCCCCACTGCGATTTCGGGCACGATGGGCTTGACGATCTTCGGCGGTCCCTGTTGCGCCGTATGCTCGTAGCTGACGACCGAGATCGACTCGACAATCCGCAGATTGAGCTCGCGCGCGACGATCGCGGCCGGCACCAGGCCGCCCCGCGCGATGCCGACCACGGCTGAAAACGGCGCCATCTCCGCGAGCCGCCACGCCAGCGCGCGGGCATCCCGATGGAACTGATCCCAGGAGACGTGAAAGGCTCTTTCCGGGCTATCGGTCATGTGATCGTATATTTGTCGCGGCCCGTCGCGCGCAATTCGGCGATGACCTCTTCGATCGCCGCGACGGCGGCGGCGACCCCTTCGGCATCCTTGCCGCGCACGACGATCTCGTTGTTGAACTTACCATCGACGACTGATGGATAGGAGCCGATCGAGAGCGCCGGATTATGCTCCGCGATGGTGCCGAGCGCGGCAGCATAGGCGCCTTCCGGAATATTGCCGGCGGCGATGCTCACGGCGAGCGTGCGCGGCCCCGTCTCGAGGCTCGGCGCGACGGCGGTGAGCATGGCCTGCATGATGACCGGCACACCGGCCATGACGATGACATTGCCTATTCTGAAACCCGGCGCGGTGGAGACGGAATTCTCGACAAGTTCGGCGCCGGCGGGCACGCGCGCCATACGCCGGCGCGCCGCATTGAGGTCCTCGCGCTTGATTCTTTGCAGCAGCAATTCGATGGCGCGCGGATCTTCCGCGACAGGCACGCCGAAGGCAACGCCGATCGCATCGGCCGTCACGTCATCGTGCGTCGGACCGATGCCGCCAGTGGTGAAGACATAGGAATAGCGGTGCCGCAGGGTGTTGAGCGCAGCGACGATCTCATCGATCACATCGGGCACGACGCGCACCTCACGCAGATCGATGCCGCGCTCGGTCAGAAAATCGGCAGCGAAGCCGATATTCTTGTCCTTGGTCCGGCCGCTCAGAATTTCGTCGCCGATGACGAGAAGCGCTGCGGTAACCGGCTTCGGTGGCATTACAGACATCTCCGCATTCAAAGGCTGACAGCGACAGCTAAACCCGGCGCTATCATGCCCCGCCGACGAACCTTTCGTCGAGCGCGGCGGTCTTGACCAGCGCAAAAATCGGCTGGCCGGGCGTCACACCGAGCTGGTCTAGCGCCCGCCGCGTTGTCATGGCCAGCAATGTACCGTCTCCGTCAAGCGAAATATGCGCGACCGCGAGCGGGCCGAGGACCTCGATCTTGGCCAAACGGCCCTTGAGAGCACCCTGAATGCTGAGACCCAGCGGCGGCACGGTGGATAAAGTAACATCCGTCGCCCTGATGACGACGCGCAAGCTTGTGCCCGGCGCGCCATGCGCGCCGGCGAGCCAGATCGTACCGGCGGGATGCACCAGCTCCGTCAAGCCATAGGCCTCGTCCCGCGCCCCGACGCGCATGGCAAGCACGCTTGCACGCTCGGTGCGTGCGTCCTCCGCGAAGGACGGCAGAACGTCCGCCGGATCGCCGATCGCGACAACGTGGCCGCGCTCCAGAACAACGACGCGGCTCGCAAGACGCGCGACCTCTTCGATATCGTGCGAGACATAGACGATCGGAATTTGGAATTCGTCGCGCAGCCGCTCGATCAATGGCAGGATTTCGCTGCGCCGCTGCGTATCCAGCGCGGCAAGCGGCTCATCCATCAGCAGAAGCTTCGGGCACGACAGCAAGGCGCGGCCGATGGCGACGCGCTGCCGCTCGCCGCCGGAAAGTTTCCCCGGTCCACGGCCGAGAAGATGCCCGATCCCGAGAGTTTCGACGACGGCGTCAACGCCGATGGCGCGCGCGGCGCGCGGCGCGAACCAGCGGCCGAAGAGAAGATTCTGCCGCACGCCCAGATGCGGAAAGAGACGCGAGTCCTGAAAGACGATGCCGATGCGTCGGCGATAGGCGGGAACGAAAATTCGTTTCTGCGTATCGACCAAAGTGCGGTCATCAAGAATGACATGACCCCGATCCGGGCGGTCGAGCCCGCCGACGAGGCCGATGGTCAGCGACTTGCCCGAGCCCGAGCGGCCGAAAAGCGCGGTGATGCCGTCGGCGTTGCTGAAGGCGACTTTGAGATCGAAGCTGCCGACGTGGCGGGCGACATCGACGTCGATCATCCGCCACCCGCCAGACGTTTTTCGCCACGCGCCTGGATGATCTCCGATGCCACGATGGCGATGATCGCAATAGCGAGCGAAACGAGCGTCAGATGTAACGCATTCTCATCGCCGCCCGGCTCCTGCGTATAGGTGTAGATCAGTGTCGGGATCGTCTGCGTCTCGCCGGGAATATTGGAGACGAAAGTGATCGTCGCACCGAATTCGCCGAGCGCACGGGCGAAGGACAGAGTCGCCCCGACGACGACGCCCGGCAGCGCAAGAGGCAGGCTGACGAGAAGGAAACGGAAGAAGGGATTGGCGCCCAGTGTGCTCGCCGCTTTTTCGAGATTGGGATCGATGGCCTCGAACGAAAGCCGGATCGCCCGCACCATGAGCGGAAAGCCCATGATCGCGCAGGCCAGCGCCGCGCCCGTCCAGCGGAACGACAGCACAATGCCAATATCCGCCAGCGCCTGACCGAAAATCCCCCGCCGCCCGAAGCCGATGAGCAGCATATAGCCGGTGACGACGGGCGGCAGAACCAGCGGCAGATAAATGAGCGCCGTGATCAGCGTTTTGCCGGGAAAGTGCCAGCGCGCCAGAGCATAGGCGATGAGAATGCCGAACGGCAGGCTGCCCGCCAGCGCGACAAAGGCAATGCGCAGCGAGAGAAAAACGGCAGTCCAATCGTCCGGAGTAAGCCAGTTCTGCAAAGCTATATTCCATAGAATATGGCAATAAACGGCTTCTCGACCGATCCCCCGCGCCTGTCAAGAACGGCGCGCCGCTAACTTTAATGATGCCAATAGGTTTTGGCGAAAAAGGCGCAAGTGATCGCGACGGTGATGCAAAGCGTCACGACGCGGGCGATATGCGCCGGGGTGACGCGCCCAAGCCGCGCGCCACCGAAGCCGCCAATCAGCGAGCCGGCGAGCATGGCAAGCGTCTGCGGCCAGATGACTGCACGCGCGAACAGGAAGACGATGATCGCGACCGTGTTTGCGGCGGTGATCAGCAGCGTTCTTGGCCCGTGCAGGGATTTGATGTCGGTCTCGCCGAAGAGACACCAGACCGCCAGCATCATGATGCTCGCGGCACCGCCGAAATAGCCGCCATAGGTGCCGAGGAGAAATTGTACCACGAGCACCCAGCGCGAGCCGTGGAAGCGGCCTTCGAGCGCGACAGCAATCCGCTGGCCGAAGATGAGCGCGAGCGTGGCGATCAGCAGCAGCCAGGGCAGCATGACATCGAAGGATTTGGACGGCGTGAACAGCAGAAGCAGGCTGCCGATGAGGCCGCCGATGAGCGTCACGATCATCAGCGGCCATCTGCCGATGCCGCAGACGGACCGGAAGGCGTTGGGATAGATCATGGCGCTCACGACGGTGCCCGGCCACAGCGCCATGGTGCTCGACGTGTTGGAGAGCACGGAGGGCATGCCCGTCGCAATCATCGCCGGAACCGAAATGAACGAGCCACCGCCGGCGAGCGCGTTCATGACGCCGGCAAGGAATCCGGCGAGGAAAAGGAATGGCAAAGCGAGATGAAGGGACATGCGCTACCGGAATCGAGCTTCGGACCTAAGGCTTCGGACTTGAGGCTTCGACCCCTACAGGATTTTGCGCCGCACCGACAACCTTCCGCGCGCATCACGGAAACGTGCAGATCATCCCGCGTGGGTGCTTTCGCCGACCCGCTCGATCTCCCATTCAAGCCTGACGCCGCTGGTCTCGAAGACGCGGCGACGGACTTCCTCACCCAGGGACTCGATGTCTGCCGCGCTGGCCGCGCCGCGATTGATCAGAAAATTGCAATGCAGCTCTGACACTTGCGCATCGCCGACGACAAGGCCGCGACAGCCGGCCGCATCGATCAATTGCCACGCTTTATGGTCAGGCGGGTTCTTGAAGGTCGAGCCGCCGGTGCGCGTATTGACCGGCTGGCTCTCCTGCCGCGACCGCGTGATTTCGGCCATTTCGGCTTCGATTGCGGCGCGCTCACCCACCCTGCCTTCGAAGAGCGCCGACGTGAAGATTACATCATGCGGCACGCCGGAATGGCGATAGGTGAAGCCCATGTCAGCGTTGCTGAAGATGTGCAGCGTCCCGCTGCGATCGATGCCGCGGCAGGAGACGAGCACGTCCTTCGTCTCCGCGCTATAGGCGCCGGCGTTCATCCGCAAGGCGCCGCCGACGGCGCCGGGAATGCCGCGATAGAAGGCGAGACCGGCGATGTTCGCCTCGGCTGCCGTCGTCGCCAGTTTGACGTCGAGGATTCGCGCGCCCGCTTCGACGCGCAGACCATCGACACGCAGATTATGAAAGCCCTTGCCGAGCCGGATAACTACGCCCTTGATGCCGCCGTCGCGCACGAGAAGGTTGGAGCCGACGCCGACTGTCGTGACCGCGATGCCCGGATCAAGCCGCGCGAGAAAATAGGCGAGATCGTCCTCGTCCGCGGGCGTGAACAGCGCCTGAGCCGGGCCGCCGGTGCGAAACCAGCAGAGATCCGCCATACGCACATTCGCTTCGAGCCGCCCGCGCAACTCCGGCGCGGCCTTTTGCAGGGCGGGCGCGAGATCGGGAAAGTTCATGCGCCGTCGCCGGCCGCCAATTGCCCCGGCAGTGCGTAAGCCCATTGAGTGATGTTGCCGGCGCCGAGGAAGATTACATAATCGCCCGGCTTGGCCTGCGCTCGCACAATCTCCGCGATCTGTGCAGGCTGGCCGAGGGCAAGCGCCTGGCGATGGCCGTGCGCCTTCAGCGCCGCAACGAGGTGGTCGCGATCGGCGCCCTCGATCGGCGCCTCACCGGCAGCATAGACATCCGCGACGATGACCGTATCGGCATCGTTGAAGCAGGTCGCGAATTCATTGAACAGCGAATTGAGCCGCGTATAGCGATGCGGCTGCACGATGGCGATCACCTGCCCTTTTGTGGAGGCACGCGCGGCGCGCAGCACCGCGGCGATCTCGACCGGATGATGGCCGTAGTCATCGAAGATGCGCACGCCGTGCCACTCGCCGGTTGGCGTGAAACGGCGCTTGACGCCGCCGAAGCCCGCGAGCGCGCTGCGGATCGTCTCGGCACTCATGCCGAGCTGATGCGCCACAGCGATCGCCGCCGTGGCATTGAGCGCATTATGATGGCCGGGCATCGGCAGGCCGAGATTCTCGAGTCTCACCTCGCCGCCCGTCTTGCGGTCGTGGATGATGACGTTGAAGCGCGACTTGCCACCCGTGAGATCGACATCGACCAGCCGCGCGTCGGCTTGCGGATTCTCGCCGTAGGTGATGACACGCCGATCCTCGATCTGGCCGACGAGTTCCTGCACCGTCGGATGATCGAGGCACATGACGGCGAAGCCATAGAACGGCAAATTCTCGATGAAGGAGCGGAACGCGCCCTTGATCGCATCGAACGTCTCGAAATGATCGAGATGCTCGGGATCGATATTGGTGACGATGGCAATATCGGCCGGCAGCTTCAGGAACGTGCCGTCGCTCTCATCGGCCTCGACGACCATCCAGTCGCCCGCGCCGAGACGCGCGTTGGTGCCATAAGCATTGATGATGCCGCCATTGATGACAGTGGGGTCGAACTTGCCAGCGTCGAGAAGCGTCGCGACGAGCGAGGTGGTCGTTGTCTTGCCATGCGTGCCGGCAATCGCCACGCATTGCTTCAGCCGCATCAACTCCGCCAGCATTTCGGCACGGCGCACGACCGGCAGGCGCCGCTCCCGCGCCACCACAAGCTCGGGATTGTCGCGCTTGATCGCCGTCGAGACCACGACGACTTCGGCATTGCCCAGATTCGCTGCGTCGTGGCCGATATGGACCGTCGCGCCCTTCTCGCGCAGGCGCAGGACATTGGCGTTCTCGCTCGTATCGGAACCCTGCACCTTATAGCCGAGATTGATCAGCACCTCGGCGATACCGGACATGCCGATGCCGCCGATGCCGACGAAATGGATGGGGCCGAGTTCGCGCGGAAGCTTCATTCTTTTTTGTTCCCGAGAGCGATGTTGGTCACGAGATCGGCGAGTCTTTTCGCCGCATCATCGATCCCTGCTTTCTGGGCCGCCGCCGCGCGCGAGGCAAGCCCTTGCGGAGTCTGCCGCGCCGCACGCAGCGCCGCCGCGAGCCATTGCGGCGTGAATTCGCTCTCCCGCACCACCTGTGCGGCACCGGTCGCGGCCAGTTCCTCGGCATTGGCCGCCTGATCCTGATCCAGCGCATGCGGAAACGGCACCAGGATCGACGGCCGCCCGATGACGGCGAGTTCCGACACCGTCGAGGCGCCGGCGCGCGCGATCACCAGCGAGGCCGCGGCGACACGGGTTGGAAGATCGGAAAAAAACGGCAGGACTTCGGCAGCGACCGCAAGCTCCTGATAGGCCTTGGTGACCCGCGCCTGATCCTCGCCGCGCGCCTGCTGCACGATGCGCAGGCCGACGCGCTCCTGCGGCGTCAGAAGCGCGATAGCGGGCGGGACGATATCGGCCATCACGCGCGCGCCCTGCGAGCCGCCGGTGACAAGCAGATCGAACGTGCCGTCATCCGGCACGCGATAGGGCACCTTCGCCGCGGCAAGCACGCTCGGCCGCACCGGATTGCCGGTGTGATAGGTGTGCGCCTTGATTCCGCTGCCGAGCCCCTTGAGCGTCGGAAAGCCATGCGCGACGGCATCGACGCGGGCGGCGAGAAAGCGATTGGCGCGGCCCATCACCGCATTCTGCTCATGCAGGATGGTCGGCACCCGCAGCAGCGTCGCGGCGAAGACCGGCGGCACGCTCGGATAGCCGCCGAAGCCGACGACGGCGGCCGGCCGTTTGCTGCCGATCAGCCAAAGCGCAGCAACAGTTCCCCCGAGCAGCGTGAGCACGGCCTTTGCACGCGCCAAGAGCGAGCCGCCACTCGGCGTGGCTGAGGGAATCTGATGCACTGCTTGCGCCGGAAAATCGCCGTCGTACTTTTTGCCGCGCGGATCGGTAACGAGTTCGACCGCGACGCCTCGCGTGGAGAGTTCCTTCGTCAGCGCCTCGGCGGGAAAGAGATGGCCGCCGGTGCCGCCCGCCGCGACCAGAACCGGGCCCAAAGTCATGCCGGCTCCGCCTCAAGCTGGCGGAAGGCGACTTCCGACCGCGGCCGTTTGCGCATGACGGCGATCATGAAGCCCATGCCGAGCGCCAGGGAGATGAGCGACGAGCCGCCGTAGGAGATGAAAGGCAGGGTCATGCCCTTGGCCGGCATCAGATGCAGATTAACCGCCATATTGATCGCGCTCTGGATGCCGAACAGCATGACGAGGCCGGTGCCGGCGAGCCTGCAGAAATGATCTTCGTTGCGCGCGGCGACCGCAAGGCCGCGCACGACGATGAACATGAAGACCGAAACGATGACGAGACACGCGATGATGCCGAATTCCTCCGCGGTGACGGCGAAGATGAAATCGGTATGCGCGTCGGGCAGAACGCGCTTGAGCGTGCCTTCGCCCGGCCCCCTGCCCGTCCAGCCGCCGGAATAAAAGCTCTGCAGGGCGGTATCGACCTGAAACGTGTCGGCAACGCCGCCCGTGGCGCTGGGATCGATGAATTTCAGGATGCGGGCGCGCACATGCGGCACGAATTTATAGGCGAGCATAACGCCGCCCATGCCGATGCCGCCGACGCCGAAGACCCAGATCCAGCGCAATCCGGCGATGAAGAAAAGGCCGACCCAGACCAGCGAAACAAGCATGGTCTGACCGAAATCGGGCTCCAGGATGAGCGGAATGATCGTCGCCGGCAAAAGCAGCAGCGCGATCAGATTGCCAGGCAGCCGGTCGCGGCCGCCTTCGGCGAAAGCCCAGGCCGCAATAACGACGAAGCAGGGCTTCATGAATTCCGACGGCTGGATGCCGAAAATCCAGCGCCGCGCGCCCTTGACCTCGGTGCCGAAGAGCAGCGCCGCGAAGATCAGCGCCATCGAGACGAGGAAGAGGATAAGCGCGGTGCGGCGCACATGCCGGGGCGAGAGCAGCGAAGCGCCAAAGAAGACCGCCAGCGAGGGGACGAGGAACATCACCTGCTTGTTGACGAAATGGAACGTCGGCAGGCCAAGCCGCTCGGCGACCGGCGGGCTGGCCGCCATCGTCAGGACAAGGCCGAAGATGACGAGCGCGCCGAGCGCGGCAAGCAGCCAGCGATCGACAGTCCACCACCAGTTCGCCAGGGTCGAGCGTTCGACGCGCGAGACCATGATCCAACCCCCTCAGGTTTTCGGCGGCTCCGCGAGCTTGGCCAGAACAACCTCCCGAAACTTGTCGCCGCGCTTCTCGAAATTCGGGAATTGATCGAACGAGGCGCAGGCGGGCGAGAGCAGGACGATGGGGGAAGGCGTCGTGCTGGCCTCCGCATCCCGAGTCGCACTGTCGACCGCACGTTCGATCGTGCCGCAAAATTCATAAGGAATCGCTTCGCCGATGACTTTGGCGAAGGGTTCAGCCGCCTCGCCAATCAGATAGGCCTTGGCCACCTTGGGGAAGAGCGGCTCCAGCGGCCCGATGCCGCCCTCCTTGGCCCGGCCGCCGAGAATCCAGTAGATGTCGTCGAGGCTCTGCAGGGCCTTTTCGGCGGCGTCGGCATTGGTCGCCTTGGAATCGTTGATATAGAGCACTTTTCCGCGCCGCCCGATCTCCTCCATTCGGTGCGCGAGCCCGGGGAAACTCCGCAGACCCTCCTGGACAAGCTCAAGCTCGAATCCATGCGGGCCCAACGCCGCCACCGCGGCCGCGGCATTCTGGCCGTTGTGGGTGCCGCGCAGTGACGGGATGCCGGCGAGATCGGCGATCGTACTGGCTTGGCCTCCACTTTTACGGACAAGCCGCGTCCCTTCCAGCACGATGCCGTCGGGAATGGCGGGATGGAGGATAGAGATCGGCACGATTGCGCGGCCCTGCCCCCGCAGCCTTTGAGCAATGCCGGCGCAGATGTCATCGTCAACACCGATGATGGCGACATCGGCCTTGGCGACGAGCCGCTCCTTGATCTCGGCATAATGCTCCATCGTCCCGTGGCGATCGAGATGATCGACGGTGATGTTGAGCAGAAGACCGAAGGACGGGTTCAGCGAGGGCGCGAGATCGATCTGAAACGACGAGCATTCGATCACATGGACGCGGCCTTTGGCCGGTGGGTTGAGCGCGAGGATCGGCGTGCCGATATTGCCGCCGACTTCGACCTCATAGCCGAACGTCTGGTAAAGATGCGCGACGAGCGCCGTCGTTGTCGATTTGCCGTTGGTGCCGGTGATGGCGATGAGCGGCGCATCCGGCGCGATATGGGCGCGCTCGCGGACGAAAAGCTCGATATCGCCGATGATTTCGACGCCGGCAGCCTGCGCCTTGACGACGACCCAATGCGGATAGGGATGCGTCAGCGGCACGCCGGGCGAGAGGATGAGAGAATCATAGCCGGTGAGATCGGCCGTCACGAGATCTTCGAGCTTGAGGCCAAGCGCGGCGGCTTTCTCGCGCCCTGGGCGATGATCGTCCCAGACCGCAACATCGGCGCCACCGGCGACGAGCGCCTGCGCGCTCACAAGGCCGGAGGCCCCGAGACCGAAGACGGCGACACGTTTGCCAGCGAAAGAAGTAACAGGCGTCATTATCTCAGCTTCAGGGTGGAGAGGCCGACGAGCGCGAGCACGAAGGCGATGATCCAGAACCGCACCACGACCTGCGGCTCGGACCAGCCGAGCTGCTCGAAGTGATGATGGATCGGCGCCATTTTGAACACGCGCTTGCCGGTCAATTTAAACGATATGACCTGGACGATAACCGACAAAGCCTCAACCACAAAAAGGCCGCCGACGATAGCGAGAACGATCTCGTGTTTCACCGCGACGGCAACGGTGCCGAGCAGGCCGCCGAGCGCGAGCGAGCCGGTATCGCCCATGAAGATCTGCGCCGGCGGCGCGTTGAACCACAGAAAGCCGAGGCCCGCGCCGATCAGCGCGCCGCAGACGACGGCAAGCTCGCCAGTGCCCGGCACATAATTGACGTGCAGGTATTCCGAATAGATCGCATTGCCGACGACATAGGCGATGATGCCGAACGCGGCCGCCGCGATCATCACCGGCACGATGGCGAGGCCGTCGAGTCCATCGGTGAGATTTACCGCATTGCCCGCGCCGACGATGATCAGCGGCGCGAAAATCAGAAAGAACCAGCCGAGATCGATGACATAGCCCTTGATCGCCGGAAGTGCGAGCTCGGTCGTATGCGCGGCGCCCACCTTCATCATCGCAAAACAGGCAACGATAGCGATGGCGCCTTCGAGCGCGAGCCGCAGCCTGCCGGAAAAGCCCTTGTGCGTCTGCTTGGTGACCTTGAGATAATCGTCATAAAAGCCGATGAGGCCGAAGCCGACCGTGACAAGCAGGACGATCCAGACGTAGCGGCTCTCGAGATTGGCCCAGAGCAAGGTCGAGACGATGAGGCCGGAGAGGATCATCAGGCCGCCCATCGTCGGCGTGCCCTTTTTGCTCAGATGCGATTGCGGGCCGTCCTCGCGGATCGGCTGGCCCTTGCCCTGCTTGAGCCGCAGCGCCGCGATCGTGCTTGGCCCGAAGAAGAAGACGAAGAACAAGGCCGTCGCTGTCGCGCCCGCAGTGCGGAACGTGATGTAGCGGAACAGATTCAGCGGGCTGAAAATGTGGGTGAAATTGGCGAGCCAAAACAGCATTCTGAAATCCTATTGGTCGCCGGTCTCGGCGGAATAGCGGGCTTTGAGCGCCGCGACGATGGCGCTCATGCGGCTGGCGTTCGAGCCCTTGACGATGACGAGATCGCCGGCGCGGACAGCGGCGAGAACAAAAGCTTCAAGCTCCGCCGCACTATCACGCCAGGCGCCTTTGCGCTCCTGCGGCAGCGCGTCGAAAAGATGCTTCATCAGCGGGCCCGCGGCAAAAACGAGATCAATGTTGTTGTTGGCAATATCGCGCGCGAGCGCGGCGTGCAGTTCCGCACCCTGCGAGCCGAGTTCCAGCATATCGCCGAGGACAGCAATGCGCCGCGCGGCCGGCAGGCTACCGACGAGCGCCAAAGCCGCGCCCGTCGAGGCGGGATTGGCATTATAGCTTTCGTCGAGCAAGGTGAAGGGGCCATCTTCGGCCTCGAGGCCGAAACGCCGGCCGCGCCCCGCGGGAACCTCGAAGCTCGCCAAAGATTCGGCCGCCTGCCCGAGGTCGAGGCCGAAGGCTTGCGCCGCGAGCAGGACGGCGAGCGAATCGAGTGCCACATGCCGCCCCGGCGCGCCAAGGCGATAGGTCAGATCGCGCCCGGCAATCCGCGCGGTGACGATGGCATAGGTCTCGTGCGTCTCGATGTCGACCAGACGCGCGTCGACCTGCGGCGCGGCGCCAAAGGTCGCGATATGTCCGGCCCCCGCCGCGCGCGCGGCGGCATCTAGCCGCTCATAGTGCGCGATATCGGCATTGATGATCGCGACGCCGCCGGGCACAAGGCCCGAAAAAATCTCAGCCTTGGCATCGGCGATGGCCTCGACCGAATCGAAGAATTCGAGATGCACCGGCGCGACCGTTGTGATGATCGCAACATGCGGCCGCGCGAGCGCCGTCAACGGCAGAATTTCGCCCGCATGGTTCATGCCGATCTCGATGACGCCGAAGCGGGTCTCGCGCGGCATCCGCGCCAAGGTCAGCGGCACACCCCAATGATTGTTGTAGGAGGCGACGGAAGCGTGCGTCGCGCCCGCTTGCGAGAGCACATGACGCAAGGCTTCCTTCGTCGTCGTCTTGCCGACCGAGCCCGTGACGGCGACGATCCGCGCCGGCGTGCGCGCACGCGCGGCCGCGGCAAGCCCTTCGAGCCCATGCAGCACATCATGAACCACATAAAGCGGTCCGACACCCTTCAGCGAATCCGCATGATCCTCATCGACCACGGCGGCCGCCGCGCCTTTGGCGAAGGCAGCGGCGACATGGTCATGTCCATCGCTGCGCTCACCCTTGATCGCGAAAAAGAGATCGCCCGGCACCAGCGTGCGCGTATCGATCGAAATGCCGAAGACGGGTTGCGGCATCGGCCCGCTGAGCCGCGCGCGCAGCGGCGCGAACAGCGCCAGCGGCATCCACAAGGGCTCGACATAAGGCTCCGTCGCAAGCGGATTTTCTTGTGGATTTTCCTGCGACACGTCCAGATTCATGCCGCGGAAACTCCCAACGCTGTGCGTACGCTCTGTTGATCGGAAAACGGCAGTATTCTGTCACCGACGATCTGGCCGGTTTCATGGCCTTTGCCGGCGACGAGCAGCACGTCACCCTCTCCGAGCCTGGCGACACCGGCGGCGATCGCCTGTGCCCGATCGCCGATCTCCTCGACTCTGGCGCCGGGCACCGCGCGGGTGCCCGCGAGGATTTCGGCCCGTATTTGTGCCGGAGCCTCAGTGCGCGGATTGTCGTCAGTGACAATCACCTCGTCAGCCAGCCGCGCCGCCAGTTCGCCCATGATCGGCCGCTTGCCCTTGTCGCGGTCGCCGCCGCAACCGAAAACGACAATGAGCCTGTGCCGCGCCAGCGGCCGCAGCGTGCGCAATACGTTGTCGAGCGCGTCGGGCTTGTGCGCATAGTCGACGAAGATCGGCGCGCCGCCGCGACGGCCGATGAGTTCGAGCCGCCCGGAAGCGCCCTGCAAATTTTCCAGTGCGGCGAAGACGCGCTCGGGCGCGCCGCCGGTCGCCAAAGCCAGCCCCGCGGCGACGAGCGCATTCTGAACCTGAAAGTCGCCGGCGAGCGGCAGATGCACGGAATAGGTTTTGCCCGCATGTTCCAGCGTAAGCGCAGTGGCGAAATTCTCGGGCGCTGCGTGCACTAGTTTGATGGCTTCGCCTTTTCTTCCGACGGTGAAGAGACGCAGGCCGCGCGCGGCGCAGGCCGCGATCACTTTATCCGCGACATCGCTGTCAGCTTCGATCACCGCCGCCTGCCCTGGTGCGAGCAGCGTGTCGAATAGGCGCAGCTTCGCCGCGAGATAGGAGTCCATGTCCGGATGATAATCGAGATGATCGCGCGACAGATTGGTGAAAGCGCCGGCCGCGAGCCGGACGCCGTCGAGCCGGCGCTGATCGAGCCCATGTGAGGAAGCCTCGAAGGCGAGATGGGTGACGCCGTCCCGCGCCAGTTCGTCGAGCGTTTTGTGCAGCGAGATCGGGTCCGGCGTCGTCAGCGAGCCATAGACTTCACCGGATGGCGCGACGAGACCAATCGTGCCGAGCGAGGCGGCGCGATGGCCGAGCGCAAGCCAGATTTGCCGGGTAAAGGCTGCGACCGAGCTTTTGCCGCTGGTGCCGGTGATCGCGACAATCATTTCCGGCTGTCGGGAATAGAAGCGCGCCGCGGCGAGTGCCAGAGCCCGGCGCGCGTCCGGCACTTCGATGAAGGCTGCTGACGCAACGTCAATGGCGTGCTGGCTAATGACCGCGACAGCGCCGCGCGCCACGGCTTGCGCCGCGAAACCGGCGCCATCGGCCTTGCTGCCGGGCAGAGCGAAAAAGGCGAAGTTGGCGCCCACGGTGCGGCTGTCGGCGCTGAGACCGGCAATCTCCCGCGCGGCCAAGGCTTCGGCCAGCCCCGCCTCAGGCAGGAGATCGCCGAGGCGCATCAATGGCTCCCGAGGACGACGGCGGAATTGGCGGCGCTGTAGCCAAGCTGGGCGAGCAACGGGAAAGGCTGGGCCGGCGGCGTGAAACGCGGCTCGATCCCCAGCAGCGGGCCGACGCGCGCGACGATCTTGCCGGCGATGGCGCCGGAGTTCCACGCCGCGGTGTGAAATCCGTAAGTTCCGGGAATGGCTTGGGGCTCGTCCAGCATCACGAAGAAAAGATACTTTGGCTTGTCGGCGGGGACAATCGCCATGAAGGTCGTCAGAACTTTGTCGTTCGAATAATGACCGTGAATGATCTTGTCCGCGGTGCCGGTTTTGCCGCCGACGAAATAGCCGTCGATATTGGCGTTCTTGGCGGTGCCGATCTCGGCGTTGAGGCGCATCAGATAGCGCAGGCTCTCGGATGTCTCGGGCTTGACCACGCGAACGGCATTCGCCATCGCATCGGCTTCGCTGCGTTTCAGGAACGTCGGCTTGATCATATAGCCGCCATTGACGAGTGCGCCGACCGCCATCAGCGCCTGCAGCGGCGCGACGTTCAAGCCCTGGCCGAAGGCGATCGTCATCGTGTTGAGCTCGCTCCACTTCTTCGGCACGAGCGGCTCGGCGGACTCGGGAAGCTCCGTGCGCAGGCGGGTCAATTGACCCATCTTGCCGAGGAAGGCTTTATGCCCGTCGACACCTACCATCATGGCCATGCGCGCGGTGCCGATGTTCGACGAATAAGTGAAGACTTCGGGCAATGCCAAGAAGCGGTGCTGCGGCTCGAAATCGTGGATGGTGAAACGCCCGTAGCGCAGGGATTCGCGCGCATCGAGCTTGCTGTTCAGCGTCACCTTGCCGGAATCGAGCGCCATGGCGATGGTCAGCGCCTTGAAGGTCGAGCCCATCTCATAAACGCCGACCGTCAGCCGGTCGATACGATGCGGATCGAGCGCATCGACAGGATTGTTGGGGTCGAAGTCCGGCAGCGAGGCCATGGCGATCACTTCGCCGGTGCTGACGTCGAGAATGGCGGCGCCGCCGGCCTTGGCCTTGAATTTCTCGATGCCCTTGGCGAGTTCATCACGAATGGCATAGGTCGCGTTGAGATCGAGCGAGGAGACAATCGGCTTCAGGTTCGAAGGCGTGAGATTGAACCCGGCGCTTTGCAGCGCCGACAGTCCCTGCCCGTCGATATACTTTTCGAGGCCGGAAATGCCGACGCCATCGAGGTTGGCAAAACCCAGAACATGCGCGGCGATGGGGCCATTGGGATAGACGCGCTTGTTCTCCTGCATGAAGCCAACGCCCGGCAGGCCGAGGTGGTAGACAGCCTGCTGCTGCGCCGGGGTGACGGCGCGCTTGACCCAGATGAAGCCCTTGTGCGAGCTGAGTCTCTCGGTCAGCTCGCGGATGCTGAGATCGGGAAAGATCGTGGAAAGCTGGTCGATCGCCTCGTCGCGGTCGATAATCCGGCGGGGCTCGGCGAAGACCGACGTCACCTTGATGTCGGTCGCGAGCACGGCACCGTTGCGGTCGAGAATGTCCGGACGCGCCGCGGCGACCGTATCGGAGGCAGCCTCATGCGTCTGCCGCAATTCCGGATGCATCGCGAAATAGACGAGCTTGCCGCCGATGATGCAATAGACGAGCGTGAAGCCGAGGGCGATGAGCCGGATGCGCCGCGTGCTCTTGTCGAGTTTCGTCGTCAGCAGGATCGAAAGCAGCCCGCGGCGGCGCTTCATGGTCGCGGGCACTCGGGCCGGAATTTGCTCGGGGAGTTGGTCGTCGGCGTTCATCATGGCGTCAGTGACTTCCCGGGGTGGCCGGGCTTGCCGGCGTGATCTGCCCCGTCGCCATCGGATCGATCGGGGTATTGGTCGGGTTCTGAACGCCCAGTGCGTCGAGTTTCTGGCCGATCTCGTCTTGTCGCGGTCCCTTGTCCGGCAATCCGGTGACCGGCACGATCTGCGTCAGCGCGGGCGATTGCAGCGTGAGGAATTGATCGGCCAACGCCCCAATGCGTTCCGGGCGCGAGACATGCTCCCATTCGGCCCGCAACGTGCCGATCGCGTCGGTCTCGGCCTGAAGCTGGTCGCGCAATTGCACGATCTTCTCGGCGCGGAACATGGTCTCGTATTTCACCGAATAGGCGAAGATCGCCGTGCCGACGAGACAAGCGATGGCGAGCACGTTGAGCAGCCGGATCATCCGCCCCTCCGTGTTTGTTTTTGCGGCAGGCGCGCGAGCGAGACGAGCGCCGGGTCGAGCGGCTGCGCCGGCGCCTCGGTGCGGATAGCGAAACGCAGCTTGGCCGAACGCGCGCGCGGATTTTCCGCGACTTCGGCCGGCGTGGCTTCGATCGGCTGCTTGCCGGTGAGCGAGAAGCTCGGCGCCGGCTTCCGCGGCTCACCGGGCAAGGGCCGCGACTTCGCCTCCCCGCGCCCCGAGCGCGCGGCGAAGAATTGCTTGACGATGCGATCTTCGAGCGAATGAAAAGCGACGACCACGAGCCGGCCACCCGGCTTCAGCAAGTGTTCCGCCGCGGAAAGGCCCGCGACCAATTCGCCCAGCTCATCGTTGACCGCGATGCGCAGGGCTTGAAAGCTGCGTGTTGCCGGATGAATGGCGCCGGGCCGCACGGGCAGCACACGCGCGATGAGCGTGGCGAGCTGCGCCGTCGTGGTGATCGGGGCTTCGGCCCGCGCGGCGATGATCGCCTTGGCAATGCGGCGCGCGGCGCGCTCCTCGCCGAAATAATAGAAGATGTCGGCAAGCACCGCTTCGTCGGCTTCATTGACGAGATCAGCGGCGCTCTGGCCCTGACCGCTCATGCGCATGTCGAGCGGCCCCTCCTGCCGGAAAGAGAAGCCGCGCTCGGCTTCATCGATTTGCATGGAGGAAACGCCAATATCGAAGACGATGCCGTCGAAGCTTGCGATGCCTTGCGCGCGCGCGGCGCTTTCAAGCTCGGAAAAGCGCGCCTCGACCAGCGTCAGCCGGCCGCCCGCTGCATCGACAAGATCGAAGCCCGCCGCGACCGCGCGTGGATCGCGATCGAGCGCAAGAACCTTCGTATCGGGAGTCGCGAGAATGGCGGCGGAATAGCCGCCGGCGCCGAAAGTCGCATCGAGATAGATGCCGCCGGCTTCAGGCGCCAGGGCTTTGAGGACCTCCACACGAAGCACGGGAATGTGGCGGGCCAGTCCGCCAGCGGCGACGTGCTGAAGATCGCCGCGGCCCGAATTCATTCCCGTGCTCCACGTGGCGGCGGCCCCTCTGGCGCCGTAGATTGGGAACCGAACTGCTTCCGCAAGATGCGCGATCGAGCTTTGGCCTCCTCGAAATGCGCCTGAAAACGGCTTGGCTCCCAGATCTGAAACCTGTCTCCTTTTCCGAGGAAGGTAACTTCCTGCGTGATGTGCGCGATGGCCTTGATCGTCTCCGACAAAACGACGCGGCCCTCCGCATCCACTTTCAAAATCTCGCTGGCTCCAAACAAAGCCGTCGAGAGATAATCCCGTTCTTCCGAATAGGGCGCATGACGCGCCAAAAGCTGATCGATCTCCCGCAACAGGGCGTTGCCGCCACAATCGACAGCCTCGCCTTCCAGTGCCGGATGCGCGAAGAGCCCGTCGAATCCATCGCGTGCCAGAACCGCCCTGAATGGCGCCGGGATCGACACGCGTCCCTTCGCATCCAGCCGGTTGGTGAAACACGAGACGAACCGGTCCAAGCCCCCGCCTCCGCCACCCAAAACGCAACGCTGCGAAACCATCCCAGGCTGGCTCGCCGCCCCTGGCCGCCCAAACGCCGGGCGGCGGGGCGAACCTCATCCGTGGGATAGCTTGGGATAACATGGGATATAAGTCCGGTCAATCTGGGTTATGGCGCCACGCTATGGGCGCGCGAGAGCGACGCACAGTTCGAACAGATTAGAAAGTGTTAGGGTTAACAGCGCGTTGAAGGCGCAAATTTGCCCGGTGGGTCCGCGAGCGAGCGCCGCTACGGCAAGCAAAAAAATTCGGAAAGCGAGGTGATGGTCCCCGCGATTACGCGGTGGGACGGCGTCCCATTTCCTCGGCGAAGAGTTTTTCGACGAGATCCGGCGTGATGACCACCCGGCCGCCTTCCAGCGTCGCCTCAAGCATCAGCCATTGCCAGATGCGCACGAAGGCCGCCTCCGGGGTCAGCCCGTCGATCTCCGCCAGGACATTTTCCCTCTGCGCCAGCCAGAGTTCCACATAAGGCGACGCGAGCCGCAGCTTCTGCCGCAGCACGATCTCGGTGCAGGCCGGAATTTCAAACAATGCCCTGCCCGCCTTCCGGGACTTGGACCGGCTGTGCGCCGTCGCGCGGGATACCACCCGAGCCCCGCTGCGCGCCGCCTTCAACGGCGAAGTCGGCGGCGGCGGCAAGGGCGGCAGCAGCGCGCGCTTGCTGACCCGCGCGGTCTTGATCGGCACGGATTTGCGCGCCGTGATGTTCTTCGCGACGGTCGGCTTTGCAGCGGACTTCTTGGCGGAGGATTTGGCTGCGGCCTTCTTCGCGGCAGGCTTTTTGGCGGTCTTGGCGGGCGCGGCGCGCTTCTTCGCGCCCGCACGGGATGCCGGCGCTTTGCTTCCGTGCTTTTGCTTATCTTTCGCCATCTCGCTCCTCAGCAAGCCATCATGCGCTGGCGCGTTCGATTTGCAAGGGCATCGGGCCGCCGTTCGCCCAATCGAGCAATTCAACCGTATGGACGACCGGGATGTCCGTTCCGCTCGCAAGCTGCGTCATGCAGCCTATGTTGCCGAGCGCGATAATGTCCGGCCGCAACGCTTCGATATTGGCGAGCTTGCGCGTTCGCAGCCGCTCGGCAAAGAACGGCTGCATGATATTGTAAGTCCCGGCCGAGCCGCAGCAGATATGCCCTTCCGGCACGTCGCGCACACGAAAGCCGGCGGCCTTCAACAGGCGCTTCGGCTGATCGGTGATTTTCTGCCCATGCTGCAGCGAGCAGGCGGCATGATAGGCGACGACCTTGTCCTGCACTTGTCCCGGCGCGAGGTCGAGTTCCGCGACATATTCGCAAATGTCCTTCGCGAGCCGCGAAACCTCCGCCGCTTTTTCGGCATAGACAGGATCCTCGCGCAGCATGAAGCCATAATCCTTCAGCGTCGTGCCGCAGCCGGAGGCGGTGACGAGGATCGCATCGAGCCCGCCATCGGCGGCGATCTTCGTCCAGGCGTCGACATTGGCGCGGGCGAGATCGAGCGCCTGCGGTGTCTTGCCCATATGATGCACCAGCGCGCCGCAACAGCCCTCGTCCGGCGCTTCGATAACCTCGATGCCGTTGCGCGTCAGGAGCCGGATCGCCGCCGCATTGATGCGCGGATCGAGTACCTGCTGCGCGCAGCCTTTCAGCAGCGCGACGCGGCCGCGTTTTTTTCCCTGAGCGCGCGAGACAGAAGGCGTGCTAGCCGCAGCAGGAAGATGTCGCGGCGTCAAGGCGAGCAAGGCGGCGAGCCGGTCCACCAGACGCGGCGTCTTCCGCGGCGCACCGATGCCGCGCTTCAACAGGCCCGCGAGGGGCCGCGCCAGCGCCGCCGCCCGCAACGCCAGTGCAAACCGGCGCGGATAGGGCAGGATCGCCGCAAGCAGGCTGCGCATCGCCCGGTCCGTCCAGGGACGCCGATACGTCTCCTCGATATGCGCGCGCGCGTGATCGACGAGATGCATGTAATGCACACCCGAGGGGCATGTCGTCATGCAGGAGAGACAGGACAGACAACGATCGAGATGCGTGACGACATCGGCCGGTGCCGCCCGCCCCTGCTCGAACATCTCCTTGATGAGATAGATGCGGCCGCGCGGACTATCGAGTTCGTCGCCTTCGAGCACATAGGTCGGGCACGTGGCGGTGCAGAAGCCGCAATGGACGCAGGAGCGCAGAATCTTTTCCGAAATCGCCATATGGCTGTCGGTGAGCTGCGCCTCGGTGAAGACCGTTTGCATGATCAGATACCCGCATACATGCGGCCGGGATTGAGAATACCGTCCGGATCGAAACTCGCCTTGATATCCTTCGTCAGTTTCAACAAAGGCGCGGCGAGCGGCTCGAAGACATCAACCGTGCGGCGCACATCGTCCGGCGCGCGCACGAGCGTCGCATGGCCGATCGTCTGGCCGTTGCCCGCTTGCACGAGCGCGGCGCGGACCGCCGCCGCGCCCGCATCGCCCGTCGCCGCGATCGAAAGCCAGACGAGGCCGCCGCCCCAATCGTAGTAATAGCGCGCCGCGACCTGCTTCAAGAGCAGATCGACAAATTTGGGCGCGCGTGTCGGCTGCACGGAAATGCGCCAGATGGCGGCGTCGGGCGGCGATACCAGCGGTACGATATTGCGGATCGCGCGCCAGAGCGCTCCGGCATAATCGGGCGCCAACGCCTCGCCGGATTCGAACGGCGCCAATGTGCGCCGCAGAGCCGACAGGCGCTCATCGACCGAGGCCTGTGGGCCTTCGAGACGGAATAATGTGAGCGGCTCTGGCGTCGCGAGCCCAGCGGGCAGATGCGCTGCGGCGCTGACGAAGAGCGGTGAGCCGAGCGCCGCGCAGAGCGCCGCGACCGCTTTGCCGTCGGCGAGACCGTAAAGCGCCAAGGTCGCGGCGGACGCCGGATGCGGCAGGACCTTGAACGTCGCCTCGGTGATGACCCCGAGCGTGCCGTGACTGCCGCAGAGGAGTTTCACGAGGTCGAGGCCGGTGACATTTTTCATCACCCGCCCGCCGGTCTTGATGATCTCGCCGCGACCATTGACGAAACGCAGGCCAATCAGAAAATCCCGCGCCGCGCCGGCCGAGATGCGGCGCGGGCCGGAGATGTTGCCGGCCGCGATGCCACCGAGCGTCGGCTCGCCCTGCGTGCCGTAGAGCGCGCGATGATCCATCGGCTCGAAGGCAAGCGCCTGGTTCTTGTCCTTCAGCGCCGCCTCGATCTCGTTGAGCGGCGTGCCCGCCCGCGCGGAGATCACAAGTTCGCTCGGCTCATAAAGCGTAATGCCGGTGAGGCCGCGCGTTGAAAGCCGCGTCTGCGCCGCGACGGGCCGGCCGAGACCCGCGCGCGTCCCGCCGCCTTCGATCCCGAGCGGCCTGCGCGCCGCCCGCGCCGTGTTCACGGCCTCGGCGGCTTCTGCCTCGGTTTTTGGGGTGACGGAATTCATGGCGGGTGAGCTAGCATGGATGTATTTGTATGTCGCCCTCGCCCTTCGAGGCTCACTTCGCTCGCCCCTCGGGGTGAGGGCAAAGGTGCAGGAACCCCTCATCCTGAGGAGCGCCGAAAGCGCGTCTCGAAGGATGAGGACGAATAAAGCAACGACGGCTAGGCGGCCACCCTACCCTCAAGCGGAAAGACCTTGGCCGGGTTCAGCCGCCAGCCGGGATCGAAGGCGGCGCGCACGCGCATCTGCTGCTGGAGATCGACCGGGTTGAACTGGAACGGCATCAGATCGCGCTTCTCGATGCCGACGCCGTGCTCGCCGGTCAGGCAGCCGCCGGCCTCGACGCAGAGCTTGAGGATTTCCTCGCCGGCCTTTTCCGCCTTCGCCTGCTCGGCCGGGTCGTTGATATTGTAGAGCACCAGCGGATGCAGATTGCCGTCGCCAGCATGAAAGACATTGGCGACACGCAAACCCAATTCCGCGACGATCTCGTTCAGCCGGTGCAGCACTTGCGGCAGCTTGCCGGTCGGGATGACGCCATCCATGCAGATATAATCGGCGACGCGCCCCGTCGCGCCGAAGGCGGACTTGCGACCCTTCCAGATCGCCGCCGTCTCGATTGCCGATTTCGATTCCTTGATGGTGGTGACGCTGTAATCCTTGGCGATAGCAACGATCCTGGCGAGTTCGGCGTCGATCTCGGCGGGCGAGCCTTCGGATTCGATGATCAGCAGCGCGCCGACATCCAGCGGATAGCCGGCGTGAGCGAAATCCTCACAGATTTCGATGGCGAGCTTGTCCATGAATTCGATCGCAACCGGGACGATGCCCGCGCCGATGATCGCCGCGACGCAGCCGCCCGCCGCCTCGCTCGTCGGGAAGCCGAAAAGCACCGGCCGCGCATCCTCGGGCATGGGCAGGATGCGCAAGGTCGCCTCCGCGACAATGCCAAGCTGCCCTTCTGAGCCCACGACGAGGCCGAGCAGATCGAGGCCCGCGCTGTCGAGATAAGGTCCGCCGATCTCGACCACGGTGCCATCGACCAGCACCATCTTGACGCCCAGCACGTTGTTGGTCGTCACGCCATATTTGAGGCAATGCGCGCCGCCCGAATTCATGCCGATATTGCCGGCGATCGTACAGGCAAGCTGCGAGGACGGGTCCGGTGCATAGAAGAAGCGCTCGGCCGCTACCGCGCCCGAGATCGACAGATTGGTGACGCCCGACTGCACGCGGATCGTGCGATTGGCGTAATCGATATCGAGCACGCGCGCCATTTTGGCGACGCCGACAACGACCGCATCTTCCTGCGGGATCGCGCCGCCCGCGAGCGAGGTTCCGGCGCCGCGCGCGACGACATTGACGCCTTCCTTGTGCAGAAAGGCCAAGACCGCGGAAAGCTCCTCCGTCGTGCGCGGCAATACGACGGCGAGCGGTATCCGCCGATAGGCCGTCAGCGCGTCGGTCTCGAAGGCGCGGCGCTCATCCTCGGCTGTAATCAGCGAGTCCGGCGCGACCAGCGCGGCGAGGCCAGCGATGATCGTTTCACGCCGGGCGATAATAGACGGATCGGGCTTGGGAAATTGAATACCGGACATGTTCAACCTTTTTCCCGTCGGACCATGCGCCGAAGCCCCGCCTGCGGCAAGTCCCTGACGTCAGGCCCAGCTCTTGAACGGTTTCTGCGACAGCGCGGCGTTGAAGTAGCGCGCGTCGTTCGAAACCTCGCGCAACGCCCAGTCGGGATGCTCAAAGGCCTCATCGTCGCCCCGAAGCTCGACCTCGGCCAGAACCAGGCCGTCGTTCTCGCCGTGGAAGACATCGATCTCCCAGATGTGCGCGCCGACCGGCTGCCGGTAGCGCGTCTTCTCGATCACGCCCGGCAGACACAGATGATCGAGCATGAAACTCGCGTCCGCGAAGGGGATTTCATATTCGAATTCCGCCCGGCTGATATGCCCCGGGCCCTTGATCGTGAGATAGGCTTTCGGGCCGGCTGTCCGCACGCGGACGACGCGCTCCTTGTCCGTCGAAAGATAGCCCTGGCGAAGTACGACGCCCGGCCCATCCGGGCGCCAGAGCGACGTATCGACCAGAAACTTGTGTTCGATCTCGCGGCCCATCTGTCCCCCGAATGTTGACGCGGCAGGCTTAGAGCCGATAGTTGCCGCATGGAAGCCCCGCAAGGGCCGCGTGTCGGCCTCTACGTCACCTGCCTTGTCGATCTCTTCCGGCCGTCGATCGGCTGGGCGGCCGTCAAGCTGCTCGAGGACGCTGGCTGTACGGTCGAAGTTCCGCCGCAGACCTGTTGCGGCCAGCCCGCTTACAATTCCGGCGACCGCGCACTCGCCAAAGAACTCGCGCGGCCGGTGATCGAAGCCTTCGCGCCCTATGATTATGTCGTCGTCCCTTCCGGCTCCTGCGCTGGGATGCTAGCCAAACATTATCCGGCGCTTTTGGCGGATGATCCCGGCTTCGCCGCAGAGGCCCGCGCCTTCGGCGCCAAGGTCTATGAACTTTCAGATTTTCTTGTCACCATTCTGAAGGTCACTCACATCGACGCCGAATTTCCACATCGCGTGACCTATCACGATGCCTGCTCCGGCCTCCGCGAACTGGGCATCGCCGCGCAGCCGCGCAAGCTGCTCGGTTCGGTGCGCGGGCTGGACCTCGTCGAGATGCAGGATCATACGCGCTGTTGCGGCTTTGGCGGCACATTCGCGGTCAAATATGGCGAGGTCTCCGCCGCCATTGTCGAGGAGAAGGCGGAGGCGGCAGAGGCAAGCGGCGCGCCGGTCCTGCTGGCAGGCGATCTTGGGTGCCTGATGAATATCGCCGGCCGCCTGGCGCGGCGCGGCAGCACCATCGAGGTGCGCCATTTCGCCGAGGTTCTCGCCGGCATGACCGGTACGCCGGCGATTTGTGCGAGCAAGACATGAGCGCGCCGCAAAGCCATCTGCATTTCGCCGAGAAGGCGCATCGCGCGCTCGCTGACGCGCATTTGCAGAAGGCACTGCATATCTCCCGCGACGGCTTTATCGGCAAGCGCGCCAAGGCCGTCGCGCGCCTGCCGGAATTTGAAGCCTTGCGCGACGCGGCGCGGGACATCAAAGCGCATACGCTCGCCCATCTCGATCTCTACCTCGAAGCCTATGAGGCGAAAGTCGCGGCCAGCGGCGGCACGGTGCATTACGCCTGCACAGCCGAGGACGCCAATGCCATCGTGCTCGACATCTGCCGCAGGCGCGGCGCGAGGAGTGTCGCCAAAGGCAAGTCGATGATCGGCGAGGAAATGGGCGTCAACGCCGCGCTCGAAGCCGCGGGCATTACGCCGGTCGAGACCGATCTCGGCGAATATATCATCCAGCTCCGCCGCGAAATGCCCTCGCACATCATCGCGCCTGCCGTGCATCTGACAAGGGATCAGATCGCCGCGGATTTCCACCGCCTGCACACGGGCCTGCCGCCGGAGCGCGACCTCAGCGAGCCTGTTTCGCTGCTGACGGAGGCGCGGAAAATCCTGCGCGAAAAATTCCTCGCCGCCGACGTCGGCATCACCGGCGCAAATTTTCTCGTCGCCGAGACCGGCACCTCGATCATCGTCACCAACGAAGGCAATGGCGATCTCTCGCAGAGCCTGCCGAAAGTCCACATCGTCCTCGCCTCGATCGAGAAGCTGGTGCCGACGCTCGAAGACGCGGGCACTTTGCTGCGCGTGCTGGCGCGCTCGGCGACCGGGCAGGACATGTCGGTCTATACGACGCTTTCGACCGGCCCGCGCCGGCCCGGCGATCCGGACGGCCCGGAGGACTATCATGTCGTCATCCTCGACAACGGCCGCACCAAAATGCTCGGCAGCGATTTCGCCGAAATGCTCCGCTGCATCCGCTGCGGCGCCTGCATGAACCATTGCCCGGTCTATCAATCCGTCGGCGGCCATGCCTATGGCTCGGTCTATCCAGGGCCGATGGGCTCGGTGCTGACGCCGGGCCTTTTCGGCCTCGCCCATTCGGCCGACCTGCCCAATGCCTCGACATTCTGCGGCGCCTGCGAGAGCGTCTGCCCTGTGCGCATCCCGCTGCCGAAATTGCTGCGCCAATGGCGCGAGCGCGCCTTCGCGCATTATCTTGGCCCGCAGAGCCAGCGTCTCGGCCTCGCCGTCTGGGGGTTTTTCGCCCGACGCCCGCAAATCTATGGTCCTGCGGCGCGGATCGCGATGCGCGGCCTCGCGCTCCTTGGCCGGAGCGGCAAGTTTCGCAGCCTGCCCTTCGCCAGCGGCTGGACGGCACAGCGCGACTTCCCGGCGCCGCAAGGCGGCACATTCCAGGCGCAATTCGCGGCGCGGAAAAAACCATGAGCGACCGCGCCAAAATATTCGCCGGCATCCGCCGCGCGCTTGGCGTCACCGGCGCGGAAGACTCCCGGCGCCACACGGTCAATGCGCGCTTGGCCGAAGCGCCGGAGAGCGTGATCCCCGCACGGGGGCGCGTGGCCGCTGACAAAGTGGCGCTCTTTCGCGCCGAGGCCGAGCGGGTTTTTGCGACAGTGGAGGACGTCGCCAGCGCCGAGGAGATTCCGGCGCGGATCGCGGATTTCCTACGCGCGAAAAACCTGCCGCTGCAATTGCGCAAGGGCGCCGATCCCTATCTCGCCGCCCTGCCCTGGGAATCGGCGGCGCTCCGTCTTGATGAAGGCCGTGCGCAGCCGGAGGACCGCGTTGGGCTCTCGCACGCCTTCGCCGGGATTGCCGAGACAGGCACGCTCGCGCTCGTCTCCGGCCCGGACAATCCGACGACGCTGAACTTTCTGCCGGAGACGCATATCGTCGTCGTCGAAGCGTGGGCCATCGTCGGCGATTACGAGGCGTTCTGGGCGAAGCTGCGCGCCGCCTATGGCGAAGGCACGATGCCGCGCACGGTGAATTTCATCACCGGCCCCTCGCGGTCGGCCGATATCGAGCAGACGTTGCTGCTCGGCGCGCATGGCCCCCGCGCGCTGCATATTCTCATCGTCGGCGGCAGTTGAAGCGGCGCGGCGAACTCAGGACGCGCGCTCCGGCAGCATTCTCTCGAGCACCTTGTCGCGCCAAAGATAGTGATGCGCGAGCGCCGCAGCGGCATGAAAGGCCGCCAAGGCAAGTACGCTGTTTGCTGCAAGCTCGTGCAGGTCGCCGATCGATTCTGCCCGCGCATGGTCGGCGAGCTTTGGCAGATTGATGATGCCAAAGATCGAGACACCATGCGCGAAGGCATTGGCGAGGCCGAGCGCCGCGACAATCACCAAAAGCGCGTAGAGCAGATAATGCGTCGTCTTGGAAATGACTTGCAGAGCGCCGCTGTCTGCCGGCGGCAGGCGTTTCCCGCCGCTACTGCGCCAAAGGATTCGCGTCAGAAGGACAGCGACGAAGATGAAGCCCAAAAGGAAATGCGCCGACCAATAGGCACCGCGGAACGGGCCGCGAGGAATGAAATCAGCAGTCTGGCCAATGGTCCAGAGAATGAGAACCAAGCCCGCTGTTGTCCAATGCAGCGCGATCGTGCGCGAATCGTAATGCATCAAGATTCCCCTAATCTAGAATTATTCTAGACTCGTTAGGGAATTTCGTCGCAGCACTACGACAAAACAAGTTACAAAGAATTCATGCTGCGGTTCAGCCTTGCGGTTTGCGAAAGATCAAAGCCGGAACCCGCGCGAATGATCCGGGCCTGCGCAGAGCGCATGATAAATCTGGTTATTCCGCCAGGACTCTCGCCGGCGGGAAGGCGACCTCGACGAAGGTGCCCTCGTCCTTCTTGCTCTTGATGGTGAAGAAGGCGCGGTTGGCCTCGACCAGCGCCTTGGTCAGCGGCAGCCCGAGGCCAGTGCCGCTGGTCTGGCGAGAGGTCGCGAGCTGACGGAAGGGTTCGAGCGCAGTCTCGATATCCTTGTCCGACATGCCGATCCCGGTATCGCGAATACGGATCACCGCCGTGCCGGTATCAGTCAGCGCCGAAGAGATAATGACCTGCCCGCCCGGCTCGTTGAACTTGACCGCGTTGGAGAGAAGGTTGAGCAGGATCTGGCGCAGCGAACGCTCGTCGGCGACGATCTTCGGCAGGTGCGGCGCGAGCGAGAGGCGCATGATGATCCGCGCCTGGTTCGCCTGCGGCTGCATGATGCCGACCGCCTCCGAAATCGCGCGGTTGACATCGACCGAAACGAATTGCAGGTCCATCTTGCCCGCCTCGATCTTGGAGAGATCGAGCAGGTCGTTGACGAGGCTCATCACATGCGCGCCGGAGGTATGGATGTCGCGCAGATAATCGCGATAGCGCTCGTTGCCGATGGGGCCGAACCGCTCCTCCATGATGACTTCAGCAAAGCCCATGATGGCATTGAGCGGCGTGCGGATTTCGTGACTCACCTTGGCGAGGAAATCCGACTTCAGCGCGCTCGTGCGCTCGGCCTCCTGCCGCGCCTGTTTAAGTTCTTCCTCAACTTTCTTCCAATGCGTCATGTCCCTGAAAAGCGCGCAGAATTTCTGTTGCGCGGGATCGCTCTGGGCAGGACCGACACGGCTGAGAGTCATGAAGATCGGAATGAGGCCGCCCTGTTTCGCCCGGCCGGTGATCTCGCGGCCGTCGTTGAGCAGGCTGGCGACGCCGTCGGTCTTGAGGCCCTCGAAATAATCGAGAACCCTACCCTGGCTCTCGGAGGCGGCAAGCACGGTGATCGGTTGGCCGACGACCTCGCTCTCGTCGTAGCCGAAGAGCGCCTCGCCCGAACGGTTGAGCGTGACGATGCGCCCGTTGGGATCGAGGATGACGAGGCCGTCCGTCGCCGTGTCGAGAATGGCGGAAAGCTCCCGTGCCTCGCCCTTCTGCGTGCGTAAATCGGCTTCGAGCTGCTCGGTCTGTCCGCGCGCCTTTTCATCCTCAGGGCGCAGGGTCAGCAGGGTCGCGGGCAGATGATCCCACTCGATCGCCTGGATCCGCGCCCGTGCCGGCAGGATGGCGCCCGCCGCGGTTCGCACGCCGATCGCATCGCTGCCATTCGGCGCCAGATTGAACATCCGCGCCATGCCGCCGGCGGCATGGAAAGCGTCTTCGTCGGCAAAGCCCAAAAGATCGAGCAAGGTACGATTGGCGTAGATCGCGATATTGTCCCGGCTGACCAATATGCCGAGCGACAAACGGTCGAGAAGCGCGGCCGCATTGGCATCGAGGATCGGCGGCGCGGCCGCCGGTTCGGCGCCCGCAGCCTCGGGCGGAGGCGGTACCTCGTCCGCCAGCACATCGCCGATCGCCCGGAAAGCCGTCGCCTCATCCTGCGACAGCAGGCCCTCGTCGTCGTCCTCGACAGGTTCGGACACGATGGCGACCGGCTCGGGAGCCGGCGGTGGAGGCGGTGCTTCGCTCGCGGGCGCTGGCGCGGCCACTTCGGGCGCAGGCGCGGCGGTCGCTCCAGGCAAAGAAGCCAAAGGCTCCGGCGCAGCGGGCGGCGCCAGTTCCGGCGCGGTCTCGATCTCGGGCAACAGAAATTCGCGCGGCTCGCTCGCGGCCAGCCGGTCCACATGAATGACGCCAAAGCCACGATAGCCGTCGAAATTTCGCGCGCGATCAAAGGCCGGCAGGCCGCCCAGCCCGACCGGCACGGCGGCGGCGGCCCCGGCGATCGGCCAGAGAACCTCGACGCCGCTGAAGGTCTCGCGCCGGGCGAAGGCACGGGCCAGCGGCCCGTCCGGCTCCCGGTCCAGATATTTGGCCACGTCGCCGAAATCGCGGCCGAGTATGTCCGCGGCTTCCGTCCCGACGACATCGGCGAGTGGTGGCGTGATCTCGGTGACGGTGTCCCGCGCATCCGTGCGCCAGAGAAAACGCACATTGGTCCGCGCGCCGATTCGCGCGCCGAGAAGCTGGCGCACCTCGTCGAGCTGCAGAGCCGGGATGGGCGGTGATTCGGGCACGGGCGCGGATTCGGCCTGCCGGCGCGCCAGCAGCGCCCCGACGCCGAGCATCGCCGCGACATACAAGGATCCATGCGCGGCGTCAGCGATCCGCCGGGAAAGAACGGTGATCGTCTCCGCCTCCGGCTGGAGCGCGAAGCTCAGACGCTCAAGCCGTGGCGCGCTATCGAGCGCAAGGCCGCGTGCCTGCTCCGCGACCCGCTCGGCGCCGGTGTCCGTGCTGGCAAAAAGCCGCGCCGTCAGCGCCGCAAGATCGGCGGCCGCGAACAGGGTCAGCATCGTCTGGCTGGCAGCAACGATCTTGTCGGTCGCGCCATCGGGCGCGGCGACCAAAAACGGGATCGCCTCGTCGCGAAGCGACAGGGCGCGAAGCGCCGTCTCTATCGCCTCGTGGCTTACGCCGGGCTCGCAGATATAGGCCATCATCGCGGCAGAGGCTCTCTTCCGGTCGCATCCTCGGCCCCCTCCGCCGCCACGGATAGCCTTAAAGAAGTCCTAACGGCTGCCCCGGCGGGGGTCCATAAGCCCTTAGCATTTCTGCCCAAGTTGATCGATTCATGCTTAATGCCGCGACCGGCGGCAAAGCGCATTTTCCCGTCGATCTGTTGTGAGATCGGCCCTGTCCTGCGGCGCCAAGCCTTGCAATCGCTACGCTATCCCAATAGGTTCCGGCGCGAACTCCACGCCGCCATAGCTCAGTTGGTTAGAGCGCTAGATTGTGGATCTAGAGGTCCCCCGTTCGAGCCGGGGTGGCGGTACCATTTACCACAAAGATCATGTCCCTGGATTCAAAGGCTCAGACGCCTCATCGCTATGGAGCGGCGACGGGCGAATCTACGCTTATCGCTCTCTTGCTGACGCTCAGCGTCGCCCACATGCTGAACGATACCGTTCAGTCGCTGCTCCCGGCCGTCTATCCGATCCTGAAGCAGACCTTCCAGTTGAGCTTCAGCCAGATCGGACTGATCACGCTCGCCTTCCAGCTCACGGCCTCGCTGCTGCAGCCGTTCATCGGTCTTTATACAGACAAGAATCCCAAGCCCTATTCGCTGCCGATCGGCATGGGCGTGACGCTTTGCGGTCTGCTCCTGCTCGCCTTCGCGAATCACTTTTTCGTGGTCCTGATCGCGGCCGCTCTGATCGGCGTCGGCTCATCGGTTTTCCACCCGGAATCCTCGCGCGTCGCGCGCATGGCCTCGGGTGGCCAGCACGGGCTGGCGCAATCCCTGTTCCAGGTCGGCGGCAACACCGGCGCGGCGATCGGGCCGTTGCTCGTCGCCTTTTTCGTCGTGCCGCATGGACTGAGAGCCATAGCCTGGCTCGCCCTGCTGCCGCTCGCCGGCATCTTTCTTCTTTACAGAATCAGCGGCTGGTATGCGGCGCGCGTGGCGGCGATGCCGCGCCGGACGAAGCGGGCCGCGCCAAGCCACGGCCTGACCCGCAAACACGTCGCGGCCTCGGTTGCGGTGCTGCTCGCGCTCGTCTTTTCGAAGTTCGTCTATCTCGCGAGCCTCGGCAGCTATTACACTTTCTATCTGATCGAGAAATTCCATCTGCCGGTGGCGACGGCGCAGATCTGCCTGTTCGTGTTCCTCTTTGCCTCGGCGCTCGGCACGTTCTTCGGCGGCCCGATCGGCGACCGCTTCGGACGCCGCTATGTGATCTGGGGCTCGATCCTCGGCGTGCTGCCGTTCACCCTGGCGCTGCCCTACGTGAACCTGCCGGCGACGATCGTGCTGACCTTCATCATCGGCTTCGTGCTCTCCTCGGCCTTTTCGGCGATTATCGTCTATGCGCAGGAGCTTCTGCCAGAGCGGGTGGGCGCCGTCGCGGGCCTGTTCTTCGGCTTCGCCTTCGGCATGGCGGGCCTCGGCGCCGCCGTCCTCGGCGCGGTGGCGGATGCCTCGAGCATAACTTTCGTCTATCATCTGACGGCCTTCCTGCCGCTGATCGGGCTGCTCGCCTATTTCCTGCCGCGCGATCTCTAGATCACACGATCTCTAGATCACAATGGACTGAGCGGCCGGCGCGGCGGATAGACAGACGAAGGGCGAGGCGCGAAGGTCGAACGGCAATTTCTTTGCGGCGTATCGGAGATCAAAATGGCAGCGGCGGCTTTTCTGGCTCTGGCCCTACACGCGTCTCAGCCTGCGCTCATATCCGCGCACTACCGGCCGTACCACCCGCCGCTGGCGAGTCTCGACCTCGTCGTCGATGCCTCAAGCATCCGCGTGGTCGACGCACGCAATGTCGGGGTGACGCTACGCAATTCCGAATATGCCGATCTCGATATTACGCACACGTTCCATGTCGCCTGCACCCTGCCCCCGAATTACGGATTGTGGCGGGTGCGCGCCTTCGCCGATTATCGCTACAACCTGATCCCGGCGACGATCGTCGAATATAAATATTACAATCCGACCTATGTGGAGCTTGAGATCGACCCCTCGACCTTCACCGACACGATCGACGCGGACGCGACAAGCCCGCACCGTGTGCATATCGAGTTCTACGCGCGCGATTATTGAAGCGCGCTTGATCGCGATAGCTTGCGGCCGAACAACCTCAAGCCATGTGACGCGATCTATTCCAGCAAGTCGGTCTCGGAATGTGCGGCCCCGGCGTATTGGCGCCGCAGCGGCCGCAGCACGAAGATCGCCAGCAGCGCCGTCAGAATGTTGAGCGCGGCGGCGATCAGGAACACGAGATGCCAACTGCCGCTAAGCTCGGTGAGCTTGCTGGAGAACGGCACGAGCAGCGCCGCCGTACCCTTGGCGGTATAAAGAAGACCGGCATTCGTCGTGGCGAATTTCGTCCCGAAACTGTCGGTGCAGGTCGCGGGAAAGAGCGAGTAGATTTCGCCCCAGCCGAAAAAGACAAGACCGCTGAGCAGCACGAAAAGCCCAGGCGTGTGTCCGTACTTGCTGAGCGCAAGAATGGCGAGGCCCTCGACGCCGAAGGCGAGGAACATGGTGCTCTCGCGGCCGATCCGATCCGACACCCAGCCGAAGAACGGCCGCGTCAGGCCGTTGAGCGTGCGGTCGAGCGCAAGGGCGAAGGTCAATGCCGGAAGCGTGAAGCCGATAAAGCTGACCGGCACTTTGGCGACGCCGAAGTCCTTGGCGATCGGGGCAAGCTGCGCGGTCGCCATCAGGCCGCCGGCGGCCATCATCACGAACATTGCATAGAGCAGCCAGAACAGCGGCGTGCGCAACATTTCGCGCGGTGAGAACTGACGGTACGCGGCATCAGCCGGCGGCGCGGCATCGGCCGGCGCCTTGGACGGCGAGCGAAACAGCAGCGCGCAAATACAGACGACGATGCCCTGCACGAGACCGAAATAAAGGAACGCACTCTGATAGCCATGCGCCACGATGACGTTGGAGATCGGCACGATGGTCAGCGCCGAGCCAATGCCGAAGCCGGCAGCCGTAAGGCCCGCGGCAAGCCCGCGGTGGTCCGGGAACCATTTCACGGCATTGCCGACGCACGTGCCATAGATCGCGCCGGCACCGATGCCGCCGATCGCCTGTGCGATATAGAGACCGGAAAGGCCGGTGACCTGCGAGTTGAGAACCCAGGCGACCGCGACGAGAACGCCACCGAAGGCGATCAGCGGCTTCGGCCCGAACAGATCCTCGAAATAGCCCTCGAACGGAACGAGCCAGGTCTCGCAGACGACGAAGATGGTGAAAGCAACCTGGATCGAGGTCAGTTTCCAGCCGAAGGCCGCATGCAGCGGACCGACGAACAACGTCCAGCCATACTGGAGATTGGCGATCATCGTCATGCAGACGATGCCGACGAGAAGTTGAACCCAACGATAGTTGCTACGGCTTTCCGAAACGACGACCTCTTTCCCCACAGCAACAGTCATCTTTACGCGTTCCTCTTTTCGGTGGCGGGGGAATTTGCCGAGATAAACGCAATTCGGCAAGAAATTTTTCTGGAATTAAGTTAGAAAAGGTGATTATTTGCAACGTGTTGCGTTGCAGCAAGGCCAGCTAACCGATGCTGCTTGTGCGAAGCGACCACATGCATGCCGCGCTTAAACTTGCGCGCTGCGATGTATGACATGAGGGTGGACAAGACCAGTCGAGATGCGGCATGGACACGCCGACATCGCCTTGGCGCAGCCGCCAATCTCCGCGACAATTTGACCTGAGGGACTGAGGAACTGATGAGAATATGCGTAATCGGCGCAGGCGCGATTGGCGGTCTGCTCGCGGCGAAGCTTGCCGATGCCGGTGAAGACGTCAGCGTCATTGCGCGCGGTCCGCATCTTGCGGCCATCAGTGCGAACGGTCTGAAGCTGATCGAGGGCGACAAGGAAACGATCGCCAAGGTCAAAGCCTCCAACCGCATCGCCGACGTCGGCGAGCAGGATCTCATCATTCTCGGCATGAAGGCGCATCAGGTCGCCGCCATTGTGCGCGATCTGCCGGCGATCTACGGCCCGCGGACGAGCGTGCTGACGGCGCAGAACGGGATTCCGTGGTGGTATTTCTTCAAGCATGGCGGTCCGCATGAGGGCGCACGGCTTGAAAGCGTCGATCCCGGCGGCGTGATCGCCGACAATCTGCCGATTGAGCGCGTCATCGCCAGCGTCGTCTATCCGGCGGCGGAGATCGAGCGCCCAGGCGTCATTCGCCATATCGAAGGCTATCGCTTCTCGCTGGCGGAAATCGATGAGAGCCCGACGGAGCGGCTCGAGCAGATCGCCGCGACTTTCACCCGCGCCGGTTTCAAAGCGCCGGTCGTCACCGATATCCGCGCCGAACTCTGGACCAAGCTCTGGGGCAATGCGACCTTCAACCCGATCAGCGCGCTGACCCACGCCACGCTGGAAGACATCTGCCGCTTCAGGCTCACCCGCACGCTGGCGGAAGAGGTGATGCGCGAGATGAAGGCGATTGGCGAGGCGCTGGGCATCCGCTTCCGCATTCCGCTCGAAAAGCGCATCGCCGGCGCCGAGGCGGTCGGCCCGCACAAGACCTCGATGCTGCAGGATGTCGAAACCGGCCGTGCGCTCGAAGCCGATGCGCTCATCGGCTCGGTGCTCGAACTCGGCCGGATCGTCGATGTCGCCTCGCCGCATCTCGATTCGCTCTATGCGGTCGTCAAGCTTCTTGGAGAAACGCTGGCTCGCGAAAAGGGCCGCCTTGTCGTCGAACCGGCCTGAGCCGGCATATCATTTGGGAAATAGACATGAGTGAAATCCGAACTCTCAAGGAACTGCTCGCCGCGGGGCGTAGCGATGCCGCTGCGATCACCGCGCCGGGGGCGCGGGACCTGACCTTTGATGCCTTTCGCAAGCTCGTCGCCGATACGATCGCGGCGTTGAACGGTTTCGGTGTCGGCCGCAACGACCGCGTCGCCATCGTCCTGCCCAACGGCCCGGAAATGGCGACGGCCTTCGTCGCCATCGCGTCGGGCGCGACCGCCGCGCCGCTGAACCCGGCCTATAAGGCCGACGAGTTCGAGTTTTACATGAGCGACCTCAACTCCAAGGCGCTCGTCGTCGAGGCTGGCAGCAAATCGCCTGCGGTCGCGGTCGCGCAGAAGCTCGGCATCTCGATCCTCACCCTGACGCTCGATGCGAACGCCGGCGCCGGGGCGTTCACACTCTCGGGCGGCGAGAAAAAGCCGGCCGCCAACCCCGGCTACGCCGAGAGCGAGGACGTCGCCCTCATCCTGCACACATCGGGCACGACCTCGCGGCCAAAGATCGTGCCGCTGAGCCAGCGCAATGTCACCGCCTCGGCGGGGAACATCGCGACCAGCCTCGAATTCACCGACACGGATCGCGGCCTCAACATCATGCCGCTCTTCCATATCCACGGGCTGATCGCCGGCATTCTCGCGCCGCTGTCGCGCGGCGGACAGATTTTCTGCACGCCCGGCTTCAACGCGTTGAAGTTTTTCGGCTGGATGGATGATTGCAAGCCGACCTGGTACACGGCGGTGCCGACGATGCATCAGGCGATCCTCGCCCGCTCCAGCCAAAACAAGGATGTGATCGCGCGTCACCCGCTGCGCTTCCTGCGCTCGTCCTCGGCATCCATGCCGCCGCAATTGATCGGCGAACTGGAGGCGGCCTTTCACGCGCCGCTCATCGAAGCCTACGGCATGACCGAGGCCTCGCATCAGATGGCCTCGAACCCGTTGCGCGGCAAGCGCAAGCCCGGCGCCGTTGGCCTGCCGGCCGGTCCCGAGATCGGCATTATGGATGAGGACGGCAATCTGCTCGGCATCGGGGAGATCGGCGAAGTCGTCATCCGCGGCGACAACGTCACGACAGGCTACGAGAACAATCCCTCGGCCAACGCCAGCGCCTTCACCAATGGCTGGTTCCGCACCGGCGATCAGGGCATGATCGACGCCGATGGGCATTTGAGCCTTACCGGGCGGCTTAAGGAAATCATCAATCGCGCCGGCGAAAAAATTTCGCCGCGCGAAGTCGACGAAGCCCTGCTCGATCATCCGGCGGTCGCGCAGGTCGTGACCTTCGCATTGCCGCATGACAAGCTTGGCGAAGAAGTCGCCGCCGCCGTCGTCCTGCGCGAGGGGCACACGGTGACCGAGGCGGAATTGCGCAATTTTCTCTCCGAACGGCTGGCAGCGTTCAAGACGCCGCGCAAGATCGTTTTCCTGGAAGAGATTCCGAAGGGCGCGACCGGCAAATTGCAGCGCATCGGCCTCGCGCAGAAGCTGGGCCTCGCCTGATCGATCGTTGATCCGGCTTCGGGGGAATGAGACGGGACGCCATTGCGGCGTCCCGTTCTGCTTTTAGCAGTGCGTAACAGTGTGGGTGTGGGACTCGCCCGTGTCCTCGTCCTGGACGGTCTTGCTGTGGGTTTCACAGCCGGTGCCCGGGCCGCCCGGCCCGACGTGAACACCAACGACACCCGGCACGCCGACGTAAGCACCACCCGGATGCGAATCGTAATGCTCGGTGTGCGTCGTCGTCGTTCTCGTATCGTCGTCGTCCTGCGCCATAGCCGCGGACATCCACAGGATCGCGCTCGCGGCAAGCGCGAACTTACCTATCGTTTTCATCGTCCTCTCCCTCGTTGAGAGACCGCTTGGGCGGCCCCTGCGGCAACGGCGCTTGCGGAATTCGGTTCCGATGGCAAATGACCCCGCCGCGTCCGCTGCGGCGCTAGATTCGTCCGAGCGCAACCAGGACGATGATGATGATGAGAATGAGCCCAAGTCCGCCGGAGGGATAATAGCCCCAGCCAGAGGAATACGGCCAGGTCGGCAAGCCGCCGATCAAAAGCAATATCAGAATGATGATGAGAATTGTCGAAAGCATTTTTACCTCCACCCGAACCGTCTCTTGCTCGGGCGAGGCTAACTGCGAATCTTGTCCCAAGGTTCCCCGCCAATTGCGACGCGCTGGATTCGCACAAAGGCTAGCTGTCTCGCTGCGCGGGAAATGAATGCCGAATCCAGCTCAAAACTTTGCAGCACCCCTAAAACCATACGAGAGGAAATCTCGTCAGCTGAAAGCATTACGGTACACCTGCTGCCGCTCTACCCGAAAATATTTCATCGTCTGATGACACTCGACAAGCGCGCCGAAATAGGAGTTTCGATCAGGAAGCCGCGTCTTATCGAATTTCTCGCGGCGGCCCATTTCGTTCCAGAGGTGCAGTGCATGGGACGATCGCGTCGCCGCGCAGATTTCCTCCTTGGCGTCGGGCGCGAAGACTTTCGCCCATTCGCCATAGTGAATTGGGTAGAAGGCGGGCCTTGCGAGCACATCCGCGGAAAGATTGTTGCTGCGCACGATCTGCGTCATGAGCTCCGGGCCGGCCTGCCCCCATTTCAAGTCGGTGCCCATTGCCGCGGCCAGATCGCGTGCTTCCGCCGCAAGACTCGGCACCATCCGCAGAACCGCATTGCCGACTCGTTCGCTGTCCTCCCAGGCGGCGCAGATCGGCGTTCGCAAATCTGGCCAGTCTTTACTGAGACAGATCACGTCGCTATCGACCCAGCAAACGTCAGCGACGGCCATCAGCGCATAGCGAAAGCGATTGGTGAAACCAGCAACGCTGCCGCGTCCGGGACCTGATTTATAATAAAACAGGTTCCGCCTTTTCAGAATTCGCGCCGCATCGATAACTTTGAAATGCGAAGGCGCGCCGCAATTATCATAAGCGAAAATTTCGATGTCGTGACCGTGATCCAAAAACGATTGGATACAAGTGATCTCGACGCCCGTCATTTTGCCTTGAAAGAATGTAGCAAACGCAACCATTCGCCACCCCGTCAAAAACAAGTGCTAAAATCATATAAACTAAAGCGATGCGGCGATCTGTTTTTGGAGGTTTCTTACCAAAGAAGCAGGTTCCCGCACCTTACGCAGCACGGTGCGATATTGAGAGGCTAGAAGCTGCATGCCGTCAAGATCGCTTGCAAGGGCATGAACAATTTCCCACGTGGTGCCGCGCCAGGTCAGAAAGCAGTTCTTCACATCGGCCGCCAGTGATTTTGGTGGCAGTCCGATCGGCACAGATCCAGCGTACGCACATTCAAGATATTTGGCGAGCTCGCTCTCATAGCGCGTCGGGCACAAAAAGAAATGCGTGTATGCGGCGGCGTAACCGACAAACTTCTCGCGCACAACAGAATGTTTCAATCGTGCGCCTGAATCTGGGTAGCCTGGATGATGCAGATCATGAGTGGCAATCCGCAGCAACGGATTATGCCGACATTTGCGCCGCAACAACTGGCGCAACGGATAGAGCTGCTCATCGCTTGCGCCAGAGAGAAAAACACGGCGGCGGCGCTGCGTAAGATCGATCTCGACCTCGCGCGCGGTCTCATAAGGATAAGGCAGATTCACTATCCGTGAGTGCTTCAGGCCTGCAACATAATCCTTGAATGGACCTTCCGGATCATAGGTCGTGGCGAAATGCACGCCATCGCGATCCCCGCATGCGAAAATGAATTTGACGCCCGGCTTTTTTGACACCGGCATATCCGGATCGCTGATGCGAAAGAAAATCGGAAAGCGGCTGCGTGGGGGTAGCGCAAGAAAGCTCTCGAGCGCAATGACATCGAGCGGTTCGAGGCGATTATCGATGATGCCGACATCGCACAAGCAAGATGCAATGCCGCGGATTGACTGAACTTCCCAACCGTATGCAGCGCCGAATTTTGGCCCGACTCCGAAATAGATCGCTTCGTCGTATCGATGAGTGCTCGAGACGAAATAGACAATTCTCATAGCCTACTCGCCCCCAAGATTTGCTTTCTGCTCAGCCTTTCGATTCCGGCAAATTCAGCCGGATATGCAGCTCGCGCAATTGCTTGGCCGTGACCTGCGAGGGTGCGCCCATCAGCAGGTCTTCCGCCCGCTGGTTCATCGGGAAAGGCACGATCTCGCGCAGGTTCTCCTCGCCCGCAAGCAGCATGACGATGCGATCGACGCCCGGTGCGATGCCGCCATGCGGCGGCGCGCCATATTGGAACGCGCGGTACATGCCGCCGAATTTCTGCTCCAGCACATCCTCGCCATAACCGGCGAGCGCGAAGGCCTTTTTCATAATGTCGGGGCGGTGATTACGGATCGCGCCGGAGGACAATTCGATGCCGTTGCAGACGATGTCGTACTGGAATGCCTTGATCCCGAGGATCGTCGCCTGGTCCGCCGGATCGAGCGCGACGAACGCATCGTGCTCGAAGTTCGGCATCGAGAAGGGATTGTGCGAGAAATCGATCTTCTTGTCCTCGTCGTTCCACTCGTACATGGGAAAATCGACGATCCAGCAGAACTCGAAAACATCCTTCTTCGACAGATCGAGTTCGTTGCCGATCTTCAGCCGCGCGGCGCCGGCGAGCTTGGCCGCCTTTGCCTCCTGATCGCAGACGAAGAACACCGCATCGCCCGCGCTGATTCCGGCCTTGGCGGCGATCGCCTGCTGCACTTCGGCCGGCAGGAACTTCGCGATCGGCCCCTTGCCCGAGAGCGTGCCCTCTGCTCCCTCAAAGACGACATAGCCGAGGCCCGGCGCGCCTTCACCGCGCGCCCAGTCATTGAGCTTGTCGAAGAACGAGCGTGGCTGCGCGCCCGCCCCCGGTGCGGGAATCGCGCGCACGATGCCGCCGGCCTTGATGACATTCTTGAACGCGTTGAATGTCACGTCGTCGCGGGCAAATTCCGCCGTCACATCGACGATAACGAGCGGATTGCGCAGATCCGGCTTGTCCGAGCCGTATTTCAGCAACGCCTCGGCATAGGGGATCAGCGGGAATTTCTGCGTGACCGGCTTGCCCTCGCCGAATTCCTCGAAAATGCCGCGCAGCACCGGCTCGACAGACGTGAAGACATCTTCCTGCGTGACGAAGCTCATCTCGATATCGAGCTGATAGAATTCGCCGGGGCTGCGGTCGGCACGTGCATCTTCATCGCGAAAACAGGGCGCGATCTGGAAGTAGCGGTCGAAGCCCGCAACCATGAGCAATTGCTTGAACTGCTGCGGCGCCTGCGGCAACGCGTAGAACTTGCCGGGATGCAGCCGCGAGGGCACGAGGAAGTCGCGCGCGCCCTCGGGACTCGAGGCGGTGAGAATCGGCGTCTGGAATTCGAAAAAGCCCTGCGCCTTCATCCGCGCGCGCAGGCTGTCGATGATCCGTCCGCGCAGCATGATGTTCTTGTGAAGCTTGTCGCGGCGCAGATCGAGGAAGCGATATTTGAGCCGCATGTCCTCGGGGTATTGCTGATCGCCGAAGACCGGCAGCGGCAGTTCCGCGGCCGCGCCCAGAACCTCGATGGCCGTCACATAGACTTCGATGAAGCCCGTCGGCATTTCCGGATTCTCGGTCCCCGCCGGGCGCTTGCGCACGATGCCGTCGATGCGTACCACCCATTCCGAGCGCAGGGTTTCGGCCAGCGAAAAGGCCGGGGAATCAGGATCGACGACGCATTGCGTGATCCCGTAATGATCGCGCAGATCAATGAAGAGAACGCCGCCGTGGTCGCGGATGCGGTGGCACCAGCCGGCGAGTCTGATTTCGGCATTGGCCTGCGCCTCGCGCAGGTCGCCGCACGTGTGGGTACGATAACGATGCATGTCCTGCCACGTCGAAAGCGCCACGCTCAGCGTCGCGCTAAACCTCTATTTGTTGAACGCTTCATAGGCATTGCCGAAGCCACGCAGGCTCATCGGCAAGCCGACCTCATCACCTGCCGCGTCACGGAAGACGATTTTTCCGGCGGTGTCGAGATTGCTCCAATGCGCGACCGTGGCGGGGCTCAAATCGGCCGAAGCGATGCAGGCGCCCGGAATGCAGCGCTGCCATTCGAGCTCCAGGCCCCATTTGTCGTCATTGTCCGTCCGGATATGCACGGTGCTCGGAAAGGACACATTGGTCGGCAGGATCACAATAATGCTCAAGGGATCGCTCGGATTGTGACGGCCGACCGAAATCTTGGCGACGGGCTTGCCGCTTTCCGTCTCAACTGTCTCGGAAACCTCGCAGGTCCGCGCCGCTCCCTCCGTGTGCCCGGCCTCGCAACGCAAGGACCAGGAGCCATAGCCCTTCGAGGTCACGCCAGGACGTAATTCTAATTTCTCGTGCTTTTCCGGCTTGGCCGCGTCGGGCGGCGGATTTGCCGTTTCCGCCCAGACAGGCGCGGTCAGGCCGGCGATCAGGAGGCAAGCGGGAAAGAGAACTCTGACGGACATGGGAACCGGGCGCTCCGAGGGTTGGGCGGCGCCTTCCATATACGAGAAAATGGCGGATCGATAGCCCGCCCAAAGGCTGGAAGCCGGCGCGCCTTTCCAGTATCAGACTGAAATGAGCTTGATTACGACGAATCGCGACCTGGCGGACGCCTCCCGCCGCCTGGCATCCCACCCTTTCATCACAGTCGACACGGAATTCCTGCGGGAAACGACGTTCTGGCCCCAGCTCTGCGTCGTGCAGCTGGCCTCGCCCGAAGAAGCGATCGCCGTCGACGCCCTTGCCGAAGGCATTGATCTTTCTCCGGTTTTTGCCTTGATGGCAGACCCGAAGATCGTCAAGGTCTTTCATGCCGCCCGGCAAGACATTGAGATCATTTGGAATCTCGCCCGCCTGATCCCGGCGCCGCTGTTCGACACGCAGGTCGCCGCGATGGTCTGCGGCTACGGCGACCAGATCGCCTATGGCGAACTCGTCCAGGCGGTCTGCAAGGTGGCGCTCGACAAATCCTCGCGCTTTACCGACTGGTCGCGGCGCCCCTTGTCGGAGGCGCAGGTCACTTACGCCATCGCTGACGTGACCTATCTGCGCGATATCTACCTGGCGCTGCACAAGCGGCTCGAATCGACCGGACGGCTGTCCTGGCTCGACGACGAAATGGCACAGCTCACGTCTCCCGACGTCTATGAGCAGCATCCGGAGCGGGCCTGGGAGCGGTTTCGCGGCCGGGCGCGGCGCCCGCGCGACCTCGCCGTGCTGATGGAGCTTGCCGCCTGGCGCGAGGCGGAAGCCCAGAGCCGTGACGTGCCGCGCGGCCGCGTGCTGAAGGACGATATATTGATCGAGGTCGCCGCTGCGGCGCCGCGGACGGCGGACGAGCTCAGCAATCTGCGCGCCTTCCCGCGCGGTATGGAGCGCTCGCGTGCCGGCACCGATATTCTCGCCGCTATCCAGCGCGGCCTCGCCCGCGACCCGAAAACCTTGCCGAAGATCGAACGCGAGCGGCGCAACGGCAATGGCGCGACGGTCGAGCTCTTGAAAGTCCTGCTGCGTCAGGTCAGCGAGGCGCATGACGTCGCCGCGAAAATGATCGCCACAGTCGAAGACCTTGAAACTCTGGCCGCCACGCCGCGCGCTAAAATTCCGGCGCTGACAGGCTGGCGCTACGAGATTTTCGGCGCAAAGGCGCTCGAACTGATCGACGGCCGCCTGGCGCTGACGCTCGAAAAAGGCAAGGTCGTCACGCTCGAATGGCAGGACACGCCGGAGAGCGCGGCCGCGGCGGCGCGGTAATTCAGTCTAGGCCGACTCGGCCGTGCCATTGCCCGCCTTGGCATTGGCGCCGATCTGGATCGCCGGCTCGCGGCCGACAAGTTTCGTGAGCTGCTTGAGGCGATTGCTCAGCCGCTCGCTGACGAGATCGGCGAGGTCGGGCGGCAAGGTGAGGACGAGCTTGCCCTTGGCTGCGAGAAGCGGCGTGCGCGGCAGGACATCCGCGATTCCGGCCGAGATGACATAGGCGATGCGCATCGCGCCGGCGAGCAGACGCGCGCGGTCGAGCAGACGCGGCGAGAGATGCGCGCGAATCTGCGGATTCACATCGGCATCGAGCCCGAGATAGCGATAGGACATGGTAAGCGCGAGGAAGCAGCGGCCGGGATGGTCAATGCCGGTGAACGCGCCGTTGACGACAATGTTGAGGCTCTGCTCGCTGCGATAGTCCGGATGGGCGCGCCAGTTGACGTCGGCGAGCAGGCAGGCCGCGTGACGGAGCCGTTTGTCCTCCGGGCTTTCCTCAAGCCGCAACGAATCCATGAAGCCGTCCGTCCAGTGCCGCAGATCCTCGGCATGACGCGGCGAGCGCGAATAGGCATCGTTGAACATCTGCGCGCTGAAGATGAGCGGATCGAGTCGCTGCTCGGCGCTCGACAATTGCTCATAGAGAAGCCCCTCGCGCACACCCGAGGCGGAAATGGTCACCTGCTTCGGCATTGCCTTGCGGATGATCTCGTCAAGGACGATGGCACCATAGGCGAGCAGCGGACGCCGGGCGGGCGTCACCGCCTCGACAGCGACCAGCGCCTCGGCATTGACGCGCTCGACAAGGCCGCCAAAGTCCGCAGCCTCCCGTGCGGGAATATTGTAGCCATGCATGATGCTCAGCAGATAATTGCGCTGGCGCATATGCAGCTTGGCGAGCGCGCGCCAGGTGCCGCCGACGGCATAAAGCGTGCGGCCGCGCAGGCGCGTCAGCAGCTTGGCCGCCTCCAGCTGTTCCTGCGCGATCTTTGCCGCATTGCGCAGCGACTGGTTGGACGCATCCATGAGCGAAAGGCCGCCGAGCGGCAGCGTGACGCCCTTGCCGATTTTGGTGCCCTTGATCTCGATGAGTTCGAGCGAACCGCCGCCGAGGTCGGCGACGATGCCGTCCGGCTCGTGAAAGCCGGAGATGACGCCCAAAGCCGAAAGCTCTGCTTCGCGGCGGCCGGAGAGCAAGCTGACCGGCGCGCCGACGGCAGCACTCGCCTCGGCGACGAAGGCAGGCCCGTTCGTGGCGTCGCGCGCGGCGGCGGTCGCGAAAGCATAGACCTGCTGCACATCCATGATCTTGATAAGCGTCCGGTAGCGCCGCAGGGCGGCGAGCGCCTTGGCCACGCTGGCGGGCGAAAGTTCGCCCGTCTTGGCAACACCGTTGCCCAGGCCGCACAGGGCCTTCTCGTTGAAGATCGGCGTCGGCGCCCGCGTCAGCCCATCATAGGCGACGAGGCGCACCGAATTCGAGCCGATATCGACAACGGCGACCGGCCCTTTCACCTCCGGGCGCAGCGGTGTCGGCGTAAATAATTTGGGCATCAACAGGTTCACCGGCCCTCCAACCGCTTCAGCAGAGTCTTCGGTGCCGATTCCTGCAACGACCGGCCACGGCCCGAAAGGCTCGGATTGGTCATGAAATAGGAATGCGCGTTGAAGGGCTCGTTCTTGCCCGCGTTGATGCGCGAACTGGAGCCGTCCGGCAACACCCGATAGCTCTGCTGGTTGTCGAGGAGATTGGCGATCATGATCTGATCGAGCACCTGACTGTGGCAGGTGGGATTGGTGATTGGCACCAGCGCCTCGACGCGGCGGTCGAGATTGCGCGGCATGAGATCGGCGGAGGAAATATAAACCGCCGCCTTGGCATGCGGCAGGCCGTGGCCGCAGCCGAAGGCGTAGACGCGCGCATGTTCGAGAAAGCGGCCGATGATCGACTTGACGCGAATGTTCTCGGACAGGCCCGGCACGCCCGGCCGCAGGCAGCAGATGCCACGGACGATGCAATCGATCTGCACACCCGCCTGGCTCGCCGCATAGAGCGCGTCGATGATCTCGGGATCGACGAGGGCGTTGCACTTGGCCCAGATCGCCGCCGGTTTGCCCGCGCGGGCGAGGTCGGCTTCCTTAGCGATATGGTCGAGCAGCCGCTTCTTCAAATTGATCGGCGAGATCGACATGCGCTCCAACTGCGCCGGTTCGGCATAGCCGGTGATGTAATTGAAGATACGCGAGACATCGCTGGCGATCGCGGGGTCGGCCGTGAAGAAGGAAATGTCCGTGTAAATCCGCGCCGTCACCGGATGATAATTGCCGGTGCCGAGATGGCAATACGTGACGAGCCCGGCGCCCTCGCGCCGCACGACCATCGAGAGCTTGGCATGCGTCTTGAGCGCAATGAAGCCGAAGACGACCTGCGCGCCCGCGCGCTCGAGATCGAGCGCCCAGCGGATATTGGCCTCCTCGTCAAAGCGCGCCTTCAATTCGACCAGCGCGGTGACGGATTTGCCGGCCTCCGCCGCTTCGATCAGGGCGCGGACGATCGGACTGTCCGCCGAGGTGCGATAGAGCGTTTGCTTGATCGCAACGACCGAGGGGTCCGCCGCCGCCTGCTTCAGGAATTGCACAACGACGTCGAAGGATTCGTAGGGGTGATGGACGACGAGGTCCTTCTGCTTGATGGCGACAAAGCAATCGCCGCCATTGTCGCGCACGCGTTCGGGAAACCGCGCGTTGTAAGGCTTGAACTTCAGGTCCGGCCGATCGACACCGATCAGCACCGAAAGGTCGTTCTGCGCCAGCATACCGTCGAGGACGAAAATCTCATCGCCCGCGACATCGAGCTCCTCAGAGACGAAATTGCGCAATTGCTCGGGCATATGCGCGTCGACTTCGAGCCGGATGACAGAGCCGCGGCGGCGGCGCTTCAAAGCGGACTGGAACAGGAGCACCAGATCCTCGGCCTCTTCCTCGATCTCGATATCGCTGTCGCGAATGACACGGAACACGCCGGACCCGCGCACAAGATAGCCGGGGAACAGCGACTGGGTGAACATGCTCACCAGTGTTTCGATCGCGATGAAACGCTGGGCGCTGCCGTCCGGCGGCAGTTGCACGAAGCGGTCCGCCTTGATCGGCAGACGGATCAGCGCCTTGAGATGGCGGTTTTCGCGCGGCTCGACGAGTTCCAGCGCGATCGTGAATCCGAGATTGGGAATGAACGGAAACGGATGCGCCGGATCGACCGCCAGCGGCGTCAGCAGCGGGAAGATGTGCTGCAGGAAATATTGCTCGAGCCAGGCAACATCCGTCGCGTCGACATCCTGCGCATCGAGCAGGATGACGGCATTCGTCTTCAGCTCCTTGCGCAATTCGCCCCAGCGGCGCTGCTGCTCGGCGGCGAGCAGGCCAACCCGCTCGCGGATTTTTACCAATTGCTCGGCTGGCGTCAGCCCATCCTCGGACGGCGTCGAGACACCGGCACGCACCTGGCCGCGCAGGCCCGCGACCCGGACCATGAAGAATTCATCGAGGTTGTTGGCCGAGATCGAGAGGAACCGCAATTGCTCCAGCAAGGGATGGTTGCGGTTGGAGGCCTCCTGCAAAACGCGGCGGTTGAATTCGAGCCACGACAATTCGCGGTTGATGAAGCGCTCGGGCGAATGGATGAGGTCCGGATGCGGGCCGGAGACCTTGGAGAGATCGTCCATGATCGGGATCGAGGCGGCTGGGGATGATTCCCCGGCAAGAGCCGGATCGACGGGCGGCGGAACTTCCACCGGCGGCTCGTTTTCGGCAGATCTCAGTTCATCGCCCTTGGACGGCACGGTATTCTCCTTTGCTTGGCCCGGCGACGCTGCCTCCCCCTGATGACGTTACCATGACTTCGGCACGGCTTTCGAGTTCGCGCCGAAATGGTTCACAAGTTTTCAAGGCCGCATAAGACCTTGTGAATCAATATATTTTCTGACAGAGCCCGGACGTTGAAGCAGCCCGGCCCACGCCGTCATTCGTCGCCGTGGGCGCGCTCGTCGATCGTAATCGTGTTGATATGGGTGAAATCGACCGAGACCGGCTGCTTCTCCCGCGCCGCCGCGAGCTGGAACGTCTTGATGACATGCTCCAGCCGGCGGAACGCCTCCTTATAGGCTTCGCTCTTCTCGGAAATGCCTAAGGGCGCCAAACAGAATTCGATGATTTCGCGCGGCCGGTTCAATTTGGTGGACATGGGATTCTCCTGGAATGGGACTGATTACGCCGAGGGGAAGCCCCCCTGAAACGTGAATTCGCTCTGCGGGTTGCGTCCGCTCGGGGCTTCGCGCTTGCGCTGGCTTTCCGTCAATACGCTTGGATCGCCCTGCCGCCCGATGGCGATGGCCGCCTCCGGCCGATAGTCCGCCGGCAGGTTTAGCACCGGCGTCGTGCGCTCGACATCAAAGCCGCCCATGGCATGAGCCGCCCATCCGCGCTGATGCGCCGCGAGTGCAAGATAAGCCCAGGCTGCGCCGCTATCGAACGAATGCGTGCGGGTCGTCACCGGCTTGTCGCTGCCGGGATAGAGCGCCGTCGTCTTCGACGCGAGAATGACGAGCGCGCCCGCATTCTTCGCCCAGGATTGATTGGCTTCGATCAGCAAACCGAGGAAGGTGTCGAACTCCGGCGTGCCGCGCAAGGCATAGAAAAAACGCCACGGCTGGAGATTGAACGAGGACGGCGCCCAGCGGGCGGCCTCGAACAGGCTGCGCAATTCCGATTCCGGAATTTTTTCGCCGGTGAAGGCGCGGGGCGACCACCGGGCCAGAAATTGCGGATCGACCGGATAGTCGGCAACGCGTGAATTGGTATTGCTCACGTTATTCCCTTTATCGAATTTCTGCCGGCTGACAGGCGCGGACACGGCCGCCTTTTAGCGGATTTGTTGCACCCGCGACAGGCGTTTGCGCTGCAATCCAGACACATAATTGGCCACACGCAAACTAGCGCCGCTTTTGCGACGGCGCACCCGCCGGTTCGCACTGGAAACGAGCCTCCACGAGAGCCCTGAGCCGCTTGCCTGGTGGCAGGATCGTTTCCGGCACCGGATCATAACCGGACGTGCCCCACGGGTGGCAACGGCAGAGACGCGCCGCTCCTAGTGCCCCGCCCGACCAGAGGCCGTGCCGGGCGATCGCCTCGTCCATATAGGCCGAGCACGTCGGTTCATGCCGGCAATAGCGGCCGATGAAGGCCGACAGACTCAATTGATAAGCCCGGATGAGCAAATGCGCCACGCGACGGGGCGCCAGACGCAACGTCTCTCCGGCAATCTCAGGCCGCATCGGAGGATGCCTTTTCGCGCGCCTCGATCTGTTCGAGGGCATCGACCGTCGCCTCGAAGGTCAGCAAGGTCGAGGCGTGCCGGGCCTTATAATCGCGCACCGGCTCCAGCACCGCGAACTCTGCCCATTTGCCGCTTGGCGGCGGCCCGTTTTCCTTCAGCATGGCTCGCATGGCATCGCGCAATTGCCGCAGCTCCGCGCCGCTGGCGCCGATGACATGCCGGGCCAGAAGCGAGGACGAAGCCTGGCCGAGGGCGCAGGCTTTCACGTCATGGGCGAAATCCGTAACCTCGCCTTTCTCCATCTTGAGATCGACGATCACGGTCGAGCCGCAGAGCTTGGAATGTGCGCGCGCCGTCGCATCCGGCGCGTCAAGGCGTCCCAGGCGCGGGATGTTGGCCGCCAGCTCAAGAATTTTCGTATTGTAGACGTCGTCGAGCATGTTCTGTCGTCGGCCGGGGCTAGATGACGGGCCGTCCCAAACACTATATAGGTATACCCGAAACCGGGGTGCTATAGAGGAAATCAGGCTCGACACCGAAGATTTGGCGACTTTCTGGCCACACAGCCTCAGGAATGCCGAATACGACCTTGTTTACCTGAGGTTCAACCCTAAGTCAGAAATTCTGCCATTGGAGGCACCACATGGATGACGTGGTTAAGTCCTTGTTCGAACGCCAGCCGCCGAAAATCATCACTCCTGCTCCGGACCGACCCACCCGCGAGGAAGCCGAGGCCGCGGTGCGGACGCTGCTGCTCTGGGCTGGCGATGACCCGGAGCGCGAAGGGCTGCGCGACACACCGACGCGGGTCGTCAAAGCCTACGAAGAATTATTCTCCGGCTACAAGAACGATGCGAATGATGTTCTCTCGCGCGTCTTCGAGGAAGTCCAGGGTTACGACGACCTGATCCTCGTCCGCGACATCCCCTTCTTTTCGCATTGCGAGCACCACATGGTGCCGTTCATCGGCAAGGCGCATATCGCCTATTACGTCGGTGAGGAAGGCGTCGTCGGTCTGTCGAAACTGGCGCGGCTCGTCGATATCTATGCCCGCCGTCTGCAGACGCAGGAGGCGCTCACGGCGCAGATCATCGGCGCCATCGACAAGCATCTGCGTCCGCGCGGCGCGGCGGTGATGCTCGAAGCCGAGCATCTCTGCATGTCCATGCGCGGCGTTCAGAAGCAGGGCGCCTCGACGATCACCAATCAGTTCACCGGCGTCTTCCGCGACGATCCGGCCGAACAGGTCCGCTTCCTGACGCTGGTTCGCGGCAGATAAGGCTTCCTCAATGTCAGGCCCCTTCCCGTCTCCGGGCGGCAAGGCCGAACTCGAAGAAGGCGGCGTGTTCACGCCGCGCTTCGACGCGGACGGCCTTATCGGCTGCATCACGCTCGACGCGGCGGACGGCGCGGTGCTGATGTTCGCGCATATGAACGCAGAAGCGCTGCGGCTGACGCTCGAAACCGGCATCGCCCATTATTGGTCGCGCTCGCGCCAGAGCCTCTGGCGCAAGGGCGACACCTCCGGCCAACAGCAGACGGTCGTCGAGATCCGCACCGATTGCGATCAGGACGTCTTGTTGATGAAGGTTGTGCCGGGCGGCGACGGCGGCGCCTGCCATACCGGGCGGCGCTCGTGCTTCTATCGCAAGGTGGCGCTCGGCGCCGGCGCGACGAAACTGACGTTCGACGCACCGGACGCCGGCAAGGTCTGACGTTGCCCGAACGGCAAAGCTAGACCGCCGCGATATATTCGCGCAGCGCCGACTGCTCGCGCTCCATTTCCGCAAGCCGGTACTTGACCACATCGCCGATCGAGATGAGGCCATTCAGCCGGCCGTCCTTCAAAACCGGAACGTGCCGGAAGCGGCCGAGGCTCATCCGTTCGATCGTCGCGAGCAAAGTCTCCTCCTCGGCGATGGTGACGACCTCGCTCGTCATGTGTGACGAGGCCGGATCGTCCAGAGCCTGGGCGCCACGCTGGCCGATCGCGCGCACGATGTCGCGCTCCGACAAAATTCCCAGCAGCTTGCCTTGCGCGTCGACAATCACCAAAGCGCCGATGCGCCGGCTCGCGAGTATCTCGCTAATTTCCAACAACGTCCTGTGCGGCTGTGCGGTAATGACCTCACGGCCCTTCGTCGTCAGGATTCGTGCGATTGTCATCTCGACCTCCTCCGGGTCGCATTTGCATCCCTGAAACATCGCTCTTCGTGGCGATCGATTTCGATAAGGATGCACACTTCCGAGCATCGATGCAAGAATTCTGCGCGCGAGAATAATTACAACGCTCGTTTGAAACGGCGGAGCTTCCTCAAAAGAAAATCGCTTTCATTGATTTAGCGGTTGCGTTTGCGATGCCACATGAATCGCGGCGCTAATCCTTTGCAGCCGCAGCAATATCGTTGTGCGGCGCGGCCTGCGGCGGATCGAACAGAGAGAAAGCGAGAAGGCCGAAAAGAAATCCGCCGACATGCGCCTGCCACGCGACGCTGCCGCCGCCAACATTTGCTGGCCCGGACACAAGGCCGAAAATAAAATTCGTCGCAAACCAGAAAATCAGGAATGTCATTGCCCGGCTGTCGGTGAAGACCGCCCATAGCGGCAGCGCAGGCTGCGCATGCGGCGCCCTTTCCTGCCGCGGATCACCCCAGCCAAGGCTGGCGCCGAGCGGCGCGCCTGGCTGAAAGATGAAGCGGATCGCCGCCGCCATCGTCGCCGAGTCGATCGCCGAAGCACCGATGACCGGCTGTAGATCGTTGAGATGCGTGAGCAAATGCGCCAGGGCGCCGGCGATCGCGCCGCCGATGCAAAACGCGATGAAGCGCTGATTGCCGAAACGCCGCGCGACCGGTGCCCCGAAAGCCGCGAGCCAGAGGGCATTGAAGCCGACATGCGCCCAATTGGCGTGAAGCAAGGCATAAGTGATCGGCGTCCACCACAGCGGCGTGCCGCCGTTGAGAAAAGCGCGGTCGATCTCCGCCTGCATCGGATCGGCGTTTTGCGTCGCCGCGATGACTTTCGCGATCCGGCCCGGATCGAAGGCGTAAGTGAATCGTCCCGGGACGAAGCTGAAGTGGATGAGCGTCCAGATATTCTGCTCAAGCGGCAGAATCTGCCGCAGCAGATGCACGCCGAGCAGCAGCCCGACGAGCGCGACGATCACCGCGGGGACGTTGAAAATTCTTTGCCGCTCTGGCTGCACCTGCGTCCCCGTGCCTTGTCGCGTGCCTTGCGGCCTATTCCACGTCCTCGACTTCGGCCGGACCGCCGCCGTAAACCTTTTGCGCCAGCGCCGCTTCCATGAAGGGCTCAAGGTCGCCATCGAGCACGTCGGACGGCGTGCCGGATGTGATCCCCGTGCGCAAATCCTTCACGAGCTGATAGGGTTGCAGCACATAAGAGCGAATTTGGTGGCCCCAGCCGATATCGGTCTTGGTCGCCTCCGTCGCATTCGCCGCCGCCTCGCGAATTTCCATCTCGCGCTCATAGAGCCGCGCGCGCAGCATGTTCCAGGCCGTCGCACGATTCTTGTGCTGCGAACGCTCGCCCTGGCAGGCGACGACGATGCCGGTCGGAATATGCGTGATGCGCACCGCCGAATCCGTCGTGTTGACGTGCTGGCCGCCAGCGCCCGACGAACGATAGGTGTCGATGCGGCAATCGGATTCCTTCACGTCGATATTGATCCTGTCGTCGATGACGGGATAGACCCAGACCGAAGCGAAGCTGGTGTGACGGCGCGCGTTGGAATCGAAGGGCGAGATTCGCACCAGGCGGTGGACGCCCGATTCCGTTTTGGCCCAGCCGTGCGCGTTGTGGCCCTTGACGAGCAGCGTGGCGGATTTGATGCCCGCCTCATCGCCGGCCGTCTCTTCGATGATCTCCACCTTAAACTTGTGCCGCTCGGCCCAGCGCGCATACATGCGAAACAGCATCCGCGCCCAGTCGCAGCTTTCCGTGCCGCCGGCGCCGGAATGAACTTCGATATAGGTGTCGTTCTGGTCGACCTCGCCGGACAGCAGCGCCTCGATCTGCCTGCGCTCGACGTCCTGCTTCAGACTCTTGAGCTGGGCAATGCCTTCCTTCTCGGCCTCGGCATCGTTCTCGGCCTCGGCCAGTTCAACGAGCGTCACCGCATCATCGAGATTGGCATCGAACTGCGCGACGGCGCTGAGCCTGTCCTCAAGCTCGGTGCGCTCGCGCATGATTTTCTGCGCGGCTTCGGCATCGTTCCAGAAATTAGGATTTTCGACTTTGGCGTTTAGTTCCGCAAGCCGGCGCGTGGCGGCATCGACGTCAAAGATGCCTCCTCAGCAACCCCATGGATTGCTTGATCGATTGAGTGAGCGTTTCGGCTTCGGCACGCATTATCCGGAAATTCCCCACGGAATGGCAGCAATTCACCCCGTCACATAAGTGCTTGCGACCTCCGTGTAAACAGTTTGCGCTTGGTCAAAGAGGCGAAGGCGCACATGCTCGACTGTCCTGTGATGGGACTGAGCCCGCCGCATCTCGTCAGCAAGCATCTCAATCTCAATGCTGCGACGATGGCGAAACTGCGCAAGGACAAACCGCTGATCGTCAAGTAAACGAGGCCGGGCGGCTCAATAAAGGCCGCCCGTGCCCTGCCCCAGATTCTGATCGGCATTGGGATCGACGGTCATCACGGTCGGCGTCTGCGTGCCGTAGGTGAATGTCGTCGGCGGCGCGGTCCCGGGCTTGAAAGCCTCGAGGATCGTTCCCGGCCCCGTCGAACGCAGGCCGGTCTTCGGATCGACCGAAATGAGCTTGATGCCCGGCGGCACGCGGAAGGGCACGTCGGGCTTGTCGCTCAGCGCAACCTTCATAAAGTCGCGGAAGATCGGCGCGGTATAGAGCGCCGCCTGAGCGGAATCGCCGAGCGAGCGTGGCCGGTCGTAGCCCATGAAGACACCGACGGTCAGGTCCGGCGAATAGCCGACGAACCAGAGGTCTTTGGCATCGTTGGTCGTGCCGGTCTTGCCCGCAAGATGCTTGCCGACGGCACGGATCGCCTGGCCGGTGCCGCGCTCGATGACGCCCTCCATGATCGAGGTGATCTGATAGGCGGTCATCGGATCGATCACCTGCTCGCGCTTGTCGATGATCGTCGGCTCGTCCTGGTTGTTCCAAGCCGTAGTGTTACAATTCTGGCAGATGCGCTCGTCGTGACGGTAGATCGTATGGCCCCAGCGGTCCTGGATGCGGTCGATCAGCGTCGCCTTGATCCGTTTGCCGCCGTTGCAGAGCATCGCATAGGCAGTCGTCATCCGCATCAGCGTCGTCTCGCCGGCGCCCAGCGAATTCGAGAGATAAGGCGCCAGGTTGTCATAGATGCCGAAGCGGCGCGCATAGTCGGCGATCAGCGGCATGCCGATATCGCGCGCGAGCCGCACCGTCATCTGGTTGATCGAATGTTCGATGGCGTAGCGCAGCGTATGCGGGCCGCTCGACTTGCCCTCGAAATTTTCCGGCGTCCAGACGCCAAGGCCGGGGCCCTGATCGATCGAGACCGGCTCGTCAAGCTCGATCGAGGACGGCGTGTAGCCGTTGTCGATCGCCGCAGCGTAGACGATGGGCTTGAACGAAGAGCCGGGCTGACGCAGCGCTTGCGTGGCGCGGTTGAACTCCGATTGATCGAAGGAGAAGCCGCCGACCATGGCGAGCACGCGGCCAGTCACCGGATCCATCACGACGATGGCGCCTTCGACCTCCGGAATTTGCCGCAGCCGATATTGCCCGGGCTGGCCAGGGATCGGCTCGACATAGACGACATCGCCATTGGTGAGCGCGGGACGGGCGCGCCGGTGTGCCCATTTCAACCCGACAGGCAAGAGCAGACCGGTGTCGCGCTTGGCTTCAATGTCGCCGGACGGCAGTTTTTTCGGCTGCAGGCCGATGCGCAGCGTCTTGTCGTCGCCGTCGAGGACGACCGCGAGCCGCCAGGGGGCGACATCGCCGAGCGCCGGGATGGCAGCAAGCGGCGGCCCCCAATCGAGGCCGAGTTCGATATGGCGCAGCGGGCCGTGGAAGCCACGCGCCTCGTCGTAGCGCACAAGCCCATCCGCGAGAGCATGGCGGGCGATCATCTGCGTCTGCGGATCGAGTGTGGCGCGGACAGAGAGGCCGCCCTCGTAGAGCTTCTTTTCGCCATAGCGTTCGAGAAGCTCGCGGCGCACCTCCTCGGCAAAGAAGCCGGCGGCATAGGTGTTCGGCGAAAGCACGCGCTGTTTGGCGCCGATCGGCTCGGCCTTCGCCTTGGCGCCATCGGCTGGCGTGACGTAGCCGTTCTCGACCATGCGATCGATGACCCAGTTGCGGCGCTCGATGGCGCGCTCGCGCTGGGTGTAGGGATTGTAATTGTTGGGGCCCTTCGGCAAGGCCGCGAGATAGGCGACCTGCGCGACCGTCAATTCATTGACCGAACTGTCGAAATAATTGAGCGCCGCGGCGGCGACGCCGTAATTTCCGAGGCCGAGATAGATCTCGTTCAGATAGAGTTCGAGGATCTTCTCTTTGGAGTAGGTCGCCTCGATCCGGAACGAGAGCAGCGCCTCCCTGATCTTGCGCGTGAACGAACGTTCGCTCGACAGGAAGAAGTTCTTGGCGACCTGCTGGGTGATGGTGGAGGCGCCCTGAACATGCCGGTTGCCCTGCACGAAGACGAGCGCGGCGCGCAGCATGCCTTCGAAATCGACGCCGCCGTGATGATAGAAATTCTTGTCCTCAGCCGAGATGAAGGCTTCTTTGACGAGCGGCGGAATGGCCGAACTCGGCAGATAGAGCCGGCGCTGCTTGGAATATTCGGCGAGCACCGAACCATCGCCGGCGTGGACGCGCGTCGTCACCGGCGGCTCGTAATTCTGAAGCTGAGTGTAATCCGGCAGATCCTGCTCGAACTTCCAGGCCGTCAAGCCCGCCCCTGCCGCTGCAACGACGAAAATGATCGCGAAGGTCGTAAACGCAAAACCGAGAAGTCGGGCGATATAGCGCATACTGTAATTCAGCCCTCTGGGGCCGCCAGGGAAGCGGTCTGCTCTTGCCTCGCGGCGCGAATTTCCGCGGCGAAGCCAGCCGATACGAGCCGGAGCACAGTCCGGCATGTGGTGCGGTGCTTTTGTGTTGATAGTTGGGCGCGGCCGCCGGAAGCCGTGCGGGCGGACTATAGCGAAGCGAAGCGATCCCGGCCAGAGCGGACGATCATTTCACCAGCCCTGTCGGCGTGGCATCGAGCGCTTCGGCTGTCGGCGACTCGGTGGTCGCCTTGGCCGGCAGACTGCCCTTGGCGGTGAAAAAGGCGTCGATCGCCGCCGCGACCCGGCCTGTGGTGGCGTCCCGCCAGCTCGGAGAGGTGAGCGCGGCGCCGTCGGCGGCGTTCGACAAATAGCCGAGTTCGATCAGAACCGAGGGCACGTCCGCTGCCTTCAACACGCGGAAGCCGGCGGAGCGCTCGGGATTTTTGTTCAGCCGCGCCGCCACCTGCCAATAATTGACCAGCGTGCGGGCAAAGACATGGCTGTAGGTGCGCGTCTCCTGGCGCGTCAGATCGAATAGAATATTGGAGACACCATCGTCTTCATCCTTGCTCTCGACGCCGGCCACGGCATCCGACTGGTTCTCTTTTTCGGCGGTGCGGGCGGCCTCCGCGTCCGAGGCATGTTCGGAGCAGGTGTAGACCGTGGCGCCGGAAACGCCGGCGGCGTCGGAAATCGTATCGGCGTGGATGGAGACGAAAAGCGAGGCTCCGGCCTCGCGGGCGATTTTCACCCTGTCGCCGAGGGCGATGAAAACATCGCTGTCGCGGGTCATGACCACCTTGTAATGGCCGCTGGCGCGGAGCTTATTGGCCAACTCTCTGGCGAAATCGAAGACGATGTTCTTCTCGACCAGCCCGTGAACCATGGCGCCGCTGTCGATGCCGCCGTGGCCGGGGTCGATGATGATGACCGGCAGATCGCTCGTCGCTACGGCGCCCGCAGCAGGCGCGGGGGAATCAGCGGCGGCCTGTTGGGCCGCCAGGGCGCTGCGCGCGGCAGCGAGGAAGGCAGCGCGGTCGGCCCTGGCGAGAGAAACCACCAGCCGCATGCCGGTAGGGCCGGAGACCGCGATGGCGCGCAGGACGCGGGCCGGCGTCGACAGATCGATGACGATGCGGGATTTTCCCGGCGCGAAAAGGCCGAAACGATAAGAGGCGACAAGGCCGCCCGGTATCTGCGCCGCAGCGTGCCGGTGGCGGCCCGTATGGGCGCTTTCCGATGGCGCGGCCTCGAATTCGACTTGCGGCAGTTCGACGACGATCCGGTCCGGCGCGGCGAGGACGAAAGAGCTGGCGGTGACCGGCGCCGAGAGATCGAAGCTGATCTCGGCCCGCTCCGAACCGTTGACGAGACGGGCGTTCGCGGCAAAGACCGGCCCGGCTGGCGTGCGCGCCGCCGGCCCGGCATCGGCGAGCGCCACCTGGCGCAGGCCGGTGATCCCCCGGTTCCGCGCGGCCAGAGGTTGGAGCGCGAGCAGCGCCAACAGCGCGCCGAGCGCCGCCTGCCTTCCGCAGCGTCCGAAAACTCCGGCCGAAATCAGTCTCATGGCAAAGGTTAACCTTGGATCGAACGGCCCCCTGCCGTCTCCATCGCGTGAGACTCAGAATGAAACCCCGCGGTTAACGATGCCTCACCATGCCAGAACTATGACTTGGCGGTAGTTGCTCACAGGCAACAGGATCGAGAAAACTTGCCAAATGGCAACACAACCCGATACAAGGGGGTGTTCGTGTTCGGTGCATCGTGAATCGCTTCGAACATGCGGTTCCCGCTTTGCCGCCCAAGTCGCGGCGGCGGTGTGCGCGTCGAATGGCGCAGTTTCCACCGCCTCCCGCAATACGAACCAAGTCTTTCAATGGCCGCGGCAGCGCGGCCGATGCGCAGGTAACGAGAAACATGGTCTGCCCTTCCAGGGGAGTTAATCGGACCACCAAGATGACATCTTGCAGCGAGCGCCCCGGAGTTTGGGCGCTGGCTGGTGTTCGCGTTCCGGCGCCGCGCCGGGAATGGCCTTCGGGCCGCCCCCGCCGCGTTGATACGCCACGGCCCAAAGACCGGGCCTCATTTTTCCAATCTCAACCTTCGCGTTCGGCGCTGTCCGCGCCGCCCCACCGCCCTTCGAGCGCGCTTGCGCGAGCTTTTGGCGGCAGCGGCGCGCTGAGTGTCACGCCCTTACGAGTTCCACATGCCCAACAAAATGCTCATCGATGCCTCGCACCCCGAGGAGACCCGGGTTGTTGTCACTCGCGGCAACCGTGTCGAGGAATTTGACTTCGAATCGGCCGATAAGAAACAGCTTCGCGGCAATATCTATCTGGCCAAAGTCACCCGTGTAGAACCGTCGCTGCAGGCGGCCTTTGTCGATTACGGCGGCAACCGGCACGGTTTTCTCGCCTTTTCCGAAATCCACCCGGATTATTATCAAATTCCCGTCTCCGACCGGCAGGAGCTTCTCGAAGAGGATGCCCATGCCCATCGCGAGGAGGAAGAAAATCATCGTCCGCGGCGCAGCCGCCGCCATCAGCGCGCCGAAAAGCGCCGTGGCGACGACGAAAGGCTCACCGACAAGGCGCCCGCCGAGATCGAAGAGACTGCCGAGGCGCTGACGGAAGGCGCGGAAACCGCCGAGTCGGGCGAAGGCCACGCTGAAGGTTTCGAGGCGGCGGTCGTCATCGAGATCGAGGCGGCTTCTGCGGAGTCCGAGGCGCTCCATGCGCCGGCGGCAGCTTCGGACGAAGCCCCGGCCATATCGATATCGGCCGAAGCCGAGGAACCCGCGCCGCATGTGCTCGCCGCCGATCCAGCCGGCTTTGCCATCGTCGATGATTCCGCGCCCATCGCGGAGCGGACGGTCGAAGACGAGGCCGAGGCGCGCGGACGCGGCCTCCCTGCCCCGGCCGAATCCGAAGAGGACGACGAGGAAGAAGACGAGGAACACGTCGAGCAGCTCGGCGGCGACGCGATGGAAGAAATGCCGGTGCGGGTCCACCGCTCGCGCCGTCAGTACAAGATTCAAGAAGTCATCAAGCGCCGTCAGGTTCTGCTCGTTCAGGTCGTGAAGGAGGAGCGGGGCAACAAGGGCGCCGCGCTGACGACCTATCTGTCTCTCGCAGGCCGCTATTCCGTGCTGATGCCGAATACGGCGCGCGGCGGCGGCATCTCCCGCAAGATCACCGATTCCGGCGACCGTCAGCGGCTGAAGACGATCGCCCAGGACCTCGAAGTGCCGGAAGGCATGGGCGTGATCCTGCGCACCGCCGGCGCTTCGCGCACCAAGGCGGAGGTCAAGCGCGACTTTGAATATCTCCTGCGCATGTGGGAACAGGTGCGCGAGATGACGCTGAAGTCGAGCGCGCCGACACTTGTTTACGAGGAAGGCTCACTCATCAAGCGTTCTATCCGCGATCTCTACAACAAGGACATCGACGAGGTGACCGTCGCGGGCGAGAACGGCTATCGCGAGGCGAAGGAGTTCATGCGCCTGCTCATGCCGAGCCACGCCAAGAACGTCCACCTCTATCGCGACCCGCAGCCGGTGTTCGCCAAGTCCGGCGTCGAGGCACAGCTCGACGCGATGTTCACCAATCACGTGACGCTGAAGTCCGGCGGCTATCTTGTCATCAACCAGACTGAGGCGCTCGTCGCCATCGACGTGAACTCCGGGCGCTCCACGCGCGAGCACGATATCGAGGACACGGCGCTCCGCACCAATCTCGAAGCCGCCGACGAAATCGCCCGGCAGCTTCGCCTGCGCGACCTCGCGGGCCTCATCGTCGTCGATTTCATAGACATGGAGGAGAGCCGTAACAATCGCTCCGTCGAGCGGCGGATGAAAGAGGCGCTGAAGAACGATCGCGCGCGCATCCAGATCGGCCGCATCTCGCATTTCGGCCTGCTCGAAATGTCGCGCCAGCGCATCCGCACCGGCGTGCTCGAAGGCTCGACGGTCATCTGCGCGCATTGTGCCGGCGTCGGCACGGTCCGCTCGACCTCCTCGATCGCGCTGCATGTGCTGCGCCTGCTGGAAGATGCGCTGATCAAAAGCGCCTCGCATAACATCACGGTGCGCACCCGTACCGAGGTGGCGCTCTACATCCTCAACCAGAAGCGCGCCAATCTGCGCGATCTCGAACGCCGCTTCGGCGTCGCGATCACCATCGCCGCCGACGATACGCTGACGGGCATGGCCTACCACGCGATGGAGCGCGGCGAACCGGCTGTCGGCGTGCCAGAGCTGCCATCGGCGCTGCCCGTGCCGGCACTCGAAGCACCGGAGATCGAAGCCGAAGCCGAGATCGAGGAACCGGAGGGCGAGGAAGACACCGCCGATCAGACCGAGGCGCAGGACGGTGCGCCCGGCAATGACGAAGAAGGCGGCGCACGCCGCAAGCGGCGCCGCCGGCGCCGCCGCGGTGGCCGTAACGGCGATCGTGAAGCCTCGGGCATTCAAGCGAATGCGCCGCAGCCGTCGGATGACGCCCTGGGTTATGTCGCCGGATTCGGCGGGGCCGTACAAGCCGAGCCGGTCGAGGGCGAGAGCGAAGGCGAGGACGTTGAAGGCGAAACCGCCGAACACGATGTCCTGCCACCGCGCGAGGACCGTCCGCGGCGCCGGCGCCCGCGGCGCAAAGGCCGTGGCGGCGGCGAGCGGCCAGAGGCCAACGCCGACCACTCAGAGAATGCCGCGTCTGCTGCCGAAGTGTTCGAGGCTGAGGAAAAGGCGGATATTTTCAGCGAAGAACCGCGCGAGCCTGCGTCGCGCGCGGAAGAAGCGCCGGAGCCGGTCGCGCATCACCCTGAGCCGATTGCGCCCACCGCACCCTCCTTCGCTCATGCAGAGCCGAGCACCGTCCCGGTGTCGGTCCATGCGGCCCAACCTCTCGAGCCCAAATCGGAACCCGAGTCAGAACCCGAATCCACCGACCCCGACCGGCCGAAACGGACCGGCTGGTGGCGGCGTGCAAAAGCGAGCCTTGGCAACTAGTTAAGGCGCGCGGCTCAACCGGCATCGCGGCGAACCAAAACGGCGAAGCAATCCAGAAACGAAACCTGGATGGCTTCGCTTTTTCCGCAATCACGGGCTAGCCGAACTGGAAGGCGGAGATCGCCTTGCCGAGAATATTGTCGTGAAACGTGCGCCGCGCGGCCTCCTCGCCGGCGGCCCCGGCCACGACATGCAGCGGCAACAGGTGCTCGGCCTCCGGATGGCTGGCGATGGCGCCCGGCGCCGCTTCCCAAGCAATCAATCGGCGCGTGCGCTCGGCGGCGGGAGCGCTCAGGGTCTCGTCGAGCCAGGTATCGAATGCCGCGGCCTCTTCATTGCCGCGGCCCGAGAAGAAATTCCGCAGATTGTGATAGCTCATGCCGCTGCCGACGATCAGCACGTCCTCGTGCCGCAGCGGCGCGAGCGCGCGGCCGATCGCCAGATGCGTCGCCGGATCGAGATTCTTCTGCAACGAGAGTTGCACGACCGGCACGTCGGCATCGGGCCAGATCATCTTGAAGGGCACGAAGACGCCGTGGTCCCAGCCGCGCTCGGTTTCGCTCGCCGGCTGAAAGCCGGCCGCGTCGAGAAGTTCGCCGACACGCGCGGCAAGCGCCGGTGCGCCCGGCGCGGGCCATGTCAGCCGGTACGTCTCCGCGGGAAAATTATAATAATCGAACAGAAGACCGGGGTGCGCGCCGGCGTGAACGGTCGGCGTAGCTTCAAGCCAATGGGCGGAGATGACGAGAATCGCCTTCGGCCGCCGGCCGAGCGTCGCGGGAATGTCGCGCAGGAAGGCGCCCATCTTCGTCCACAGTCGCTGCGGATCGTCCATGAAGAAGCACGGGCCGCCGCCATGCGGAACGAATAAAGCGGGCCAGGGAGCGGATGAAGACGTGGAAGAGAGTGTCATCGGCTCAATATGGGAGCGGCGCGCGACAGCGCAAAGCCGCCGCGATCAGTTCTCCTCGATCGCCTCGGCGACGAGCCACTGATGCCAATCATGCGACGAGCCGTAAAAGGCGTTGCGGTCGACATAGCCCCGGATGCCGGGCACATGGCCCTGGGCGGTGTGCTGCCAGAAGTTCCAATGCCGCCCGGCATATTTGACGTCGGGATAGGTCTTCACGCTACGCACCCACATCGCATAGTCGGAGAAGGAGCCGTCCGCCAGAACGTCGCGATAGAAATCGACCGACGTGTAGATGATCGGCTTCTTGCCATAGGCATGCTGCATGGCATCGAGAATGGTCTTCATCGTCGCCAGCGCCTCGTCGCGCGGGATGCGTCGCGGGCACGTGTGCGAAACGGGATTCCACTCGACGTCGAGGACCGGCGGCAACGCCTGCGGGTCGTTCGGGACATGCTGGAGGAACCAGGCCGCCTGCTCCTCGCCCGAGCGACACCAATAGGCGAAATGATAAGCGCCGCGCGGGACGCCGGCGGCTTTGGCCGCTACCCAGTTCGCGTCGAATTTCTCGTCGACGCGGTCGCCGCCTTCCGTCGCCTTGATCCAGGCGAAGCGCACGCCGGACGCGCGCACCGAATTCCAGTCGATGTCGCCCTGATATCGCGACACATCGATGCCGTGGATCTCGAAATCGGCGGCTGTGGGATAGACCTCGGTGTCCGGCACCGCGCCGGAGCAGCCCGCCAGCAGAAGACTGGCGCAAAGGCACAAGGCGGCACCGAGGATCGGCAGGCCTGAGCCTGCCACCCCCCGCCGGCGGGACGCCGGAGCTCCACCCATCGGCATAGCACTTCGGATCATCAGATCGCTTTATCCGATGCCAGGTAACGAGCCGTTAACACGCTGCAAGGCCCGACGCGGTGCTCCGGGCTTTGCCCCTCTGGCGTCCTTTGTCGCGCGATCTTGCGGCAAGGAAAAGGCAAGCCAAGGTTAAGAACCGGATAATTTCAACCTTGAGCTTAGCCGTTACTGCGCAAATCCGGCGGCGTCGCCTCGCCGGAAAGGGCCGCAAGCGCCTCATCAAGCTTGAGGCTCACCTGATCGGCCGAGCCGAGCCGGCGCACAGAGACGGTGCGCTCCTGCGCCTCGCGCTTGCCGACAACGAGCAGCACCGGGATTTTGGCGAGCGAGTGCTCGCGCACCTTGTAGGTGATCTTCTCGTTGCGCAGGTCGTATTCAGCCCGCAGCCCCAGCTTCCGCGCCGCGGTCACGACGTCATAAGCGTAATCGTCGGCATCCTGCGTGATCGTCGCGACGACGATCTGCACCGGCGAAAGCCACAACGGCAGATGGCCGGCATAATGCTCGATCAGGATACCGGTAAAACGCTCGAGCGAGCCGAAGCTGGCGCGGTGGATCATCACCGGCGTCTTCTTCTCGCTGTCGGCGCCGATATAGAACGCGCCAAAACGGCCGGGCAGATTGAAATCGACCTGCGTCGTACCGCATTGCCATTCGCGACCGATCGCATCGCGCAGCGTATATTCGAGCTTCGGCCCGTAGAACGCGCCCTCGCCCGGGCTTACGGCGGTCTTCAACCCCTGCGCGGTGAGCACGTCCAGCACCTGCTGTAAGGCGGCCTCGGCCTTGTCCCACGCCTCGTCCGAGCCGACGCGCTTTTCCGGCCGCGTCGAAAGCTTGACGACGACGTCCTTGAAACCGAAGTCCTCGTAGATCGTCAGGATGAGGTCGTTGATCTTCAACGCCTCTTCCATGATCTGATCCTCGGTGCAGAAGATATGCGCATCGTCCTGCGTGAAGGCGCGCACGCGCATGATGCCGTGGATCGCGCCAGACGGCTCGTAGCGATGCACCAGGCCGAATTCGGCAATCTTCAACGGCAGGTCGCGATACGACTTGAGACCGTTCTTGAAGATCTGGATATGGCCGGGACAGTTCATCGGCTTCAACGCGAAGACGCGCTCGTCCTCGGTCATCGTCGTGAACATGTTCTCGCGATAGGTCTGCCAATGGCCGGAGGTTTCCCACAGCGCCCGGTCGAGCACCTGCGGCGTGTTCACTTCGACATAGCCCGCCGCCTGCTGGCGCCGCCGCATGTAGGAGATCAGCGTCTGGAACAGAGTCCAGCCTTTCGGATGCCAGAAGACCGTGCCAGGCCCTTCCTCCTGGAAGTGGAACAGGTCCATCTCGCGGCCAAGACGGCGATGGTCGCGTTTCTCCGCCTCCTCGATCTGCTTCAAGTAAGCATCGAGTTCGGCCTGTTTGGCGAAAGCCGTCGCATAGATGCGCTGGAGCATCGGCTTGTTGGAATCGCCGCGCCAATAGGCGCCGGCGACCTTCATCAGCTTGAACGCATTGCCGATCTTGCCGGTCGAAGTCATGTGCGGGCCGCGGCAGAGATCGAGCCACTCGCCCTGCTTGTAGATTTTCAGATCCTGATCCGCCGGGATCGCATCGACGAGTTCGACCTTGAACGCCTCGCCGTGCTCCTCGAACCAGTCTTTCGCCTGATCGCGCGACCAGATTTCCTTGGTGAAGGGTTTGTCCCGCGCGATGATCTCCGCCATCTTCTTTTCGATGGCGGGGAAATCCTCCGGCGTGAACGGCGCGTTGCGGAAGAAATCGTAATAGAAGCCGTTCTCGATCACCGGGCCGATCGTCACCTGCGTGCCGGGATAGAGCGACTGCACCGCCTCGGCCAGCACATGCGCGGCATCGTGGCGGATCAATTCCAGCGCGCGCGGGTCCTCGCGGTCGATGAATTCGATCTTCGCGTCATGCTCGATCGGGTCGGCAAGATCGGTGAGCTTGCCGTCGAGTGCCATCGCGACGGTGCGCTTGGCGAGCGAGGGCGAAATGCCCTTGGCGATCTCGCTGCCGCGGATGCCGGCCGGAAACTGGCGCGCGGCGCCATCGGGAAATGTCAGGGAAATCATCGTCTTTCCTTCCGCTCACTCGCCGAAACCAATCGGCGTAAGCATAAGGGCCGCCCTCAGACGGGAGGTACAGCCAGTGAAGGCCGTGCCATAGCATGGTTTGGCGTGGCGTCAACCGGTCGACGCGGAGCCAAAGCGCATGATTTCAAATGCGATGATGCGCCACGCGGGAACACCGGGGACTTTTGGGGCGCCCGCGCGTTGGGGCATCAATGGAGGATAGCGATGACCGTAAGCAAGAAAGATCAGGCTGCGAAGTCCGGCTCCGACGCCAAAAAGTCGGCCAAATCCGCCGCCGATGCGGCGCTCGACGAAGCACTTGAAGACTCCTTCCCGGCGAGCGATCCGCCGTCCCTCACCCAGCCCGAAACCGAGATCGGCTCGCCCCACGACCATAAGCCTCAGCCGAAGAAACGCTGAGCCTGGGCGAAGGAGCTTCGTCAGCCCAACTCCAACGCTTCCTCCGGGCGAAGACGCAAATAATCGCGCAGACGCGTGGCGACGGCGGACATTTGCGCACGCCTCATGTCGACCCAGAATGGCAACGCGACGACAGTTTCCACGAGACGATCGGTCACCGATAGGTCGTCTCGCTTGCTATCAGCAAAAGCCGGGTGCCGATGGCAGCCTTCGGACCACCACCTGCGCGCTTCCATGCCGCCTTCGCTCATCCGGGCGATGAGCTCGCCGGCTTTGTGACGTCTCAAGACGACGTTGAAAGTCGCCGATGCATGTCTGTCGTTACGAAGGAAAATATCGCCGTCTTCCTCCGATTTGATCAGTTCGCTGCGGTATAAGGCTGCCTTCCGCAGAAACGCCGCGCGGGTCTGAGGCCATCGGCGAAATGCCGCGAGCCCGACCGCAGCGGCATATTCACTCAATTTCGCGTTTGCGCCCGGGTAGATGCTGCGACGGGCGGCATCGAGACCAAAATTGCTCATCCGCCGAAGCTGCTCGGCACGCTCCTTGTTCCCGCAAAGGATGAAGCCGCCCTCGCCGACCCCAAGTACCTTCGTGGCATGAAGGCTGATCACGGAGACGATCTCCGGATGCGAGCGCGCGGTATCGAACCCCGCGGCGGCATCGATGATGACCGGAATTCCCGTTTGTTTGTAAAATTCCGCCCACGCGGCCGTCTCGACCGGTGCGCCGAACGGCGCGACAACGACAACGGCCGAGATACGCTGCCGGACTTTTCCGAGCGCACGATGAACACTATCGACCGTCAACTGCCAGGACTGCGGATCAACGTCCAGAAAATACGGCTGAAGGCCCGCATTGACCGCCGCAACCGGCGTGGCGACGAAAGTCCACGCCGGCATCATACACAGGCCGCCCGTCTCGGCGCTCGCAGCGCGCAACGCGAGTGACAGACCAGCCGTAGCGCTTGAGACTGTGACGACGCTCCCGGGAGGCGCCTCAAAATGCCCGGCAAGCTCCTGCTCAAACCTCTCGTTCAAAGGACCGAAATTGCTGTACCAGCGGCGCCGGTCTATCTCCCGCAAAAAAGGCCCGATGGCATCTGCGCCTGGCAGCCGCGGACGCAAGGTCGGCAATATAACGCCGGCGCGCGTCATTTCGAGCGCTCGCGGGCGGGGTTGCCGAGCAATTTGGAATCCGGAGCGGAATCACGGACGACGACTGAACCCGCGGCAACAAATGACCGGGCGCCGATATTGATTCGGTCGATAATTGTTGCGCCGATCCCGATTTCGCTCTCTTCCTCGATGAGGCCGTGACCGCCCACGCGTGCGCCCGCTTGAATACTGGTGAAAGGCTCTACACGGGTGTGATGACCGATCAACACACCACGATTGAGAAAGACATGTCTGCGGATGCAGGCGCCCGCCGCGACGATACAGCCCGCGCCGATGACACATCCCGGCTCGACTAAAGCGCTCGGAAAGATCTGCGCGGAAGGATCGATCAGGGTGCGAAATACAAAACCTGCCTTCTCCGCTTCCTCGATAAAGGCGCGGCGCGTCGGCCTCCCCATCGCGTTGACAGATAAAAATTCATCGGCGCGCGGGCGAATCTCGCTCCAGAGAAAGATGGGAGGCGCGTCCGGCGCCCGCGTTTCTTGCGGCGGTTCGCGGTTCACGACGAATCCCGCGACGGGAAGATTCCAGGCACGCGCCACGATGTCCACGACATCGGCCGCAAGGCCCCCCGCACCGAACACCAGCACTGGTTTGGAAAGCTCCCTGGCGTCCGGAGCGGTGGGAATCATTGCGAGGGACTGACCATTTTCTGCCGGCGCAACTGGCTGCGCCGCTTTTCCAGCGCGGAACGCTGAATTCGCTGTTTCAGTTTCATCCCAAACGCCAAAATCCAGTGGCGCGGACTCACGAATTTACGGCGCGCGAGAAAAAACAGATCGTTTTCCTGCGCATCACCAACCGGAATCTCGTATGTGAGATAGCGCTCTTCCGAGGCAAGCTTGCTTTGCAGCTTGTCGCGGAAGGCATTGCTCATATTGTTGCGGTGAATGCGATAATAGAGAAGGTCCTCCGCGACGAAGTAAAGACCGTCCATCGCGGCCGCCCGCAACGGCAAAAGAAGGTCAAGGCCGAGGGGCAGCCGCTTCTTGGTCAATCTCGGGAAGGACGTGAGAATCGCCGGATCGAAAGCCAGCGTTGCGCCAAGCATCTCCGGCCGCCAACCGTGCAGGATGATTCGTTCGGGAGAAATGAAACGTGTTTTGCCGGTCTTCGGCGCTTCGCCATCAAGACCCAGCCAGATTGCACGGCTTGAAATCATCGACGCCCCGGTGCGCTGGTGCGCCTCCACCAGAACTTCCGTACGGTTGGGCATCGCCACGTCGTCGCCGTGGGCCATGACGATGAACGCGTCATCGCCAATCATCTCTACAACTTTGGCGAGATGCTCGACCGATCCTAAACGCGCCGAATTGCGATTGAGCCGAACAGGATGTGGCCCCGAATATTTCGCCACCTCGACTTCGATGATATCGAACGTTAAATCTTCGGAAGCATCGTCACTTATAAATATTTCAAGATCAGAATAGGTTTGCGACAGTGCAGACAACACCGCCTTGGATATGAATGCTTCCTGATTACAAGACATCAGCAGATAGACGACGCGGCTTTCAACGCTGTCCACCAAATCGCCCTCTTAGTAACTAAAAAAAGCCATAACATCATTATAATTATAATTGCCAAACTTAAGTTACGCAAGAACGTCCTTCAATTCCAATCATGGGAAGAAAAATCGTGGAAAAATTCCCTAAATTCCAGAAGGATTGCCGGACAAAAGGGGTGCGGGCGTAAGAAATTTGCTGGCGATGACGCCGCCGGTCGAGGTGAGCGGCGGTTGTGCGGCAGTCGAAGCACAGAAACCGGGAGCCCAAGCGACTTGTCCGCGGGCGATAGTTCTGGACGAGGACCGGTGATTTGCTTGGTCGGAGTGGCGGGATTCGAACCCACGACCCCTTGTCTCCCAGACAAGTGCGCTAACCGGGCTGCGCTACACTCCGACTGCGGCCCTTATAGAGAAAGGCCATGGCCCCCGCAACGCGCATTGGCGCGGAAAATGGCCGCCTCCGCTGGACAAATTCGACGCGCGAACAAAAGGATGAAACCGCTAGCGAGAGTTGGCTGGCCGCCGCGCATTATCGAGCAGACGTTCGCATTCGCTCAGTTCGGCCAAAAGTTCTTCGAGGATTTTGTAATCCGCCGGTCCGAGCGAAGCGGATTCGCCACCATAGCCTGACGCCGCAACTGCATTGTGCAGTTCTCCGAACGCAAAATCGTGCGGCTCATCCGCATCCCGAACCGGAGTTTCACGCGACGGCTCGCTCCGCGCCGCGAGGTCCAGCTTGACCTCCACCGGCAGTTCGTCCATCGGCACCAGATCGGCGTCGCCGCGCCAGGCTATGATGACACCCCGCGCGCCCTGCTCCTTGAGGATTTTCTGCACGCCCTTGATCGTATAGCCCTCGCTATAGAGCAGGCGTCGGATGGCACGCAGAAGATCGACGTCCTCAGGCCGGTAATAGCGTCGGCCGCCGCCACGCTTCAGCGGCCTGATCTGCGTGAAGCGCGTTTCCCAAAATCGCAAGACATGCTGCGGAAGATCGAGGTCTTCGGCGACCTCGCTGATGGTTCGAAAAGCGTCCGCTGTTTTTTCCATCGCCAAACCCGGTTGCTCCCGTTCCGGCAAAGCTCGCTCGTTCGCGGCCACCGCAACCATGCAAGTTCATACGACGCATGCGCTGATTTTCAGAACCGCCAGCAGTCGCACATGGAATATCGGCTGTCATGCGATGACGGCGACGCGATCGCTTTGCCGGCGCAGGCAAGCCGGATTCAACGCACTGTAATGCGAATCACTTTACTCGGATTCTGGCTTGGCGGGAACGCCATTGATCCGCGCTTTAAGCAGATTCGAGGATTTAAACACAAGCACCCGGCGTTCCTTGATCGGCACTTCAACACCGGTCTTCGGATTGCGTCCGACGCGCTGGCCTTTATGGCGCACGCTGAACGAGCCGAAAGAGGAAAGCCGCACGGCTTCGCCCGTGATCAGTCGCTCCGTGATTTCGTCGAGAACCTGTTCCACAAGCGCCGCGGATTCCTTTCGCGAGAGGCCGACCTGCTGATAAACGACTTCGGCAAGATTGACCCGCGTCACCGTTTGCGATCCCTCGCCGTTTTTGGCGCTCGCGAGAACTCCTGCGAAATTCTCGGGCTGAGGAATCGTTGTCGACAATTCACTTTTGACCATTTTCAGACTCGATGATTTTTGAGCGTGACGATTTTGCTCTCAATAATGATAACCCGTCAGATTATTCAACAACGATCCAAGTCATTGCGGGCGACGGCGGCATAATTTGAACCGTCTCCCGAGGAGAAAATCCTTCTGACATTTGATCGGCCCCGCATCCCCGTCCCGCAATCATGGCGCTAGTGCCCGTTATTGCTCAAACTCTGACGCAAAAGGCACGTTAAAGCAATAGACTGAAAGTCTTACGCGAAATGCGATATGACACAACGTTGTCAATGCGTCGGAGGCCTCTACTTGCCGACGCTCGTATCTACCAGCGAATGAGTGCCGCGCCCCAGGTAAAGCCGCCGCCCATAGCCTCGACCATGACAAGGTCACCCCGCTTGATGCGCCCGTCGTCGCGCGCGGCGCTCAGCGCCAAGGGTACCGAAGCCGCCGATGTGTTGCCATGAAAGCTGACTGTCTTCACGACCTTGTGGGGAGCGATTCCGAGCTTTTCCGCAGAGGCGTCGATGATACGGGCATTGGCCTGATGCGGCACGAACCAGTCGAGTTCTTCCGCTGTCGTGCCGGTCGCGGCGAAGGCGGCATCCACCACATCAGTAACCATAGTTACGGCTAGCCTAAAGACTTCACGGCCTTCCATACGGACATGCCCCGCAGTTCCCGTCGAGGATGGACCTCCGTCGGTGTAAAGCTTCGACAGATGCCGGCCGTCGGAGCGCAGATGCGCGGTCAAAACCCCGCGGTCGGCGCTCGTCCCCTCGCCCGGCTGCGCTTCGACTACAACGGCCGCCGCGCCGTCGCCGAAAAGCACGCAGGTTCCGCGATCCTGCCAATCGAGAATCCGCGAAAACGTCTCGGCGCCGATGACGAGGGCCCGCTTGTGCGATCCCGAGGTCAGATATTTGTCCGCCGTCGTCAGCGCGAAGACGAAGCCCGAACAGACCGCCTGAAGGTCGAAGGCAACACCACCCGTCATTCCGATCGCGGCCTGCACCTGCGTTGCGACGGCGGGGAAAGTAAAGTCCGGCGTCGCCGTGGCGACGATCAGCAGATCGATGTCCTCGCCCTTGAGGCCGGCGTCGGCGAGCGCTGCCTCGGCGGCGTACGTCGCCAGCGTCGAGGTCCGTTCGTCCTCGGCAGCGATATGGCGCAGCTTGATGCCGGTGCGCTGGGTGATCCAGGCATCGCTCGTGTCGAGCATCTTCTCGAGATCGGCGTTGCTCAAAATCCGCTTTGGCAAATACGACCCAAGGCCGGTGACGACGGAGCGGAGGACAGCATTCTGCGATCGGGTCAAAGAGATGTTCCTAATGCCAAGCGGTGTGACGCGGGCCGAGATCGCGCGGCGTTGAGGTTGGTTCGAGCTAAGCCTGGGTAATGCGGCCAATCCTGATGGGTTGGGCCGGGATGTGCGCGAAAGGCCGGTCTCCGCTTTTTTCGCCCCACGCTCTAGAGCATTTTTGGTCCCGGCAGAAGCCCGAACTTGAGCGCGTCCGAACGCGCCGCGGCCTCACGGGCGCACGGCATCGTCCTCCGAGGCCGCGATGCGCGCCGCATCGGCCTCGCCACGGTCGGAGAGCGAATTCTGGATTTTGCGCAGAAGTTGGTCGCGGACCATTTCGTAGCCGATTTCCAGCGCGCGCGCCGTCCCGACTGCGTCGGAACCTCCGTGGCTTTTGACGACGACGCCTTCAAGGCCGAGCAGAATGCCGCCGTTGACGCGGCGCGGGTCCATCTTGTCCCCGAGCGCCTGAAACGCCTGCCGCGCGAAGAAATAGCCAACCTTCGAGGCAAAGCTGCCACGCACCGCCTCGCGCAAATAGGCGCTGATCTGCTTGGCCGTCCCCTCGGCGGTCTTCAGCGCGATATTGCCGGAGAAGCCCTCGGTCACGACGACGTCGACCGTCCCCTTGCCGATGTCGTCGCCCTCGACGAAGCCGCGATAATCGAAATCTGCTGAGGGCGTTTCGCGCAGAATGCGCGAGGCGGCCTTCACCTCCTCGATGCCCTTCACTTCCTCGACGCCGATGTTGAGAAGGCCGACCGTCGGCCGCGCCAATGAAAGGACGATGCGGGCCATCGCGGACCCCATGATCGCCAGATCGACAAGATGCTGCGCGTCGGCGCCGATCGAGGCCCCAACGTCAAGCACGATCGACTCGCCGCGCAGCGTCGGCCACAAAACCGCGATAGCCGGCCGGTCAATGGCCGGAATCATGTGCAGGCAGACTTTCGCCATCGCCATCAGCGCGCCGGTGTTGCCGGCGGAAAAAGCCGCATCGGCCTCATCTTTTTTGACCGCTTCGAGCGCCTGCCACATGGAGGAGGTACGCCGGCCGTTGCGCAACGCCTGGCTCGGCTTGTCGTCCATGCGGATTTCAACATCCGTGTGCCGGAAACTCGATACAGCCGCGAGGCGCGGATTGGCCGCGAGCAGCGGCTTGATCCGTGCTTCATCGCCAAAAAAGATGAATTCGAGATCGGCGTGCTGGGCGAGCGCGAGCGCGGCGCCCGGCAAAATCACCTCTGGGCCGTGATCGCCCCCCATGGCGTCGATCGCGATCCGCACCGATTTGGTCATAAACGCTCCTCAGTCCGGCCGTGGCGCCGGCTGCGGCCTGATCCGCTAAGCCAAAGCGCGCCACGCCGCAAGCGCGGCCGGATCACGACTGGCCGGTCAGCTTCTTGAGCACGTCGAAGGGCCGTTCCGCAACGTCGTGCGGATCGGCGACGGCAGCGAATTCGGCGCCGGGCTTGCGCGGATAAGGATCAAGACCCAGCGCGAGGAATTCGGCCGCCAGCGCGCCGAGGTCGATCGCGCCATCCTCGATCGGATCGGGCGGATCGCGGTCGGCCGGATGGGCGGTTCCCGACAGGGCATCGGCCTCCGCCGCGGCACGCTCTGCCTCGGAGGGTTCGGCGAAATCGACATCGACTTCCTCGACGACATCGCTATCGAACGGCTCGAGGGTCAGCACACAGATTTGGGTGATCTTCGCCTGCACCGTTCCCGTGACATTGAACTGCGAAAGCCCCTGCCGCGCGACATGGAAATCCGCATCGAGCGCGGCGATGCCGACGAGCCGGTCGGCCTTGGCGAGCGCCTCCCGCGTCGGCGCGTCGGCGCTGAGGCTGACGTCGATTCCCTGCTCCGGGATTTCATCGACTCGAACGGGATGCGAAAAGATCTTCTGCGGTACGTCGGGGTGTTCTTTACTCATCGCAGCACCTCTTCCGGCGTGTTCCGGAAAGTTGATAACTTTCGCGGCCGAAACACATTCTATCTTCAGTTGGCGATTTCTTGGCGGAGGAATTCCCTCCGATCCCGAAAGCGCGCTAGGCAGCCTTTGCGCGGAATATAGGGCCTTCGAGAATTTCTGCGAGCGACATTTGCGCAAGGCCGGCCTCGCGATCCCTGACAAAAGCCGCCAGCCGGGCGCCATCGGCCGCGCCGCCGAAGACATTGCGCGACAGTGCCGCGGCGAGCGCCGCCTGCCCTGCCGGACCGCTCTGGTCGAGCGCCGCATTGTAGGTGCTGGCGCGGCCGAAAAAAGCCTCGGCCAGATCGCGCATGCGCCGCGGTACGGCGACGTCGCTGACGCCCGCCTCCCGCAAGCCGAGATCGAAATGGCGGAAAATCGCGTCGGCGAGATCCTGCGCAATCTCCGGCCCGGGCGGCGGCAAGTGCTTCAGCCGCCGTAGCAGCAGGATGGCATGCAGGGCGATCGATTCGAAACGTCCGTCAAGATTGTCGGCGATGCCGTAAGCCGTGAACAAAACCGGGTCGCGCGCGGCGGCGATGATCTCGCCGTGCAGCCGCTCGATGATACGGGTATTGCCTCTGCCCCGGAAAAGTCCAAAAATCATGACTTTAAAGACTCATGTCGCGACTTGGGCGGGGCGAGCCGCGGCCTTGATTTCCGCTGTTGCGGGGGATAGGCAGCACCAAGCCCGGCATAATGAAGAATTGCCAAGCAACGCGCATTTGGCAACAGGAGCGGGTGCGAAAAGTGAGTATTGGTTTTTCGCGAAAATCCCCACTCCAAGATATTAGAAGTCGGTCGCGTTATACGCGATCTGAGGCCCCGGAGTTTCAACGAATGATTTTGCAAAGTGCGGCCGAAGTGCAGGGACGGACGGCCGCGCGCAAGCGCCGCGTGAAGGCAATCGGTCACATATTCCGTCTCGGCCTCTGTCTCGGTCTTGCCACCACATTGTCCGGCTGCCTTGGCTACGATGGCGACGTCGTTCACGGCTATCAGCTCGACCCCAGCCTGCTCGCCCAGGTCAAGATCGGCTCTTCGGCGGAGCAGGTTCTGGTCGTGCTCGGCACCCCTTCGACGACTTCGACAGTCGGCGGCAGCGCCTGGTATTACATTACCCAGAAAACCGAGCGCCAATACGCCTTCATGGACCCGAAGATCACCAGCCAGCACGTTCTGGCTGTCTATTTCGACAAAGACAAGAAGGTCACGCGGCTCGCCGATTACGGCTTGAAGGACGGCAAGGTCTTCGATTTCGTCACCCGCACGACCCCGACCGGCGGCGCCGATTCTGCGATCCTGACAGGCATGTTCAAGAATCTGCTGAACTTCCAGTAGACCGCGCGCGCTTCCCTCGATGTTCAAAAATCCCCTCTCCCGCGTGCGGGAGAGGTTTGCGTGTCGCTGACGGCGCGATGCGCCCGTCAATGCGCCAGAACGGCGAGCAGCAGCAGCGCGACGATATTGGTGATCTTGATCGCCGGGTTTACCGCCGGTCCCGCGGTATCCTTGTAAGGATCGCCGACCGTGTCGCCGGTGACTGCAGCCTTGTGCGCCTCCGAACCCTTGACCCACGTGACGCCGTTCTTGTCGACGAAGCCGTCCTCGAAGCTCTTCTTGGCATTGTCCCAGGCGCCGCCGCCCGAGGTCATGGCGATGGCCACGAACAGGCCGTTGACAATGACGCCAAGCAGCGAGGCGCCGAGCGCCGCGAAAGCCGATGCCTTCGAGCCGGAGATGAACAGCACGCCGAAATAGACGACGAGCGGCGCCAGCACCGGCAGCAGCGACGGCACGATCATTTCCTTGATCGCCGCCTTGGTCAACATATCGACGGCGCGGCCGTAGTCGGGCCGGTCGGTGCCGGCCATGATGCCGGGCTTCTCGCGGAACTGCCGGCGCACTTCCTCGACCACCGCGCCCGCCGCGCGGCCCACCGCTGTCATGGCGATGCCGCCAAAGAGATAGGGGATGATGCCGCCGAAGATCAGCCCGGCCACGACATAGGGGTTGGAAAGGTCGAAATTGACCGTCCCGACATCCTTGAAGTAGGCCACGCCGCTCTCGGTGAAATGCTTGATGTCGTTGGTGTAGGCGGCAAAAAGCACCAGAGCGCCGAGGCCGGCCGAGCCGATCGCGTAACCCTTGGTGACGGCCTTGGTCGTATTGCCGACCGCGTCGAGCGCGTCCGTCGAATGGCGCACCTCTTTCGGCAGGCCCGCCATTTCTGCGATGCCGCCGGCATTGTCGGTCACCGGACCGAAAGCATCGAGCGCGACGATCATGCCGGCAAGGCCGATCATGGTCGTCACCGCGATGGCGATGCCGAACAGGCCCGCGAGCTGCGAGGCGAAGATAATGCCGCCGACGATCACCAGCGCCGGCAGCGCCGTCGCCTCAAGCGAAACCGCCAACCCTTGAATGACATTGGTGCCGTGGCCCGTCACCGACGCCTGCGCGATGGAGATCACCGGCCGTTTTCCGGTGCCGGTGTAATATTCGGTGATAACGACGATGAGCCCCGTCACGGCGAGGCCCAACAGACCGGAGAGGAAGAGATGCAGCCCGGTGATCGTATGGCCCTCAACGACGCCGATCTCGCCCCAGCCGACTGAGAACTGGGTCGCGACCGCGAGGCCGACAATAGATAGAACGCCTGTGGCGATGAGGCCTTTGTACAACGCGCCCATGATCGAATTGGTCTCGCCGAGCTTGACGAAGAACGTGCCGGCGATCGAGGTCACGATACACGCCGCGCAGATCGCGAGCGGGTAGAGCATCGTCCGCGTCAGCGTGACTTCGCCGGCGAAGAAAATCGCCGCCAGCACCATGGTCGCGACGACCGTCACGACATAGGTCTCAAAGAGATCGGCGGCCATGCCGGCGCAATCGCCAACATTGTCGCCGACATTGTCGGCGATCGTCGCAGGATTGCGCGGATCGTCTTCCGGAATGCCGGCCTCGACCTTGCCGACGAGATCGGCGCCGACATCGGCGCCCTTGGTGAAGATGCCGCCGCCGAGACGGGCGAAGATCGAGATGAGCGAAGCGCCGAAGCCGAGCGCGACGAGCGCATCGACAACCTCGCGGTCATTCGGCGCAAGCTTGAGCGGGCCCGTCAGAACCCAGAAATAGACCGACACGCCGAGCAGCGCGAGACCGGCAACCAGCATGCCGGTGACAGCGCCCGCCTTGAACGAAATGTCGAGGCCGGCGCCGAGCGATTTCGAGGCGGCCTGCGCGGTGCGGACATTGGCGCGCACCGAGACGTTCATGCCGATGAAACCTGCCGCGCCGGAGAGGACCGCGCCGATCAGGAAGCCGATGGCAACCGTCCAGGAGAGCAGAAGGCCAAGAACGATGAAGATCACGACGCCGACGATGGCGATGGTCGTATATTGGCGCTTGAGATAGGCTTGCGCGCCTTCCGCGATCGCTGCCGCGATTTCTTGCATCCGCGGTGAGCCGGCGTCCGCTTTCAAAAGCTCCGTCGCGGTCCAAATTCCATAGGCGACGGCCAAGACCCCCGCGGCGATAATAATCCAAATTGCAAGCATCGATTTCCGCCCTTCATTACGAATGCGCTGCCGGATTTTTACCCGGCTTGTTTCTCGCGCGTGTGATCGGGAACAAGTCAAAAAGGCAAGGCCGCGGGACGGCCGCCAATTTCCAATCGCCCCCTTCAACGGTCGGCACGCCGCCCGTGCGCGGCAGCATGATCGAAAGCGCGATCTAGTGCAATCCTACGGACGAAGGAGGAGCCAGCACCAGACGGTGCCTAAAAGTGGCCGTAAGACAAGGACTTGAGCTGGATGGCGCGGCCCGCGGTATCATGGAAGACGGGTGGAGTTGTGCCCCGCCGCGCGACGCCGATGCGGCGAACCGGAACTTGCGCCGCCGCCGCGGCCCGTTCGAAGCTGGCGGCCATGTCCGGCGGGACGGCCGCGAGAATCTCGTAATCGTCGCCACCGGTGAGCAACGCCGCGATCAGCCCGTCCTCGGCCCTGAGGGCTTCCTGCGCCGCCGCGGAAAATGGAACTTCCCCGATCTCGGCCGTCAGCCCGCTCAGGCGCAGCATTTTGGCGAGATCGCCCGCCAGTCCGTCCGATATGTCCATCGCGGCATGTGCCGAGGCCCGTAAAGCCGCGCGGAGCGTGAGCCGCGGCTGCGGCAGAAGATAGCGCTCGCGCAGGAACACCTGCGATTCGGCGCTCAGCTCCAGCCCCCAAGCCGGTGGCGGCAGGCCGCGCAGGCCCAAACCCAAAACCGCGTCGCCGATGGTCCCGGAGACGTAAAGAATATCGTTCTCCGCCACGCGGCTCCGCGTGAGCCGCAGGCCAGCCGGCACGCTGCCGAGCGCCGTGATCGAGAGCGTCAGGGCGCCAGGGCTTTTCACCGTATCGCCGCCAATGAGCGGGCAGCGATAGGCCGCCGCGTCCTCCCCCAATCCGGCGGCGAAGGCGGCCAGCCAATCGGGCGTCCAATCGTCCGGCAGCGCGAGACCGAGCAGGAAGCCAAGCGGCTCCGCGCCCTTCGCGGCAAGATCGGAAAGATTGACACGCAAAGCCTTGCGGGCGATCGCGCCGGGCGGATCGTCGGCGAAGAAATGCACGCCGGCGCAGAGCATATCCTTGGTGACGACGAGATCCTGACCCGGAGGCGGCGCGAAAGCAGCGGCATCGTCGGCGAGACCGAGACCGGCCGGCCCGGAGAGCGGCGCGAAATATTTTTCAATGATCTCGTCTTCACCGGGACGGGTCATGACATGCGCCTTTCGCTCATCGCACCCTTTGTATTCAGGAAAATATCCGCTTCGGGCCGAAACCTGTCGGTCTGGTCTGGAACTTCCTATTAAGTTCTCACGCCCATGCAGGGAACGATTGGGGCCTTCCATACGAGACCGTCCGCCTGAGTGGCGCCATGTACAACCGCCGAGGCCGCGACAGACGCGCGAACCTTATTGCGCGGATACGGCGCGCATATCGGTTATCTGAATTGCTTGTGACGCTTGCAGGCATGCGCGCAGCGGCAAACATGGTCGCCAACGTTGCACCGTGTGGGGCTTATTATTGTCCTTCTCTTGGTACTTTACCGTTAGATGGAAAGCTTATCCAGCTCAGTAAATCTCAAAGCTTGAAACATGAAGCTATTAAAAGCAGCGGCCGAGTCGATGACCGGCGTTTCGCTGTTCCCGTCATCCTTGCGACGCTTTTCTATAACGCCGAGATTATACATCTCCCCTAACTCGGAGCATTGCATTCTGAATTGCATATAAAGCGTATCAACGTACCGCGATATGATCATATCTTGGCAATGTCTTGCTATCATATATTTTAGTGTGGCAATTGCCTTATCGCAAAATTGGCCGCTTGTGGTGCTCATCCGAAATCCGGCATGCACTATCTTATTTCTGATGGTATAAATGAATTCCATATTTTCGGTCACAACTTCGCCCGCTAGAGACCCGTCATTCACGTATTCCGTCAAAATGCGACGAAATGAGTTAGACGTCTTCGACTTGAATCCAAGCAATCGTAGGATTTTTCGAAACAACGTCTTCGGCGACGTGCGGGTCTTCCAACCTCGTACCTCAAAAAGGTTTTCTGCCGAGGTCACTAAACGCCGTATACAATCGTCAAAATCTGACGTGAAATATGCATTTATAGAATCGACAAATTCGTAAACGTAAGTGGCGCGAACATTGTTTGCCAAGGCTGCACTAGGTGGAAAAGGCAGAAAACTAATCGGCCAGCTCAATGGTAGGTGCCGGCCCTGTACGCTCACACTCACGCGGACCGCTTCAAACATCGCAAAGGTCCGAGACAACAGGTGTCCTTCATAGTGTCTGTTATCAATTAGACGTCTGTTGATAGCTGGCATGTATGAGGCCAGATATCCGATCAAAAATTTTTCCTTGAATGGAATTTGTAGCCTCACATCGTCCCATAGCTGCTGTGATATGCGCTTGTGAATCTGAACGTGCAGAATGTGTCCGTGCTGGACCGCCATGACGCGCGCGCCATAGAGCCAAAAATCGACAGGTTCGATATAGGCGGGGAAGACAAAATTTGCGCTGATTATGCACGCGACCTTGTGCTCATCCTCTATATATGGCTCGCCAATATAAAAAGATTCCGGCGGCGGTCGATTGATGTGAAGCTCCGCCAGTCGGTTCAATAATGTTGCAAATATTTTCTTCCTAGATTCAAGCAAGGCATGGTCCTCGCCCGCAGTCGAACCCGATGCATAAATTGTTATCGTGCGGTTTCGAATTACTGCTAAAGCTGATTCCGTAACCGTTGGCATATCGCGGACTCCATTCGCGCGCAGCGCCATTTTTGCTTAAGCTTTCTTCCGAAACCCCCACAACGTTTCCGGCCGATCGCGGCAACTCCGCAAACACGTCGGCATCGATTCAGTACTATGCGGAGACCATCACGACTTTTGCTTTTCCGATCGTGCGAGACGCGATGAGAGTTCCGTGAAGCGTGAAGATAACTGCTTCGTCAGGACGGCCAGCCGAGAACCTTCAAGGCCCAAATCCTCACGAACCATTAGGCGCAAATCGAGGGTTGCCATGGAAATAGAGTAACTGTCCTCATCAAGCATCTTAAACCAATCGTTTCTCTCAATTGAGAGGCGCTTGAAGAGATCTTCAAGCCTTTGTGAGGCAACTTCTGGAAGGAGCCAGGTCTCAGAAGCGATTCGTCTTTTGAGCTTTTCCTTCGCGGCCATGTAGGCTTTCGATAGTTCGCTTTTCTTATCTTCCGATAACTCGCGACCGCTTATTTCTGCATCGAAATGCTCATCGTACCATCGAGCCATGTCGTACAACGCGTCGAAGATTGCGGTGTATGCTTCGGCCTTTCGCTCCCAAACCCTCTGACTACGGAATATCCGCAACGAGAATATTGCGGCAAGCCAGCCGCCGAAGATCGACGCTGCGACTTGGAGAAGGATTTGGGCGACTGACATTATCTTACGGCGATCATTCAATAATCTTACTTGTTATCTTAGCGATATCTCGATTGCACACCGTTCGCCAGACCGAATCGAGTCCGCTCCGCGTCGCGTTAGCTTAGAGCTTATCTGAAACTATGAACAAATGACCCGGATGGGCGCAAAACGGCCGCACGTTAAAAAACTGAGGCCCGGACAACCGCCTAAGCCCGCTCCTGAAACTCTTCCGTCCGATATTCCCGCGCCAGTGCATCGAGCACCGCATTGATCATGCCCGCCTCGTCGCGCTCGAAAAACGCGCCGGCGACATCGACATATTCCTTGATGACGACACGCGCCGGCACATCCTTGCGCTTCAGCAATTCATAGCTGCCGGCGCGCAGGATCGCGCGCATGACCGCATCGACGCGCACCAGCGGCCAGCCCTTGGCGAGCGTTCTGTCGACGGCGCGATCGATCGGCCCCTGCTCCGCCAGCACGCCGGAGAGAATGTCGCGGAAAAAGGCGATCTCCGCCTCGTTATATTGCGCGCCTTCGATCTCGTTGCCGATCCAGAAGGATTCGAACTCGGACTGTGTTTCAGCCAAGCCCTTGCCCGAGACTTCCATCTGATAGAGCGCTTGCACGGTGGCAAGCCGCGCGGCGGCGCGTTGCGGAGCGCGCGCCATCAGAGCGATCCCTGCCCGGCTTGAAGACGATGCAGCGCCAGCGCGGCACGCGCCGCATCGCCGCCCTTGTCGCCCTGCTTCGGATCGGCCCGCACCAAAGCCTGTTCCATGTTCTCGACCGTGAGAATGCCGTTGCCGAGCGGCAATTTTTCCGCGAGCGCGAGGTCCATCAGCGCACGCGCGCTTTCGCCCGCGACAATCTCGAAATGTGCCGTCTCGCCGCGCACGACGCAGCCGAGCGCAATGGCACCCTGAAACGGCGCGCCGGCCGTGCGCGCCATGTCGAGTGCGATCTTCGTCGCGATCGGAATTTCGAGAGCGCCCGGCACCTGCCAGCAGACGTAACGCGCCTCCGCCGCCTTGAGCGCCGCAATCGCACCGTCGAGCAGATGCGCCGCAATCTCCTCGTAATAACGCGCCTCGACGATCAGGAAGCGCGCGCCATCGACACTGTGCTCGGGAGACTTTTCGTCGCGTTGGGGCTTGGCCATGACAGCTCTTACGCCACGCTGCGGCTTTGGGCGAGGCCCGCCTGCCGCTGATAGGCGACAAGATCGAGGACAGGCCCTTCACCCGTAAGATTTGTCAGAAGGCCGTGAACCTGGCCGCGATGATGCGTCTGATGATTGAAGAAATGCGCCAAAGCCGTTTCCAATTCCTGTTCGATCCGGGCGGGTTTCGAAATGGACTCATAGCGCAAAGGCGCTTTGAGGCGCGCCGCGTCAAGCCCCGCGACGAAAGCCATGATGCGCTCGTCTTCGCGGATTCGCGCGGCGTGCAAATCCGCGAGCGATTCATGCAAAATGGCGTCGAGCTGCGACACCATCTCTCCCTCGCCGGTGAAGCGGCGCATCCACATGCGGTCGGTGACCAGCAGATGGTTGAGCGTGCCATGCACCGATTTGAAGAAAGCCCCGCGATCGGCGCGATAATCGGCATCGCTGAGGCCGGCGGCGCGCTCATAAACAAGCGCGTTCGCCCAGGCATTGTAACCGGCGAACATCCGCCAATACGCCGACATGCGATGACCCCTACTTCGTCTCCGCGAGGCGAGCGGCATAGCGCGCCATGAGATCGACTTCAAGGTTGACCCCGTCGCCCGCCTTGCGCGCGCCCCAGGTGGTCACCGCCAGCGTATGCGGAATGAGCAGAACCGAGAATTCGTTGCCGTCGACGCTGTTGACCGTCAGCGACGTGCCGTCGAGCGCAACCGAGCCCTTTTCGGCGATGAAACGGGCGAGTGGCGCGGGCGCGGCCAAGACAAAGCGCGACATGCCGTCGAACGGTGCGACCGAAACGATTTTCGCCACGCCGTCGATATGGCCGGTGACGATATGGCCACCGAGCTCATCGCCGATCTTCAAGGAGCGTTCAATATTGAGCCTGGTGCCGGGCTCCCAGGCGCCCGCATTCGTGCGTTCCAGCGTCTCGGCTCCTACATCGACATCGTACCAGGTGCGACCGCCTGCTTCGCCCCGCGCCACGACCGTAAGACACGGGCCACCCGTCGCGATCGAGGCACCGATGTCGATCGACTTCGCCGGATAGGCGCAAGAAATACGCACCCGTTTCAACGCGCCTTCGGCAACGACGGATTCGACCGTGCCAACATCGGTGATGATCCCCGTGAACATTCAGATGATCCGTTCGTATTCGCGAATAATGTCCTCGCCCGCGCTGGCCTGCCCCACGGGCCGGTAGAGCGCGGAATCGACGAGCGCCGCGCGGCTTGGCGCGTCGAGCGCCGGCAGGCCCGCCTGGCCGAGGCGCGCCGGACTTTGGAATATAATCACCTCGTCCGCCAGTCCGCAGGCGATCAGGGCCGCGGCGAGACGCGGGCCGCCCTCGCAGAAAATCCGTGTCAGCCCGCGCGCGCCGAGCAAGGTCAGCGCGGCATTGAGATCAATCCGCCCACTGGAATCGGCCTTCGCCCATGCGACTTCGACGCCGTGATCGGCGAGCCGCGCGGCGGCCTCCTGCGAGGCACCTTCCGCCGCGATGATCAGAGTCGGATGGCTGCGCGCCGTTTGCACGAGCCGCGACGACACTGGCAAACGAAGATGCGAGTCGAGCACGATCCGCAAAGGCTTGCGCTCCTCGAGGCCCGGCAGCCGCACGGTCAATTGCGGATCGTCGGCCCGCGCCGTTCCCGCGCCGACCATCACCGCATCATGCAACGCGCGGAGCATATGCACGCGGCTATTTGCGACCGCGCCGGTGATCTTGAGCCGCGGCGCGTCCGCTGGCCCGGCGGCGAAGCCGTCCGCCGTCTCGGCCAGTTTCAGCGTCACCATCGGCCGCCCGGCGGTGACGCGCAGGATATGGCCGAGATTGGCCCGCCGCGCTTCCTCCGCCAGAAGCCCGGTCTCGACGGCGATGCCCGCGGCGCGCAGGCGCCGATGGCCCAGCCCGGCAACGCGCGGATCGGGGTCCTCCAGCGCCGAGACGACCCGCGCCACGCCAGCCGCGATGATCGCGTCGGCGCAGGGCGGCGTATGGCCGTGATGGCTGCAGGGTTCGAGCGTCACATAAAGCGTGGCGTCGGCTGCGGCGGGGCCCGCCTCTTTCAGCGCCAGCACTTCCGCGTGCGGGCGGCCGCCGGGCGCGGTCGCGCCGCGGCCGATAACGACGCCATCCCTGACGATCAGCGCGCCGACGGCGGGATTGGGCGCGACACGACCCAAGCCGCGCCGCGCGAAATTGAGCGCGGCGGCCATGAAGCGGGCATCGTCCGTCATGCCAATATGCACCGAACCCGCGACATCAGGCGCGCGTCGATAATTTTGGTTTCGGCGGCGGCGGCTCGTCCGGATCGGCCTGCGAGAGTTCGTCGATCAATGTGTGGAAGTCTCGCGCCTCGCGGAAATTGCGATAGACGGAGGCAAAGCGCACATAGGCCACGCTGTCGAGCGAGCGCAGGCCTTCCATGACCAGCTCGCCGATGCGCTCGCTCTGCACTTCGGGCTCGCCCTGGTTTTCGAGCTGGCGGACGATGCCGGAGACCATGCGCTCGACCCGCTCGGCATCCACGGGCCGCTTGCGCAGCGCGACCTCGATCGAGCGCATCAGCTTGTCACGGTCGAACGGGACGCGGCGCCCGGTTTTCTTCACGACGGTGAGTTCGCGCAATTGCACGCGCTCGAACGTGGTGAAGCGGCCGCCGCAGTCCGGGCAGACGCGCCGGCGGCGGATGGACGAGGCGTCCTCCGTCGGCCGCGAATCTTTGACCTGGGTTTCGAGACTGCCGCAATATGGGCAACGCATCGGGGCTCCTCAGATCACGAGGCGTCCAGCCAGAATGGCCGGACGCCCACGATGCTCTAGTAGATCGGGAACCGGTGCGTCAGCTCCTCGACTTGCGCTTTCACCGCAGCTTCAACGGCGCCGTTCTCAGCTTCGCCGTTCTTGGCCAGGCCATCAAGCGTCTCGATGATCAATTCGCCGATCTTCTTGAACTCCGCGACGCCGAAGCCGCGCGAGGTGCCGGCCGGCGTGCCGAGACGGATGCCGGAGGTGACCATCGGGCTGGCCGTGTCGAAGGGCACGCCGTTCTTGTTGCAGGTGATGTGGGCGCGGCCCAAAGCCTGCTCGGCGGCCTTGCCGGTGAGGCTCTTCGGCCGCAGATCGACCAGCATGAGATGGTTGTCGGTGCCGCCAGAGGTGATCGCATAGCCGCCACCGACGAGCGTCGCGGCGAGTGCCTTGGCATTCTCGACGACTTGGCGCGCATAGACCTTGAAGCCGGGCTTCAGGGCTTCGCCGAAGGCGACGGCCTTGCCGGCGATGACATGCATCAGCGGGCCGCCCTGCAAGCCGGGGAACACCGCCGAATTGATCTTCTTGGCGATGTCCGGGTCATTGGTGAGGACGAGACCGCCGCGCGGGCCGCGCAAGGTCTTGTGCGTCGTCGAGGTGACGACATGGGCGTGCGGGAACGGCGACGGATGCACACCGCCCGCCACGAGGCCGGCGAAATGCGCCATATCGACGAAGAAATAAGCGCCGACCGAGTCGGCAATCTGGCGGAACTTCTCGAAATCCCAGAAGCGCGGATAGCCCGAGCCGCCGGCGATGATGAGCTTCGGCTTGTGCTCCTGCGCGAGACGGGCAACCTGCTCGAGATCGATGCGGTTGTCGTCCTTGCGCACGCCATAGGCGACCGGCTTGAACCAGCGGCCGGAAAGGTTGACTGGCGAACCGTGCGTCAGATGGCCGCCCGCGGCAAGATCGAGGCCGAGGAACGTGTCGCCCGGCTGCAGCAGCGCCAGGAACACCGCTTGATTGGCCTGGCTGCCGGAATTCGGCTGCACATTGGCGAACTTGCAATCGAACAGGCGCGTCACGCGCTCGATCGCCAGCGTCTCGACGATATCGACGAACTGGCAGCCGCCATAATAGCGACGGCCCGGATAGCCCTCCGCATATTTGTTGGTGAGGACCGACCCCTGCGCGTCGAGCACCGCCTTGGAGACAATGTTCTCCGAAGCGATCAGCTCGATCTCGTTACGCTGGCGGCCAAGCTCCTTGTCGATTGCGGCGGAGACCTCAGGATCGGCCTCGCTGATAGGCGCGGAGAAGAACGCGTTGGAAGCGGACTGGGCACTGGCATCGGATAGGGTCATGAGCGCGGATCCTGACAGACGGCGGAGAAAAAGGCCGCGCAGACGCGGCTTGGCCGATGGCCTTAACACGTCATTTTCAAAGCGTGAAGACAGCGTGCCTGCGACGAAGAGGCCTGTGGTTACAGGCCCTTATTGTTGCAGCGCACGCAAAATCGCCGTCAGGCGGTCTATTGCTCGTCCATCGCCGGCAAGGCTTGCGGCGGCAGAGCAGTGCGGTTGACGCCCGGCTGCGCCTGCGGATGCGGCGAAGACAGGGCTTGCTCCTCCTTGAGAAGCTGCGACGGCTCCATAGCATCCGATGCGACCGAGCCAAGACCGTCACGCTGGTAGATGTCGTCACGGAACTGGATGGTGCCGTCGGGCGTCGCCCAGGCTGTAATATAGACCCAATAGACCGGAACCGGCGGGGTCAGCTCCACCTTGACCTGTTGCCCGGAATTAATGACATCGTTGATGTGCTGGCGGTCCCAGCCGGGCGTGTCCTTCAGAAGCCAGGCCACATAGTCACGCACGTCCTGCACACGGATACAGCCCGAGGAGATATAGCGGAAGTCGTCGCCGAAGAGACCCCGCTCCGCCGTATCGTGCATATAGACGCCATAGGGGTTGGGAATATTGATCCGCACCACGCCGAGGGCGTTGACGTCAGAGCCAGGGTCCTGACGGAACATGTAATTGACCGCCTGATCCGTGTTCCAGTCGATCTGGTTCGGCTGCACCTCGTTCCCCGCCTTGTCGAAGATGCGGATCTTGTGCTCGGTCAGATAATTCGGATCGGCCTGCATCCTTGGGATCAGGTCTTTTTTGGTGATCGAGGCCGGGACGGTCCAGAACGGGTTGAAATCGATATCGGTCGCTTTGGTCATCATGACCGGCGACTGGCGGTCGAAGCGGCCGACGCCGGCGACATGATGCGTGGCGACGACGCCATTTTCCACCGTCTCGACGGCCGCCGCAGGGATGTTCGCCATCACGAACCGGTCGCCGAGATTGCCCGAATAGGTCTTCAGCCGCACCAGGTTGATCTGCAGCTGGCTGAGCCGCACATTGGCCGGCACGTTCAGGGCCGAAAGTGTGTCCTTGTCGACGATGCCCGTTTGCTGGAGCCCGTGGCGAGCCTGGAAATGCTTGACGGCGGCAAAGACGAATGAGTCGAAAACCGGCGAATCGCCCGCGCTTGCGTCGAGATCGCCGGACGCGGCCAGACGGCGGCGCAGGATCGCGACGACATCGCCCTGGGAGCCCAGCCGCAGTACACGCTGCGCCAGCACATTGGGCCAGCCGCCGGCCGAAACGATCGCCTGGTAGCGGCTGATCGCGAGCGCCGTGGCGTCGAAGGTTGCCTGGGAAAGAACCGGCGTGGTGGAGCGATGAACGGCCAGATGCTCGTCGTCATCGTATTGCTGCGCCCATTCGGCCTGGCCGAACCCGTCATCGCCCGCCGCGGCGAGACGCGGGGCACCCAGCGCCAGAATCAGACTGGCGGCCGCCAGGGACAGGCCGGAGGGCGAAAATCGAACGGAAAACCTTGCCAATGCACTCTCCAGCCATCTGCCCGCCAGCCATCTACCCGTCAGCGGAGCATGCGCGATGCGGGCGCGCCTGACAGTCATAATCTGTGCCCCTCGAGACCCGTCGCAAGAGGTTGCCGCGAAAACCACTGATGGAACGCTCGGGCAAATCAAGCCAAATCACTTTTGCAAATGGCACCAAATGGGCGGCGTTTTTGTGGCGCGGCGCAAACGGCGCGGTGGCAAGGCGAAACTGGACCCAGGCGCATAATTTTAGGGCACTTATCGCGCGACTTGCCCGGCGGATGTACAGCCTGAAAACAAAAGCGGCGCCCCCAACCCCGAAGGTGGGAGCGCCACTTGAACATTGGCGGAAAGGGCGTCCCGCCGGCGCGGCGTAGGCGAAGGCGTCAGAGGCGGAAACGAATCTGATCGGTCCAGAACCGCTCAAGCCGGTTGAGCGAATTGTTGAGCCGGCTGAACTCGTCGACCGAAATGCCCCCGATCTGCTCGACCGTCTGCACGTGCTTGTCGTAAAGCGAGGTGACGATGTCGTGCACTTCCTTGCCCTTCGGCGTGAGGCTGATGCGCACCGAGCGGCGATCAAGCCGCGAACGCGCATGATGCAGATAGCCCATCTCGACAAGCTTCTTGACGTTGTAAGAAACGTTCGAGCCGAGATAATAGCCGCGTGTGCGCAATTCGCCGGCGGTCAATTCCTTGTCGCCGATGTTGTAGAGCAGCAGCGCCTGCACCGAATTTACGTCGCAGCGGCCGCGCCGATCGAACTCATCCTTGATGACATCGAGCAAGCGGCGATGCAGCCGCTCCACAAGAGTCAGAGCCTCGATATAGACCGGCTTCACTTCAACACGATTGGTGCTGCGCGCCGGCATCACCTCAGATTTCAAAATGCTGTTCATGACCCATCCCTTCTGACAACGAGCCTCCTCTACGCCGCGGGCTCAATGAGCAATGAGCTATAAGTAGCGCCAATGAAAACGAGTTTAAGTAACAAACTGAATCAGAGGTTTAGCGAATGCAGTGAATCAATCTTGAAATAAATTCGATTTTTACTCTGCCGCTCGGCAGGCGGCGGTTTTCTTAACTTTAGAATGTGTTACGCGGAAACCAAGAATGTGAAGCACCCCGAGAGGGACGCATGTAATCGCCGCGCCAGAGCTTAACATTTGCCGCGCCATTTCAGAGCCTGTTAAGCCTGCTTGTTATGTCGCGCGATGGCACACTCGCGAAAGCGCGGGCGGCGCGGCGCGAAAGTTGGAAAGAATGCGATAACGATGAATGCGCGTGATCGCGAAATAGCGGAAATTTTCTTTGCCCGCTTTGCGGCTCCGGCGCCACGCGGGCGCGCCGGACTTCACTCCGCGTATTGCGCGCCGGCGCGCCCGGCGTTGAACGTCAGAACGAAATAGAACGCGATCAGGATCACGTCGATCGCCACCCATGCCATCGAGATCGAGTTCCGGATCGCGATGGCGATGAAGATTTGCGAACTTGCCGCGAACAGCCACAGCGCGCCGCCCCAGGGTGTCGCGAGCCAGAGGCCAACCGCAGCGACAAGATCGGCGATGGCGAAAAAAATCACCGCCGCGGCCATCGCCGCGGGCAAAGCTTCAAGCACCGATCTCTGCGGCACCAGAACCAGCGCCCATTCCGCCAGACCCTGGAAAATCCAGAGCGCCGCCAGCACGCGCATGAAGATGACGAGGATCAATCCCCATTGCATCTGCGCGGCGGCCTCGGCCGGCTTGGCGCCGAGTTTGATCGCCGCGCCGGGCTCCGCGGCGCGCTCCTCACGCTCCCGGCGCGCAAAAAACTTCATGCTGCACCCGCAGGAAGCATCAAATCCTCATTACCCGGAGACGCGAAATAAGCGTCGATATCTGTCTCGCTCACGTCCTCGATCAACGGCGGCTGCCAGGATGGCGTGTCACCCTTATCGACCAGCGTCACACGGACGCCCTCGTAGAAATCATGACTGCGCAAAATCTTGGCAGCAATGCGGTATTCGACGTTCAAGGCAGCGCCGAAACCGAGATCGGCACCGATTTGCACCTGCCGCAACGCCACCGCGACACTCGACGGCGAACGCGCACGCAAGATTAATAAGGCGTCTTCTGCGAAAGTAGAGCCCCGATGCGCCAAATCGGCAAGCGCGGTGAAAATCCGCTTCGGATTGGAAAAGGCGAAAGCCCGCGAGATCACCTCACGTTCTTTCAGCAGGTCGGATGGCGGCGGTGCGACGCTCTCGGCCGCGATCGCCGCGCCAGCCTCTTGGCCAGCGGCGAATTGCTCGATCAGCGCATCGAAGCGCGCGGACGGCACATGCGTCGTCGCAAGGCCAAGCGCCAGAACATCGCCGAGATTGATGCGCCCGGCGCTCATCGCGAGATAGGCGCCGATCCTGTGCGGCAAGCGCGACAGAAAATAGGTCGCGCCGACATCCGGGAAAAAGCCGATCGCTGTTTCCGGCATCGCGAAGGTGATGCTGTCGCCCGCGACGCGGTGCGCACCATTGACCGAGATACCGGCGCCGCCACCCATCACAATGCCGTCGAGCAGCGCGACATAGGGCTTTGGATAGGACTTGATACGATAGCAGTTGCGATATTCATCGCGCAGGAAACCGAGCTGTTCGTCGTGGCGTCCGGCGTTACCCAGTTCATACACGCGCCGGATGTCGGCGCCGGCGCAGAAGGCCCGCGCGCTGGAGCTGCGCACCGCCACGGTGCGGATCGCGGGATCTTGCGCGAAATCATCGAGCGCCGCGCCCATCGCCGTGACCATCTCATGCGTCAGCGCATTGAGCGCGCGCGGCCGGTCGAGCGTGATGAGGCCGCAATGGCCGATCCTGACGCTGGTGATCTCGATATCGCTCATAATGCCCGATTAACCGCGCGGGCACGGCGGCGTCAATGCGCAGGGCAGCAATGCGCCGCGCGCGGCGAAGAAATTCGCTGCGCCCTGCGCCGGCGTGCTAAAAGGGCGGCGCAAATCTGCCCAAATCTGGAATTTGGCAAGGAGCCGAATATGTCCGCGCCGCTGCGCCCGAAGCCCGAAACGAATGCCCTCGCGAACCGGCTCGATCTGCCGGTGCGGCTGCGGCGCAACCGCAAGGCGGACTGGTCGCGCCGTCTGGTGCGCGAACACGAGTTGACTGTCAACGATCTCATCTGGCCGATCTTCATCATCGAAGGCGACAACCAGATGCAAGCGATCGGCTCGCTGCCGGGAGTCGAACGCTTTTCGATCGATGTCGCGGTGCGCGAGGCCGAAGCGGCCGCCAAACTCGGCATTCCGGCGCTCGCGCTTTTCCCCAACACCGACCCGGCCCTGCGCGATCCCGAAGGCCACGAGGCCCTGAACGAAAATAATCTCGTCTGCCGCGCGACCCGCGCGATCAAGCGCGCGGTGCCGGAGATCGGCATCATCACCGATGTCGCGCTCGACCCTTATACGAGCCACGGCCATGACGGCATCCTGCGCGGCAACGAGATCGTCAACGACGAAACCGTCGCGGTGCTCGTCGCGCAGGCGCTGAACCAGGCTGAGGCGGGCGCGGACATCATCGCCCCCTCCGACATGATGGACGGGCGCATCGGTGCCATCCGCGCGGGGCTTGACGCGCATGGCTTCGAGAATGTGCAGATCATGTCCTATGCGGCGAAATATGCCTCCGCCTTTTACGGACCGTTCCGCGAGGCGGTCGGCACCAACGTCACGCTGGCAGGAGACAAGCGCACCTATCAGATGGACCCGGCCAATTCCGACGAGGCCTTGCGTGAAGTCGCGATCGATCTCGAGGAAGGCGCGGATTCGCTCATCGTCAAGCCGGGCCTGCCCTACCTCGATGTGCTAGCGCGAGTGAAGGAGCATTTCGGCGTGCCGACCTTCGCCTATCAAGTCTCGGGCGAATACGCGATGATCATGGCGGCTGCCGCCAATGGCTGGCTCGATGGCGAGCGGGCGATTCTGGAAAGCCTCATCGCTTTCAAGCGCGCCGGCGCCGATGGTGTGCTCACCTATTTTGCGCCGCGCGTGGCGAAGCACCTGAGGCAAACGGTCTAATTTACGCCACCTCGAAATCGACCGGCACCGGATCACTGACACCTTTGTAGGTGAAGTGCCACCATTCGTGCGGCAGGTTCTCGAAGCCGTACTTCGTCATCAGCGCGACGAGGCGGTCGCGGTTCTGCCGCGCCGCGCCGGCGACGCGCGGATCGGCGGTGTTGGATTTGTCGTCGAACAGATCGAAGGGCGTGCCGAAGTCGAAGCCTTCGAAGGCGAGATCGACGGCAAGGCCCGTCGTATGTGTCGATTGCCGGGCGATATAGCCGAGCTCGAACAGGTCTTTCTTGTCGAGTTGTGGATAATATTCGGCCTTCATCTTCTGGTCGGCCGGGTCTTGCGACCAGGCGATGAAGGCCGCCGTCGCCGCCGGCGGGCGATAGCAATCGTAGACGACGAGGCGCAGGCCCTCGGCCGCGGCTTCCTCATGCGCGGCCTTGAGCGCGGCGGCCGCCTCCTGCCGCAGCCAGCAGCAGGGCGCGCGATAGCCCGGCACCGGCCGGCCGAGAAAATTCTCGACCCCGGCATAGCGCATGTCCTGCACGATCCCCGGCGCGATATCGGCGAGGCGGACGTAGCCCGCTGGCGGCTGCTTGGCGCAAGGACTGGAATCTTTCTGAATATTCATGAATCACCCGGACAGCGGGGCGGGAATCCGCATCACCACCCTTGTCTTGCCATGTAACGGGGGCCACATTCTGGCGGCAACCTTGCCCGCAGCCGAATTGAAAATGGAGCAAGCCATGAGCCAGACCAGCCAGTTCCAAAGCGTCTCAGAGCCGATCTTCCGCAGCGTCGCGCTGCCTCGGGAGGCGCTGGCCGGTGTCCGGACGCGTCGTATTCTGGCAGTCGCGATTGATTTCGCCGTCGTCTCGGTCCTCGCCTCCGTTCTGTGGCTGGCGCTGCTGGTCGCGACGCTCGGCCTGTCGCTGGTCGTCCTGCCGCCGCTGTTTCCGCTGGTCGCCTTTTTCTACAATGGCCTGACCGTCTCCGGCCGGCGCATGGCGACGCCGGGCATGCGGCTGATGGATCTCGAAATTCGCCGCACAGACGGTACGCGCGTCCCCTTCCTCTACGCCGCGGTGCACGCCGTGCTCTTCTATGTGAGCTGGATGTTTCCGCCGATCCTGCTCGTTTCGCTGCTGGCCGAAGACAAGCGCTGCCTGCATGACATGCTGGCCGGCGTGGTGGTCACACGCCGGGTCCCGTAACCTTCCCTGACGATTCTTCTAGGCGCGCGGCACGGGACGCGTTAGCTTTGCAACATGCGGGCTGCTTCGGCCCGCGCCGCAGAAAGTCCTAACGAGGCAGGCTTGACGCGAGAACTGCGCGACGCGCCGCAATTTTATCTGACTTCGCCTTCGCCCTGCCCCTATCTGCCGCAGCGGGAAGAGCGAAAAGTCTTCACCCATCTTGTCGGGCGCCGCGCCACGGCGCTGAACGATACACTGACGCAATCCGGCTTCCGCCGCTCGCAGACCATCGCCTATCGGCCTGCCTGCGAGAACTGCCGGGCCTGCGTCTCCGTCCGCGTCAAGGTCGCGGAATTCACGCCATCGCGGAATCTGCGCCGCGTCCTCAGCGCCAACAGCGACCTCCTTGCCTCGGTCGTGCGCACCGAGCCGACGAGCGAGCAATATTCGCTGTTCCGCGGCTATCTCGACGCCCGCCACGGCGACGGCGGCATGGCTGACATGACCGTGCTCGATTATTCGATGATGATCGAAGACAGCCATGTGGAAAGCCGGCTCATCGAATACCGGCTTTCGAACCCGGCCGAGAACAACCCGCTCATCGGCGTCTGCCTCACCGACTTCCTCGCCGACGGCCTGTCGATGGTCTACTCGTTCTATGAGCCGGACGCAGAGAGCCGCTCGCTCGGCACGTTCATCATCCTCGACCATATCGAGCGCGCGCGCCGACTCGGCCTGCCGCATGTCTATCTCGGCTATTGGGTCGAGGGCTCGAAGAAGATGGCCTACAAGGCGCGCTTCCTGCCGCAGGAGCGGCTCGGCATGGACGGCTGGCAGCGGGTGGATTAGCGCCGCTGCAGAACGACGAGCGCTCCTTCGACGGGTTGTGCCGCCTCCAGCCTGATCGTCGTCATCTGCAATTCCACGGTTGTAAAATACGGGGCGGCGACGGCCTCGATATAATCGAGCGCCTGCGCGAAACGGCCCGAGGGCAGCACACGATAGCCTGCCTCCACCGTCTCGGCGTTGAAGGCAAAGAGGCCGCCGGGCTCCATCACCCGCGCGATCCGTGCGAAAAGCGGAGCGAGATCGCCGAAATAGATCACGACATCGGCAGCGACGACGAGATCGAACTTCTCGTCAGCCTGATCCAGAAAATCTCCGGCCTCGGCCTCGACGAGATCGTCATACAGCCGCCGCGCATCGGCCTTCTCCAGCATTCGGCGGGAAAGATCGACGCCGGTGAGGCGCCGCACCATCGGGCGCAGCAGCGGTGAGGAGAGCCCGGTTCCGCAGCCGAGATCGAGCCCATTGGCGAAGCGCCGGCCGGTCTTGGCCAGCAGAGCGTGCAGCTTCTCGGGCACGCGATAGCCGAGCGCATCAACGAGCTTGGCTTCAAACGTCTCGGCGAAACCGTCGAAATAGGCGACGAGATAATCGTCAGGCGCGCGCGCAATGGCCTCGTTGCGCAAGGCGGCAAGCAAATAGCGCTGCACCGCATCTTGCGGATTGCGGCCAAGCCGCCATTCACCGAGCCGGATCGCCGCCGCGCGATAGCCGAAGCCGCTGAGAAAATGAAACGCCGTCGCGGTGACGCGATCGATGTCGCTCGCGTGCGGCCCGGCGATTTGACCATAGGCTTCGACAGCCGCCGCGGCGTCCGCGCGCACACAGGTTTCAATCAGCTTCAGTTGCGCCAGTTTCTCGACCACCGTCGCGTCGCAAGACGGAAAGCGCGCCGCGCTTTCAAGCGCCGAGACCGCAGCGGCGAAATCGCCCAGCAGAAACAGGGCCTGCCCGAGGCAAACATAAAGCCCCATGTGATGGCCGCCGCTGGCGATGGACTGGCGCAACCATTTGACGGCTTCAGTAAACTGACGCCGCCCAAAACACAGGATGCCGAGGCCGAAGGCCGCCTCGGAGAGATATGGATCGAGCTTGAGAGCGGCGAGGTAGCCCACTTCCGCCGCGGCCGCATCGCCAAGTGCGCTGTCGATGGAGGCGAGTAGAAGCCAACCCTGCGGTTGCGCCGGATCGCAAGCGAGCGACCGGCGCTGTGCCGCGCCAGCCTCCGCATATTGGCCGGCGCGGTAAAAGGCGCTCGCGAGATCGTTCCAGAGATCGGCTTCTTCCGGCGCGAGCGCCAGTGCCGCCTTGAGGATGCCGAGTGCCGGCTCGGTCTGGCCTTGCGCCGAAAGCGCGAGCCCGAAGCGGTGGAGCGCCTCTTGTGGCTGCGGATATTCGAAGCTCAGCCGCGCGAGAATCGGATTGGTGAGGCGCCAGGCCGGAAACGCTTGGCTGACTTCCGCCGCGCGCGGCAGTTCGATCTGCATACGGACTCCCTTGCACCCCTACGCGCATTGGAAAGTCCTAAAACCCCGAGCTTGCCCTGGCCTGTCGGGCGTCCGGACAATCAGCCGAACTTGTTGTTCTTCGGGAAGCCCTTGGGCGGCAGCCGGCCAGCCTCGGCACGATTGCCAACCCATTCGCGCAGATCGCGCATCGCCAATGTGAACGTGCGGCCGGCCGAATCCTTCCAGCTCAGGCCCTCAGCCTTGCTGAACACTTTGGCGTCGGAAATGCCGCCCTCGCGATAGCGCTGCAGCCGCACGCCCTTGCCGCGTGTCATCTCCGGCATCTGATCGATCGGGAAGATGAGCAGTTTGCGGTTCTGGCCGATGACCGCGACATGGTCGCCAGCCGCCGGCGTGACGATCGAGGCTTCCGCCGGCAGATCGCGATTGAGCAGAATCTTGCCCTTGCGCGTGCCGCCGATCATCTCGTCCGTGGGTGCGATGAAGCCGCGCCCGTCGCTCGTGGCGACGAGCAGCTTCTCGCCCGCGATATAGGGAAAGACCGAGACGATGTCCTCGCCCTCGCCGATATCGACCATCAGCCGCAGCGGCTCGCCCTGCCCGCGCCCGCCCGGCAGTTTCGAGGCTTCGAGCGTGAAAATCCGCCCGTCCGTCGCCAGGACCAGGATTTTCTGCGTCGTTTCGGTGAGGAAGCTCAGCTTCAGCCGGTCGTCGCCCTTGAACTGCAGGCTGGACAGATCCTCGACGTGCCCCTTGAGCGCGCGGATCCAGCCCTTCTCGGAGACGACCACCGTAATCGGCTCACGCTCGATCATTGCGGTCGCGAGATCGAAATCGGCAACCTCCGGCGCCTCGGCAAATTGCGTCCGGCGCTTGCCGAGCGCGGTGTCCTGGCCGAACTTCTTTTTCAGATCACGCAGCTCGACGCCGATGACCTTCCATTGCTTGGCATCGTCGGCCAGCAATTTGTCGATGTCGCTCTTTTCCTTGGTGAGTTCGTCGAACTCGCGGCGCAACCCCATTTCCTCGAGCCGCCGCAGGCTGCGCAGGCGCGTATCGAGAACATAATTGGTCTGGACTTCCGTAAGCTCGAAGGTCGCCTTCAGCACCTCTTTCGGCTCGTCCTCCTCGCGGATGATGCGGATCACCTCATCGAGATTGAGGAAGACGATCAACATACCGGCGACGACTTCGAGCCGGTGGGCGATTTCCTCGAGCCGGAAGCGCGAGCGCCGCTGCAACACGACGCGGCGATGATCGAGCCATTGCCGCAACGCCTCCTTGAGGGAGACCACGCGGGGGACCACACCATCGACGAGCACATTCATGTTCATCGGGAAGCGGCTCTCAAGTTCCGTCGTCTTGAAGAGCTGTTCCATCATCAATTCGGGATCGACGGTGCGGGTGCGCGGCTCGATGACGATGCGGACGTCCTCGGCCGATTCGTCGCGAATGTCGGCGACGAGCGGCAATTTCTTTTCGGCCAGAAGCTCGGCGATCTTTTCGATGAGGCGCGACTTCTGCACCATGTAGGGGATTTCGGTGACGACGACGTTGTAGGTGCCGCGCGCGCCCTCTTCCCGCTCCCATTTCGCCCGCACGCGGAAGGCGCCGCGCCCGGTGCGATAGGTTTCGGCGATCTGCTCCTGCGAATCGACGATGATGCCGCCAGTCGGAAAATCCGGCCCCGGCACGAATTTTAGCAAATCCTCGTCGCTCGCATTCTTATGCGCGATGAAATGCAGGCAGGCGTCGCAAAGCTCAGCGACATTGTGCGGCGGGATGGATGTCGCCATGCCGACGGCGATGCCCTGCGAGCCATTGGCCAGCAGATTGGGAAAAGCCGCGGGCAGAACGACAGGCTCGGTCTGGTCACCCGAATAATTGTCGCGGAAATCGACGGCATTCTCGTTGATGCCCTCGAGCAGCAGGCGCGCGACCTCTGTCATCCGCGCTTCGGTATAGCGATAGGCGGCGGCGCCATCGCCGTCGATATTGCCGAAATTGCCCTGCCCGTCGACGAGCGGATAGCGTGAGGAGAAATCCTGCGCGAGGCGGACGAGCGCCTCATAGATCGCCTGGTCGCCATGCGGATGGAACGAGCCCATCACATCACCAACGATTTTCGCACATTTCTTGAACGCGGTGCCGGGATCGAGCCGCAGGATGCTCATGCCATAGAGGATACGCCGGTGCACGGGCTTCAGACCGTCGCGCGCGTCCGGCAGCGCCCGGCCCATAATGGTCGAGAGCGCGTAGGCGAGATAACGCTCTTCGAGCGCCTCCCGCAGATTGACGGGTTCTGGCTCGCGCGGCGTCGCCGGAACGACGTTTTTGCCCATGAAATTGCCTTTTTCGGGGTTCGCCCGGCCGCTACGAGGCGGGCAGCGAATGTTTAGAGGATCGCGTGAGTCGCGGCAAATTGATTTGGCTGCGAAAGGCGCTTCACGCGGTGCACAAAGGCGGCACGCTGTTGCCCCGCTGCACTAGTCGCACAGGCGTCCGCAGCCGTAAAAGACGCCGCGCTTTGCGGCGCAAGGTGCGGCAACGCACCGATTCCTTTGCCAGGCTCGGCATAGTCGGGACATTCGCCAGTACAAGCGGCAAGAGCATCATGGGCAAGATCGTTCTGTTCTTTGGATTGGTTACCGGCGCGGCAATTTTCATGGTTGCCCTGATCGGCGCTCCGGCCGGCAGCGAAGTCGCGGCACATGAAGCCCAGCCAGCGACGGGCTGCCATGTCGAGCAATTCGCGCTCGATGAAGGCTATGGCGTCAGCCGCCAGATCGCGCGCCACGTCTGCCCCGGCACGTAATAGAGCATCTGCGAGCTTCGGTTCGCTAATAAGCTTTTGAACTCCTTTCCACGCCTAGTTTTGCGCGCATTTGGCCTGGTGTACAAATATGCGTCCGCAAAACGGCTATGGAGAACGGAGGAATTATGGCCGAGGCCCGCGAGTTACTTTCGCTGCCCTTGGTAAGCGTCGTTATCGATAATTATAATCTAGGCCGCTACTTGAAAGACGCGGCTGATTCCGTTTTTGCGCAAACCTATCCCAATATCGAATGCATCATTGTCGATGATGCCTCGACGGATGACAGCACTCGTGTGCTGGACGAGATCGCTGCCGCGCGCTCGTCCGTGAAGGTCATTCGGCGGCAGATCAACGGCGACCAAATCGCGGCCTGTCTTGATGGCCTTGCTGCGAGCAGGGGCGACTATATCGTCTTCCTCGATGCCGACGACGTGCTGCTGAAACATTGCATCGCGACGCATGTCTTCGTGCATCTCTCGCTACGTATACCCGTAGGATTTACCTGTAGCGACATGCTGCAAATTGTCAGCGGCAATATCGTCCTCGGCGGCAACAGCGTGATGTCGCGCTATATCCTCGGCGCCAAGCCGCCGAAAGCGCCGGCGCGGACCGCCGCCAATTCCGCGACCGATGGCTTGATGCAATACGTAGATCCGTCCGTACTTGACCGCATCTATAAGGTGGACATGAAATGCCGCGCGTGGCCGTGGACGGCCACGTCCGGCTTTTTCTTTCGACGCGACGCTTTGAATCTGTGGGCGAACGCGCCGGGGCTGGCGGAGCTGCGCCGCTCGACTGACGGCTTCTTTGGCCTTGCCATTAACGCGATCACCGGGAGCGTTCTGATCGACGAATCGCTTGCCGGATTGCGCATTCACGCGACCAACAATTTTACCCGACACCCGCAACTGAACAACATACGCAACTACGACATAGCGACGTCAGAACGGGAGGTGCGATATCGGCACATAATTCTTGAAGAAATAACGCGCGACCCCGGCAGGTTTCGATTCCATCACACGGGCCTGCTGAAAAGATCGCTCTTCGCCGCTGACACGCGGGAGACGAGCGATACCGCGCCCGCTTGGGCGCGAAAGTCGCGCCTGTCGCATCTCTTTGTCACACGATATGCGTCGCTGGCGAGCGTTGTCGGCGAGAGCAAGATCGCATGTTGGATGTTTGAAAAAGGCGTTCCCGCCCGGGTTATGAAAGAGGCGGGAATTCGTTATGCGTTCGCCGACAGGATAAAGGGAACCTTGGCCCGTGCGTGGCGATACACGCGCAGAGACGGAAATTAAATCTCCCGCGCGAGATCGCCCTCGTGCGCAGCCGCCCGCCGGCGGTATTCCGCCAGAAAGGCGCTCCGCGCGTCCGGCATTTTAAGCCCGCGCGGCGCAAAGACGTCGCGCTCCAGAAAATAGCCGGTGAGCCGGAAGCCTTCCACAATGTCATTGGCCTGAGCCGCGCCGTCCTCGCGCAAGAACGCCGGCAATTGCAAAAGCCGCTCATGATAGGGCGCGCCGGACTGCCGCGAAACCGCGCGGCCGCTTTTCGGCGACACGTAGATCAAATCTTCAATCACGCCGCTCGCCGCGCAACGGCTAAGGTCGAGGCCGAAACCGAGTTCCGTGAGGATGGCAAGTTCGAAGCGCACCAGCGCGGCAGGCGCTGCGCGCGCATCGCCGAGATATTCGGCAATGCGCAACGCCGTTTCGTAGAGCGCCGGGTGCGACTCACGCTCGGCAAGGAGCCGCAGCAGCGCGCCGAGGTGACTGAAGCCGTGCAGCGCGAGCGCACTGGCCATCAGATTGGCGGCGCGCGGGCGCGTCACCTCGACGGCATAGAGGCCCAGATGCTCGTCGAGCCGCGCGCGCCAGACGAGTTCGACGCTATTGCCAGGCTGCAAGAGCGGCTGCCAGCGCTTGGATCTGCCGCCGCGCACGAGGCCGAGATGACGCCCGTGCGCGCGCGTCATCGCTTCGAGAATGAGGCTCGTCTCGCCGTGCTTTTTAAGGCCGATAATAAGGCCGTCGTCGTGCCATTCCATGAAGCTACTTCGACTCTGCGGCTCAGCCCGCGTCCACGTCGTGGCGATAGCCGACACCATGCACCGTGCGGATGATGCGCGGCGCCGCCGGATCAATCTCGATCTTCTTGCGCAGCGCCGAGACATATTGATCGAGCGCGCGGCTGTTCGGCATGTAGTCGCGCCCCCAGGCGAGATCGAAGAGTTCATCGCGCGAAACCGCCTGGCCGCGCCGCGCGTAGAGCGTGGCGAGAATCGCAACTTCGCGATTGGTGAGGTCAATCTTCTGGTCGCCGCGAAAGGCCCGCATCGCCTTTTGATCTACGACGATGTCGCCCATATGGATGCGGCTCTCGGCATCGGGCTGAGCCGGCCCTTGCGCCTTGACCCGCCGCAGCGCGGCCTTGATGCGCGCGACCAGCTCGCGCGCGCTGAACGGCTTGGCGATATAGTCGTCGGCACCGATCTCAAGCCCCTTGACGCGATCGCCCTCCTCGCCGCGCGCCGACAGCAGGAGGATCGGCACCGCGGGATCGAGCTTGCGCACCTCGGCCAGAAGGCTGAGCCCATCCATCACCGGCATCATGACATCGAAGACGCAGATCTCCGGCTTCTCCTGGCGGAACAGCGCCAGGGCCTTGGCGCCGTCATCGGCGACGCGGCAGGTGAACCCTTCAAGCGAAAGAAGATCGACAATGCCGTCCCGCAGATGCTGATCGTCCTCGGCGATCAAGATGGACATTTGGCCTCCTCTTTCGCCGCACCTTTGATTTTCATCGCGGCCGTCACGCGCAGGCCAGGATCGGCATTTTCAATTGTTACCCTCCCGCCATTGGCTTCGGCAAGCTCGCGGACGACGACGAGACCGAGACCGAAACCGTCCTTGGCGCTGCCGCCCGGCTGGACCAGAGCCAGCAGCTTGGCTTGTGACGACGGATCGAGACCACGGCCGAAATCGCGCACGCTCAGGGTGAGCGTACCCTCCGCTTCGCCGGTGGCGACGATGATGCGGCCCGGCGCATATTTGTTGGCATTGTCGATGAGGTTGATGAGAATGCGCTCGAAGCTCACACGATCGAAGAGGCCGGGGCGCGGCGCATCATGCACAACCTCCACCGTAGAGCCGCGCGCAGCGATCAGGTTCTCGTAGCGCGCGATCGTCGCATCGACCACCGCATCGGGCACTGCCTCTTCGAGCCGCACCGGCGCCGGCGCGGCGGTACGCCCGTAGACGATGGTGTTGTCGGCGAGCAGAGCGAGGCGCTCGACCTCGGCGCGCATCACCGCGCCATAGCGATTGACGGCAGCCTCGTCGCCGCTGCGGCGCAGGAGCAGATCGGTATAAAGCCGCAGATTGGCAATGGGCGTGCGCAGATCGTGCGAAAGCTTTGCCGTCATTTCGCTGCGGAAAGTGCTTTCCTGAAGCCGCACCTGCTGGTTGCGATACATGTACCAGATGAGCAGCAGCCAGCTGCCGATCAAGGGCACGGTGATGGCGATCAGCGGCAAGAGGCTATGATGCGCCACTGGCGGCGTCGAGGTTTCCATGCGCCAGCCGCGCATCGATCCGGAGAGGTCGGAGATCGTCGACGTGCTGAGGTTGGGCGGCCCGTGGCTCCATAGTGCGCGGCCGAGAGGATCGCGCAATATGAGGAGCCGGTCATTGAGCTTGGCGCTCGCCTTGTCGAGCGCTTCCTCCAGCACCGGATCCAGAGTGATCTCATCGAACATCACGCAGATGTCGCGGCTCTCGGTCACGCGCTGGCATTGCACGAAGGACACCAGGGTCTCGCCGACCGTCCAGATGCCGGCTTTCGCGGCGGCGCCGCCTTCACCTACCATCTGATCGCGCAGGTTGGCGAAGAGACCGCCGAACCGTTGCAAAAGCTCGCTCTCGGATTCGACCGTGCCAGTCGCGACCGGAATCACGTGGCCGTCGCTATCGTGCACGAGCAGGAAGCGCACCTCGTTGACGAAGCTCGCGACGCGCATGTTGCGCAGCATTTGGGGGCCGCCGGCATCCAGCGCGGCAGTGATTTGATTGATGGCCCGGCCGGCTTTGTCGTCGAGCGCCGTGCCGGCAACATCGCCAAGCTCGGCCGCCTGCCGCGCCGCCTGGGCCGCCTCGCGCGTCCGCGTCACGGCATAATCGGCATTGAAGAGATAGAAGGCGAAAATGCCGAAAATGACGAGCGGCAGCGCCAGCAAAAGCGCAAACCATGCGACCGTGCGCCAGATGTCGGGCCGCTGCAGCCGCCCCTGACTGAAGGCGCGCCGGCGGGAAATATCGAGGCTCATGCCCGAATCTCTAGCATTTTCTGTGGTGGCGGCGGGAAGCTTCGCGATCGACCATTTTATGCTGCGCTGCAAAAGGCGAAACCGGATGCCTTACAAAATTCTTACATCGATCTTGCCAATGTCTGACCAAATCCGAAGGCAGAAGACTATTTTCGACGGTGGTAGTTTCGAAGCTGCCTTCGGCGGCTTGAGAAGTAACAGGAGAGAACCATGGCTTGGACAACCCCCACGATTTGCGAAGTCTGCGTCGGCATGGAAGTCACTGCTTACGAGTCGAGCGAGTTCTAATTCGGTTTACCGCTCAGGCGGACCAGCCGCGGCGACCCTCCCTCGCCCTGCGGCGCATGTAAAAAGCCGGCCCAGTAGGCCGGCTTTTTTTATCCCTTCGGAAATTCCAGCCCCATCGCGCGGTAGCGCTCCGGGTCGTCGATCCAGTGCTCGCGGACCTTGACGAAGAGAAAGAGGTGGATCGGCTGCTCGGCCGCCTCGGCAATATCCTTGCGCGCCGCCGTCCCGATCGCCTTGATCGTCCGGCCGCCTTCGCCGAGCACGATTTTCCGGTGCGCCTCGCGCGTGACATAGATCGTCTGCTCGACCCGCGCCGAACCATCCGGCCGCTCCTCCCACGACTGCGTCTCGACCGTCGATTGATAGGGCAATTCATCGTGCAGACGCTCGAAGATTTTCTCGCGGGTGATCTCGGCAGCGAGCGCGCGGACCGGTGCCTCGGAAATCTGATCCTCGGGGTAGAGCCAGGGGCCCGGCGGCATCAGCGCCCCAAGATGCTCCTTCAGCAGCGCCAAGCCATCGCCCGTCGTGGCCGAAACCATAAAGGTCTCGGCAAAAGCGAGCCGCGCGTTCGCTGACGCGGTCAGTTCCAGAAGGTGCGGCCGCGCGACGAGATCGATCTTGTTCAGGATCAGAACCCGCTTCGCCTTGACGTTTTCGAGCGCACGCAGAATTTCCGCGACCTCGTCATCGAGGCCCTTGCGCGCGTCGACGAGCAGAGCCACGACGTCTGCATCGGCAGCCCCGCCCCAGGCCGAAGCGACCATGGCGCGGTCGAGCCGCCGGCGCGGCGCAAAAATACCCGGCGTATCGACGAAAATGATCTGCGCCTCGCCTTGCAGCGCGATCCCGCGCACGAGCGTGCGCGTCGTCTGCACCTTGCGCGAGACGATCGAGATCTTGGCGCCGACGAGTGCGTTGAGCAGTGTCGATTTGCCGGCATTCGGCGCGCCGATCAGTGCGACAAAGCCACAGCGGTGTTGCGCGCCTTCAGCCTCGCTCATTGTCGATCCCTTCACGCGCGAGAAAAGCCTGCGCTGCCGCCTGTTCGGCGGTACGCTTGGAACTGCCCTTGGCGTTCGCCGGCGCGAAACCCGTCACCACAACCGCCACGGTGAATTCCGGCGCGTGGTGCGGCCCTGTGCGGGCGGTCTCGCGATAGGCCGGCGTTTCGAGACCACGGGCTTGCGCCCATTCCTGCAATGCGGTTTTCGGGTCGCGCAGCGGCCGGCGTGGCGCCCGCATCCGCGGTTCGAAGACCGGAACAATGACGGCCTTCGCCGCCGCATAGCCGGCGTCGAGAAACACCGCGCCGATCAAAGATTCGCACACATCGGCGAGGATGGCCTCCTTGGCGCTCGTGCCGGCCTGTCGCTCGCCTTCGCCGAGCCGCACATGCGCCTCGACACCCCATTCGCGGGCGACTTCGGCACAGCTCTCGCGCCGCACGAGGTCCGCCAGCCGGCGCGACAATTCCCCCTCCTCCGCGGCGGCGAAATTCTCATAGAGCATTTCCGCGACGACGAGGCCGAGGACGCGATCGCCGAGGAATTCGAGCCGCTGATAGGTTTCGCTGCGCGCTGGCGCGGCGCTGATATGTGTGAGCGCCGCCTGAGCGAGATCGAGGTTCGAGAACGTATGCCCGATGCTGGCTTCGAGCACCCCGAGATCGCCCGGCTTCGGCGCCATCATCTTACGGGTTTGAACAGCCGGTCCCAACGCACTGTCCAGGGCCACTCCCAGACCGCCCAGACCGGCGCGTCAGGCCGAACGGAGAAGAAAATCATCTCGGCGCGGCCAACAAGATCTTCGGACGGGACATAGCCGACGCCGCCCTGATCCGGCGGGACACGGCTGTCGGTCGAATTATCGCGGTTGTCGCCCATCATGAAATAATTGTCGGGCGGCACCTTGTAGACGCCGGTGTTGTCGTAGAATCCGGTGTCGCCTTCGATCTCGATGATCGTGTGCGAGACGCCGCCAGGCAACGTCTCCTTGTAGGTTGCGACATCGCGCAGATGGCCGAAGAGATCCTCGCTCCGCACCTTGTCAATCGCCTCGCGCGGCACTTCCTGGTCATTGATGTAAAGACGGCCGTCCTTCATCTGGATCGTGTCGCCCGGAAGACCGATCACGCGCTTGATGTAGTCGGTCTGCCCGTCGCGCGGCAGCTTGAAGACGACGACATCGCCGCGCTTCGGCGGCGAGGAGAAGACGCGGCCATGAAACAGCGGCGGGCTGAACGGCAGCGAATGGTTTGAATAGCCATAGGCATATTTGGAGACGAAGAGGAAATCACCGATCAGCAAGGTCGGGATCATCGAGCCCGATGGAATGTTGAAAGGCTGAAACAGCAGCGTACGCACCACCAGCGCGATCAAACCGGCCTGGATGATGACCTTGAAAAACTCGCCGAACGTTCCGCCCTTCTTGCCTTGCTCCATCGCTCCGTAGCCTTTTTGATCCGTCGTCGTCATTGGGCGGTTTCTCTCATCTACGCGCGCTCGCCGATGCCGAACCCGCGAAAGGTTCGGCTCCTTAGCATGCGCCCGGAAGGGGGTGAAGTGTCGGTTTCGTTATGATTACGCGCGGGCACGCCTCATCCTGCGCGCGAGGGCTGGCAGGCAATCAGGGCGGTTCCGTGTTCGCACCCGAGTTTTTCACCGCCTCGATGATTACCTGGGCTTGGGCAAAGGGATATTCATCGGTCAAAGTCAAATGGATAACAGCTTCGTGACCCGCCGGGACCAGAAGCGCCAGCCGTGTCGCTGCGGCACCCGAGAGCATCAGGCTGGGCTTGCCCGAGGGCAGGTTAACGACGCCCATATCGCGCCAGAAGACGCCCCGCGCGAGCCCCGTCCCCAGCGCCTTGGCGCAAGCCTCCTTGGCGGCGAACCGCTTCGCATAGGAGGCAGCCCTGGCTGCGCGCCCATCCGATTTGTCGCGCTCGATCTCGGTGAAGCAGCGCAGCACGAAACGTTCGCCGTGTTTCGTCAAAATCTCCTCGATGCGGCGGATGTCGCAGAGGTCAATGCCGAAACCGAGAATCATAATGCACGCGCCTCGGCGCGGCCGATCGTCATGGCGGCGCGCATCTTGCCAATCGCCGCGGCGAGGCCGATGAAAACCGCCTCGGCGATCAGGAAGTGGCCGATATTCAGCTCGACCACCTGCGGCAAAGCCGAGATTTGCCGCGCCGTATCATAGTCAAGCCCATGCCCGGCGTGGCACTCGATGCCGAGCGCGGCGGCCTTTTCGGCGGCGCGTTTCAGCCGTGCAAATTCGGCCGCGGCCTTTTCGCTGGCGCCATCGGCCACGGCATTGCACCAGGCCCCGGTATGGAGCTCGACCACCGGCGCGCCGATGGAGCGCGCCGCTTCGATCGCCTCCACCTCAGGCTCGACGAACAGAGAGACGACGATCCCGGCACGGCTCAATTCGCTGGTGAAGGGACGCAGATGATTGTGGCCGCCGATAACATCGAGCCCGCCTTCGGTCGTGCGCTCCTCGCGCCGCTCGGGTACCAGGCACGCGGCGTGCGGCTGGATCCCCAGGGCAAAATTGAGCATCTCGACCGTGGCAGCCATCTCGAAATTCAGCGGCTTCGAAATATTGGCCTTGAGCCGCTCAATGTCGTCATCGCGAATATGACGCCGGTCTTCGCGCAGATGCGCGGTGATGCCGTCGGCACCCGCGTCAATCGCGACAAGGGCCGCGTGCAACGGATCCGGCACCGCGCCGCCGCGCGCGTTCCGCAACGTCGCCACGTGATCGATATTGACGCCTAGCCGCAGATGCGAAGCACTCATCCGTTCACCCGTTCGACCTTGCTCACGACCGGCTTGGTACGCAATTCCGTGATGAGGCCATTCAAATGTTTCAGGTCGGGAACTTCAACGTCGATGATGATTTCGCGAAAGTCAGGCGAGATCGCGTTGAAGGAAATCGTGTCGATATTGGCCCCCATGTCACCGAGCGCGGTCGCGATAATGCCGAGGGTCCCTGGCTCGTTGATGGCGGTGACGAGGATGCGCGCCGGAAACAGATTGCGCTTACCGGCGTCGAGGTCCCAGCGCACATCGAGCCAGCGCTCCGGCTGGTCGTCGAAGGCGGTCAGATCCGGCGACTGGATCGGATAGATGGTAATGTGTTCGCCCGGCGTGAGGATCGCGACGATGCGGTCGCCCGGCACCGCGCCGCCGTTCGGCGCGAAGCGAACCGGCAAATCGCCGCGCAAGCCATAGATCGGTATCGGCCCGGTTTTGTTTTCACCGCTCTCGGGAAACTTGAAGACGAGGCTCGATCCCTTCGGCAAGCCGAACCAGCCGGATTCGCTCGGCGGCGGGAGAGGCGGCTGCGGCCCGAGTTTCCGCTCCTCCGAAAAATCCGGATAGACCGCCTTGACCACATCGCCGGAAAAGATCTCGCCGCGCCCGACGGCGGCAAGAACATCATCAATGCTGGCGCGCGCCAGCCGCGGCAGAGCGGCTTTCAACTTGTCTTCGGCGAAGGGCTTGCCGGCGCGCTCGAAGGCCCGCACCACGATCTGCCGCCCGAGCCCCGTATATTGGGCGCGCACGGCATCGCGGGTGGCGCGGCGGATGGCGGCGCGCGCCTTGCCGGTCATCACCAGACTCTCCCAGACCGGCGGCGGCACCTGCCCTTCGGCGCGGATGATTTCGACCTCGTCGCCATTCACCAGCGGCGCGGCGAGCGGCGCGGCGCGGCCGTTGATCTTGGCGCCGACACAGGAATTGCCGATCTTCGTGTGAACCGCGTAAGCGAAATCGATCGGCGTCGCCCCGCGCGGCAGCGCGATGATCTGTCCTTTCGGCGTGAAGCAGAAGACCTGATCGTGAAACAGCTCGAGCTTGGTATGCTCGAGAAATTCCTCCGGCGAATCGCCTTCGGCCAGCATGTCGATCGTGCGCTGCAGCCATTGATAGGCGCGGCTCTCGTGCGCCAGCACCTCGCGGTCGTCAACGCCGCCGTCTTTATAAAGCGCGTGCGCGGCGATGCCGTAGCGGGCGATCTCATGCATGTCGTGCGTGCGCACCTGCAGTTCGACGCGCTGGCGTCCCGGCCCGACGACCGTCGTGTGAATCGAACGGTAATCGTTCTCCTTCGGCGTCGAAATGTAATCCTTGAAGCGGCCCGGAACGGCCGGCCACTTGGTATGGATGACGCCAACAGCGCGATAGCATTCCTCGACCGTGTTCACATAAACGCGGAAGCCGAAAATATCGGACAATTGTTCGAAGGCGACGGATTTGCGTTCCATCTTCCGCCATACGGAATAGGGCTGCTTCTGACGGCCTTCGACGCTCGCCTCGATGCCCTGGGCGGACAAGAGGTCGCTGAGTTCCTGCTCGACCTTGGCGATGATCTTGCCGTTCTTGCGCTTGAGATCGTTGAGCCTCTTACCAATCGAGGCGCTGGCGTCCGGCATCAGATGGCGGAACGCCAGGTCCTCCAGCTCGTTGCGCATGCTCTGCATGCCCATGCGTCCGGCGAGCGGCGCGTAGATATCGAGCGTCTCCTGCGCGATCCGCTCGCGCTTTTCCGGCGGCACGAAATGCAGGGTGCGCATGTTGTGCAGCCTGTCGGCGAGCTTGACGAGCAGGACGCGCACATCGTCGGCGATGGCGAGCAGCAGCTTGCGGAAATTCTCCGCCTGCACGGCGCGCTTGGAAACGAGATCCAGCCGCTTGAGCTTAGTCAGGCCTTCGACCAGCCGGCCGATCTCCGGCCCGAACAGTTTATCGATTTCTTCCTGGGTGGAATCGGTATCTTCTATCGTGTCGTGCAGAACCGCCGCGACGATCGTCGCATCATCAAGCTTAAGCTCGGTGAGAATGGCCGCGACTTCGAGCGGATGCGAAAAATACGGATCGCCGGAGGCCCGTTTCTGGACCCCATGCGCCTTCATCGCGTAGACATAGGCGCGGTCCAGCAGCTCCTCATCAGCGTGCGGATTATAGCGCCGGACGCGATCGACGAGCTCATATTGCCGCATCATGGTTCGGGTCGATCCCATGAAGTCACGCGCGCGGCTACGTCATTCGCGGCGCCGCGCTCCTTGCAAAAGCCGGCTGTAGCGCCTCACGGCCAGCACGGCGATCCTCTCAGGCTTCTCGGGGCGGCAAATGCCTGCCCCGTTGATCTCGCCACCGAGGCGACTTAGTCGCCGTCGTCCTCGGTCTCGGCCGGAGGCACCAGGCCTTCCAGGCCGCGCAGGAGATCCTCTTCCGTCATGCGGTCGAACTGCACATCGCCGGGCGCATCGGATGGGACCTTGTCGACGGCCGGGGTCAGCGCAGGAACAGCTTCCGCTTCCGGCTCATCGACCTCCACATGCTTCTGGAGCGAGTGGATGAAATCCTCTCTGAGGTCCTCGGGCGTGAGCGTCGCATCGGCGATTTCGCGCAATGACACGACCGCATTCTTGTCGTTGTCGCGATCAATCGTGATCGCAGCACCGGAGGCGATCATCCGCGCGCGATGCGCAGCAATCAAAACGAGATCAAATCGATTTTCGACCTTATCAATACAATCTTCAACTGTGACGCGAGCCATAGATCAACTCTCCTTGAATTCCGTTCATAAGGGTTCTGCTTTTTCACAAAAGACGTAAAGTTCATCAACCTGCGGTGCGGGCTGAGTTTTTAGCGCTTCGTTACGCTACTAAGCGGAAGGTTGCTGGCACCGTTTATATTGTAATTCCAATGTAAATATCAATGGGATGGGGTTGACGGGGAGAATCCTTGGAACCACATCTGGAAATTATATGCCTAACGCAGGCTAACCGTACTGAACACTCACAAACTTCCCTGTTGACTGGCGCCCATCTCGACGGTTTGAGACCGCGGCCAGAGCCAGAAGAACCAAAAAGTAAGAGACAACTTAAATGGCAGACCAGGAACGCATTGCGCTATTCATCGACGGCGCAAATCTTTACGCGACCGCTAAATCCCTAGGCTTCGATATCGACTACAAACGACTGTTGAAAGAATTCCAGAGCCGCGGGAAGCTCGTCCGCGCCTTCTATTATACGGCGCTGGTCGAGGATCAAGAATATTCCTCCATCCGGCCGTTGATTGATTGGCTCGATTACAACGGCTATTCCGTCGTCACGAAGCCGACGAAGGAATTCGTCGATTCGCTCGGCCGCCGCAAGGTGAAAGGCAATATGGACATCGAGCTCGCGGTCGATGCCATGGAGATGGCCGAACATCTCGACCACATCGTGCTCTTTTCCGGCGACGGCGATTTCCGTTCGCTGGTCGAGGCCGTGCAACGCAAGGGTGTCCGTGTTTCTGTGGTTTCGACCAATGCGACGCAGCCTGCCATGGTCGCCGACGAATTGCGCCGCCAGGCCGACGAATTCGTCGATCTCGTCAGTCTCTCCTCAAAGATCGGGCGTGACCCCAACGAGCGTCAGGAACGTACGCAGAAATTCCATCCAGAGCGCCGGCCGGCTAATGCTGTTTCCGCGGGCTATGAAGAGGATGTGCTCGACGATTGAGCCGGGGCGGATGTGAGTGGCGCGGGGCCAGAAATCCACCGTGCAGCGGGACCAGTCGCGCCGGAGCGCGATTGTCCGCTTTGTCCGCGGCTCGCAGCTTTCCGCGAAGGGAACCGGGCTGAACATCCAGATTGGTTCAACGCCCCGGTTCCTACTTTTGGCGCGCTTGATGTGCGGCTTCTGATCGTCGGACTCGCGCCCGGCTTGCGCGGGGCCAACCGCACCGGCCGCCCCTTCACCGGGGATTATGCCGGCGATCTGCTCTACGCGACCTTGCTGAGCCTTGGCTTCGCCCAGGGCACCTATGGGCAGAGCCGCGACGACGGGCTCAAGCTCGTCGATTGCGCCATATCCAATGCGGTGCGCTGCGTGCCGCCGCAGAACAAACCGCTGCCGGAGGAAATCACCCGTTGCCGCAGCTTTCTCGCGGCGACGATCGCCGCCATGCCCAATCTCGTCGCGATCCTGGCGCTCGGCCGCATCGCGCATGATTCGGTCGTGCGCACGCTCGGCGGCAAGCTCTCGGCCCACCCATTCGCGCACGGCCGGCACCATCGGCTCATCACCGGCGCGCATAGCCTCAGCCTCTTCGACAGCTATCATTGCTCGCGCTACAACACGAACACCGGCGTATTGACGACTGAGATGTTCACCGCGCTCTTTGGCGAGGTCCGCGCCTATCTCGATGCGGCGGCGCCCGTCCCGGCCTAACGCCAGATCCGCGACCTACTGATCCTTGGAATAGGACATGAATTCCAAAAGCGAGCCGTCGGGGTCGCGAAAATAGACGCTGTTTGCCTCGCCTTTGACGCCGCGCGTCGCAATCGGGCCAAGCTCGATCGCAACGCCCTGCTCCCGCAAATGCGCGATCGCTTCCGCCAACGGCCCCGGCCATTCGAAGCAGAGATCGCTGCTGCCGGGCGCTACCGGCACCCGTGCCACCGCCTTGGGCGTGATACCCGGACCGTGGCAGTTCAAAAGGAAATCCCCGAACTTGTAGGAAAAGCCGCCCTGCCGCGGCACGACCTCGGCGCCGAGAACGTCGCGATAAAACCGGTTCGAGCGTTCCCAGTCGGAAACGTGGATGACGCAATGATCGATCTTGAGAGCAAGCATTCGAACTCCGTACGACAAACCACCGTCATTGCGAGCAAAGCGAAGCAATCCAGGGCAAAAGCTGGATTGCTTCGTCGCTGACGCTTCTCGCAATGACGCCCGCTTTAATTTCGCTCACGCAGAAGGCGGCTCTTCTCGCGATTCCAGTCGCGCTGCTTCTCCGTCTCGCGCTTGTCATGCAGTTTCTTGCCGCGTCCCAGCGCGAGTTCGATCTTGGCGCGGCCGCGAGCGTTAAAGTAGATCTTTAACGGCACAAGGGTCATGCCTTCGCGTTCAAGCCCTTTCGCAACACGGATGATTTCGCGTGAGTTCAGAAGCAGTTTGCGCTGCCGCTTCGGTGCGTGGTTGAAGCGATTGGCCTGCAGATATTCGGGGATCGTCGCGTTGACGAGATAGAGTTCGCCCGCCTTGTCGAGGCTCGCATAGCTCTCGCCGATGGTGGCCTTGCCGGTGCGCAGCGATTTGACCTCCGTCCCGGTCAAGATCATGCCGGCCTCGAAGGTCTCGCCGATCTCATAATCGAACCGGGCGCGGCGGTTGTCCGCCACGACCTTGAAATTGGTCTCTTTCTTCTCAGCCAATGAGGGCGCCCGTCATTTCGGCAGCAGGCCGGCGTGCTGCATCGCCGCCCGCACCGCTATCTGCGCCGGCGGCGTTGCCGGCAGCATCGGCAGGCGCAACTCGTCGGCGATCTTGCCGAACAGCGAGAGCGCATATTTCGGCCCCGCAGGGTTGGGATCGACAAACAAAGCCGCATGCAGCGGCGTCAGCCGGTCCTGGATCGCCAAAGCGGCTTTGAAGTCGCCGCTGAGGCCGGCTTCCTGAAAATCGGCACATAGCCGCGGCGCGACATTCGAGGTGACCGAAATACAGCCATCGCCGCCATGCGCCAGAACGGCGAGCGCCGTTATGTCCTCACCCGAGAGCTGGATGAAATCCGGCCCCAGAGCATCGCGCTGCAACGCGGTGCGCGCCAGATTGCCCGTCGCATCCTTGACGCCCGCGACATTCTTCAACTCGAACAGGCGCTTCATCGTGTCGATCGAAATATCGACCACCGAGCGCGGCGGGATATTGTAGAGAATGATCGGAATGCCGATCGCGTCGTTGATCGCCTTGAAGTGGCGGTAAAGCCCCTCCTGCGATGGCTTGTTGTAATAAGGCGAGACGACGAGGACGCCATCCGCACCGGTCTTCTCAGCGTGGCGGGCGAGATCAATCGCCTCTTCCGTATTATTGGAGCCCGCGCCGGCGAGGATCGGCACCCGGCCGCGCGCCTCCGCGACGCAGACCTCGACCACGCGCTTGTGCTCCTCATGAGAGAGCGTCGGGCTTTCGCCCGTCGTACCGACCGGCGAAAGGCCATGCGTGCCGCTGGTGATCTGCCAATCGACCAGGGCGCGATACGCCCCCTCGTCGAATTGCCCCGCGGCGAACGGCGTCACCAATGCCGTGATCGAGCCCTTGAAAGCGGCCTTCTTGGCCATTTTGGCCATTCCTTCTGTATTGACTGCCTTAGTTTTGCACCTGTCTCTACCGACAATTGCGTAGTCAAGTCCATGTGCGTGTTGCCGCCGCTGCGCGCAAGGGCCGGAACGGCCTTTGGAGAAAGTTGGCAAGTTATTGATTTGAAATGCGCTGAGACTTCCGGGTCGGGGGGCGCATCGATTTTCCGCCAAGGCGGAAAGGTTGACGTTTGTTAACGAATCGACCGGCAGAATGGAAGAATCGCCATGGTTTTTCTGTCTCCGGGGTTCGGCAAACGCAAGGTTCGAGAGGCTTACATGGCTGCTCGGCGCCAAGCGCTTCGTTTTCCATGGGTGATCTGCGGACTGGGCCTCGGCCTTGCCGCGATCAGCTTCACCTGGCTTGTCCTGCCGGAGCCTGACTTCGACGGCACCGCGCCGGCCCGCGCCCATATGGTCTCCTGGTTCGGCACCTTGCTAAACGAGGCGATGGCCGGGCTCGAACAATTTGTCGAATCCGGCCGTGCGCATGGGCCGGAAACAGCCCGGCAAGAAAGCCCGCCTCTACCGCCTATCGATATCGGCCAGCAGCTTGGCCTGGACCTCACCGGCCTGCGCGAGGCGCTCCCCTATTATAAAGCCGGCGATCTGACGCAGGGCGACGCCCAGGCGAGGCGCGCGACCGATCCGATCGTCCGCACCGCGCTCGAATGGGTCGCGCTGCGCAATTCGCGCGATGCCGGGCAAGACCGTTTCCACGCCTTTCTGATCGCGCATCCCGATTGGCCGGCGCGCGATTTCCTCGTCCGCCGGATCGAAACCGGGTTTTACCAGAACCATTCCGACCCGGTCTTGATCGACAATTTCTTCGCCACACACCAGCCGCAGACCGCGCTCGGCAAACTGGCGGAGGCGCGCGCCCTGCGCGAGCAGGGCAAAGACGCCGAGGCGCAGGCGCTGGTGCGCGATGTCTGGCGGCATTCCGACCTTCTCGCCTCGCTCGAAGCGCATGTGCGCAGCGAATTCGGCGCCTATCTCAGCGCCGCCGATTACAAGGCCCGTGCGGACCGCCTGCTCTATGAAGAAGACAACGCCGGCGGCCTGCGCAATGCCGCGCTCGCGGGGCCGGACGAAGTCGTGCTGGCACGCCTGCTCGCCGCCACCAACGATGATACGACAAGTGACGCGATGTTCGATGCCGTGCCGCCGGACTTGCGGCACGATCCGGCTTTCCTCTACGCCCGCATTCACAAGCTGCGGCATGAGGACAAGATCGCTCAGGCGGCCGCGCTCATGCTGGCCGCGCCACGCGATCCTGCCGTGCTGATCGACGGTGACGCCTGGTGGATCGAGCGGCGGCTTCTAGCCCGCAAGCTGCTCGATGCCGGCGATCCGGCGACGGCCTATGAAATCTGCAACGAACATGCGGCGGAATCGAACGAGACAAAAATCGACGCCGAATTCCATACCGGCTGGATCGCTCTGCGTTTCCTCAACGATCCGGTGCGGGCCGCGCATCATTTCGACGTCGCCGCTGGTCTTGCGCAAACGCCGATCTCCATCGCCCGGATTTCCTACTGGCAGGGCCGCGCGGCTGAAATCTCCCAGACCGACGATGCCGATCTCCGAGCCAAAGCCTTCTACGAGAAGGCGGCGGAAAGGGCTGCGACCTATTATGGCCAGCTCGCCCGGGCGAGACTCGGCCTGCGCACGATCGCCTTGCGCAGCCTCGCGGCGCCGGTGCCGCCACGCCCGCAACGCGACGAAGCGGTGCGCATCGTCGAGCTTTTCTTCGCCATCGGCGAGAAGGACCTCGCAATGGCGCTGGCGAGCAGTACAGCAGACCATTTGACGAGCGAGGCCCAGGTTGCCGCGCTCGCCGAGGTCGTCACCGCCCAGCACAACGCGCATGATTCCCTCATCATCGGCAAAGTGCTGGCGCAGCGCGGCATATCAATCGATGCCCTCGCCTACCCGACCTACGGCATCCCCGCCTATACGCCGGTGGAGAATTCGGCGCCGCCGGCGATCGTCTATGCCATCGCGCGGCAGGAAAGCGCCTTCGACGCGCACGCCATCTCTTCCGCCGGCGCGCGCGGGCTGATGCAGATGATCCTCTCGACCGCCAAACGCACCGCCGAGCGGGTGAAGATGGATTTCGATGCCGGGCGGCTGCTGAGCGATGCCGCCTTCAGCGCCAAGCTCGGCGCGGCGCATCTGGGCCAGCTCTTCGAGGAGCAGCGCGGCTCTCCCATCCTCGTCTTTGCCGCCTATAATGCCGGCGGCCGGCACGTGAAGGAATGGATCGATGCCTATGGCGATCCGCGCACGCCTGGCGTCGATCCGATCGATTGGGTCGAACGCATCCCCTTCACCGAGACACGCAATTACGTGCAGCGCGTGATGGAGAACTGGGCGATGTACCGGGCGAGCTTCGCGGCGCTCGACGAGGCCAAGGCCGAGACGGCGAAGAGCGCCACGGCGAAAGCCGATGCCGCCAAGGCCGCGCCCCAAACCGATGTCGCCCTCAGCGACCCGGCGAAGTTCTGACGCGGCGCCCACGGCAAAAAACCGCGCTTAAGTTCCCTGCGCCGAAGACTGTGGTAGAAGAGGCTCTTGGCCTTGACCCATCTGGCTTCTCCGTAGATGACCCGCACGCAATCCGCCTATGTCGATTGGTTCGTCAGCGCGCAGGACGGGCTGCGGCTGCATCTTCGCGATTACGGCAGCCCGCTTGACCCCGGCCTGCCGGTCGTCTGCCTGCCGGGCCTTGCCCGCAATGGCGCGGATTTCGGCCCGCTCGCGGAAGCGCTCGCTGCCGGCGCGGCAGGACAGAAGCGCCGCGTCATCGCCGTGGATTATCGCGGCCGCGGCGAATCCGATTACGATGCCGACTGGCGCCATTACGATCTTGCCTTCGAGAACGCCGACATTCAGGCGCAACTCGCGGCGGTCGAAATTCACGAGGCAATCTTCATCGGCACCTCGCGCGGCGGCCTGCATGCGATGCTGCTCGCGGCCGCACGGCTGGCTTTGGTGCGCGGCGTGGTGCTCAACGATGTCGGCCCGGTGATCGAATTGCAGGGCCTCTCCCGTATCCGCCAATATCTGCGTTATCCGGCCGCGCCGAATTCGCTCGCCGACGCGATAGACTACGTCCGCAAGACGATGAGCGCGCATTTTCCCGCGCTGAGCGAAGCCGAGATCGAGGCTTATGCCCGCGCGTCGTTCCAGAAGCCGGGCGGGACGTTCGGCGCGACCTTCGACCCCAAGCTGGTGAAGCCGCTCGAAGCCCTGCGGCTCGACGAACCGCCGCCGGACTGCTGGAGACTTTTCGAGGCGCTGGCGGACGTGCCTTTGCTCGCCATCCGTGGCGGCAATTCCGATCTCCTCTCACCGGAGACTTTCGTCGAAATGACCCGGCGCCACAGGAACTGCGCGACCTACGTGGTGGAGGGACAAGGCCACCCGCCGCTGCTGATGGACGATGCGGCGATCGCCCGCATCTGCACCTTCGTGGCCGAGGCGGAAATGGCCTAGACGGGAAAACACCGCCTCCGAGCCGTGCTTGCGCCTTGCCATCGGGCCGGGCCTCGGGCATATGGTCCCCACCCGCTGGAGACGTGGCCGAGAGGCTGAAGGCGGCGGTTTGCTAAACCGTTATAGGGTTGTAAAGCCCTATCGAGGGTTCGAATCCCTCCGTCTCCGCCAGCGCGTTATTTATCCCCGTCCACTATCATTTACCGTCGTTATGCAAGCCGCTGATTTTGCAGCTTTATATGGGTCTGCGCTCGGCTAACTGCTCAACTTATCGACGCACGGCCGGGAAACCTCTTCCGCGCCAAGAACCTTCTAGGTCACGCATTGGGGCGCCGCTGGCGCCCTTACAAGTCTATTGTGATCAGACGCGAATGGCTGCGCGAGCAGCAAAGCGCAATGCTCTGCCTCGGTGCTGCTTTCTCGGCATCGCTTTGCACGCTGTCGCGGTGATCCACGATGCCGTCGACGACTGGGGTCAGGCACATGCCGCAGATGCCGATCTCGCAGGACAACGGCACGTCGATGCCAGCCTCGACCAGAACCGATGCGATGCTGCGATCGGCCGGGATGTCGAAGACGCGCCCGCTCGACGCCAATTTGACCTGGAACGCGGCGTCGCCTGCCGTCGGCGCGGTAACCTCCGGTGCAGCGAATGCTTCGCGATGGATATGGTCTTCGCGCCAACCCGCCGTCGTGGCCTGATCGGCTACGTGCAGCATAAAGCCTTCGGGGCCGCACAAATATAGCCGCGCCGCGTGCAGCGGTGCCTGAATACTGGCGGGCAACCCTTTTCTACTGCCATCGCCAGCCTCGCTGGTATGCAGATGGACTTCGCCGTGGCGGAACCCGGCAGCCAGGCGCCTGGCGAACGCCGCATCCCTGCGGGATGTCACGTAGTAATGAAGTTCGAAACGCGCTTTCGATTGATCCAGCGCCTCCGCCATCGACAACAATGGCGTAATGCCAATACCTCCGGCCATCAGGATGTAATGATCTGCGGGCTCCAGCGCGAACAAGTTGCGCGGCTGCGAGATCTGGAGCGGATCTCCGACTCGCAAACGGTCATGCACGTAGGCGGAGCCGCCCCGGGACGCCTGCATTCGCCGAATGCATAGCAGATAATGATCCCGGTCTCGCGGTGAACTGGCGATGGAATATTGACGGACCAAGCCATCGCCAAAATGCAGATCGACATGCGCGCCCGCCTCGAACGCGGGCAAGTGCTGCTCGTCCTGCGCGACCAGGCGAACGGCCAGGTTGCCCCGCCCCTCCGCCATGATCGCATCAACAACGACGGAAATTTTCGGCCCGCTCAACTCACCGCTCCTCTACGCCGGTGAACGACATCGGAAACCAGGGCGCGGACCGAAAATGCAGAACAAGAACATTTGGCGTTACAACGCATAGACGGGGGCGTCCATCGCGTCGACCAGATGCTCTTCCGCCCAAGGCTGAGGCTTGGACTCGCGTGGCAGCAACACCGCGGCGGCGCGCACGCGCTGGCACTCGGCCGAAAGGGCCGGCGCCGGCTCTCCGCGCTGAACCGCATCGGCCGCGTCCAGAAGCGCGCGACGAACCATCGCGATGGCACGATCCGTCGGCAAAAGCTTTTCGTTTTCCCGATTCTGGATCGGGCCCATGCTTTCCTGGAGCGAAGCGTCCTGCATCGCGAAACCGCGAATGCCGCTGTAAGTGGTGAGATCCTTCTGCGACTGGCGGTCTATCAGATAGTCGTTATCGCGATTGGTCTTCGTCTTGAAAGTACCAGGGATCAAGTCGAAGTGGATGCCCGCGCCGCGACGCATTTCTGCGCGCTCGATTTCGGTCAGCGGCTTGTCCGGCCGGAAGCTGATGCTCCACGTCCAGCAATGGCAGTCATCGATGGGCACCCAAATGTGCCCCGTCAGCGGGTGATCGCCGGAGGGCGGAATGAGCGTGAACCAGGGAAACAGCCATTGGGTCACGCGCCAATAATAGGAATCGATCTCGCCGTTTCGACGCCCATAAATCGAAAGGCCAAATTCGGTGTCGTCGATCTCGAAGACAACATTGCCATCGGCTTTCATATAATCATTCGACTTTGAGCCACGGTAGGCCGGGTCCTCGTCGATCTCATAGCGGTGCACATACGAGACATGCGCCGTGTCGATGCCGCCCTCCATCGCCTGCAAATAATTGCATTCCTGAATGCGCTTCGAAAAAAATACATGCGAGGGATCGAGCTCACACCATTCGAGCGCGGGAGGCACCGGCTGGAGTTCCTTCGGCCCCATATAGGCCCAAATGAGGCCGCCACGTTCGACGCAGGGATAGCCTTTTATTCCCATCTGCTTGCACGCCTGCGGCGCTGAGGGAACATCAACACATTCGCCAAGAACGTTGAATTTCAATCCGTGATACGAGCAACGGATGCCGTTTTCCTCGTTGCGACCAAAGAAGAGCGAAGCGCCTCTGTGAGAGCAGAATTCGTCGACGAGGCCGGGACGCCCGGTGCTGTCGCGGAATGCGAGGAGATTCTCCGAGAGGATCTGCACACGCAACGGCGCACAATCGGGCTCCGGAAGTTCGCTCGACATCAGGATCGGCACCCAATAGCGGCGCATGAGTTCGCCCATGGGTGTGCCTTTACCGGTCCGGACCAATTTTTCAGCAATTTCGGCTTTCATCTAGCGACCTCTTAGTGGTTCAGTGAATGCACGTGCGCGGAACGCGCCCTCGTATTCGTTGAGATGGACTGCAGGTTTCTCGGTCGAACCCCGTTCGGCCGGATTTCCGTTGCGCCCTATCCGTTCGCGTGGCGGCTAGGCCACGCGGCGATGGCCCTGCTTGGCCTTCTGGATGAGTCTGTAAACATGGGTGCGAAGTTCGGCGAAGTTCGGCGCATTGCGCGTCGTCAACTGATCCCGCTCCGCTGGAAGATCGATGCGAATATCCTCTAGGACCTCCGTCGGGCGCCCGGACAGGACCACGACACGCTGCCCGAGATAGATGGCCTCCTCGATATCGTGGGTAACGAACAAGACTGTGGTATTCAGTTGTTTCCACAGCTTCAAAACGAGGTCTTCTAGGTCGGCCCGCGTCTGCGCATCGACTGCGGCGAATGGCTCATCCATCAGAAGAACCTTCGGCTCGTAAGCAATCGCTCGGGCAATCGCCACCCGCTGTTGCATACCGCCGGATAATTGCCACGGATGTGATTGGGCGAAATCGTCCAACCCGACGGCATCGAGCGCTTTAAGCGTCATTTCGCGACGTTGCGCTTTGCCGATTCCCTTTTCCCGCAAGGGCAGTTCCACGTTCTGGAAGACCGTGAACCACGGATAGAGCGACCGCGCATATTCCTGGAAGACGACCGCCATGCCCATCGGCGGGCCCGAAACGCGGCTCCCCGCAAGAAACAGCTCCCCGCCCGAACGCGAGAGAAGCCCCGCAATACACCGCAGCAATGTCGTCTTGCCAGCGCCCGATGGGCCGACGATGCAGACCAGCTCACCCGGCATGACTTCCAAAGTGATGTTGCGAATAGCTTCAGTACCCGACGGATAGGTTTTCGCCAGCCCTCTGATACTGAGTGCAGCGCCAGGTATGTTATCAGATGCCACGGCCACCTCCTCGCTGCGTCTTATGCATATTGTCGTACCAGTTGAGCACGCGCGCCTCGACGAAGCGGAACATCGCGGACAACACCATGCCCAGCACGCCGAGAAGCAGAATACCCGTCCACATTTCGGGAATCGCAAAGCTTCGTTGGAATTGAACGACCGTGAAACCGAGACCGTTATTGGCGGCGAACATCTCCGATATCACCATGAGAATGACGGCAAGAGACAGTGCTTGCCGCGCGCCGGCCATGATCTGCGGGCTTGCGCCGCGCAGCACGACCGCAGTGAGGAAGGTTCCGCGCCGGAAATGATACGTCTGCGCGACGTCGCGCAAGGCGCTGTCCAGCGCGCGCACGCCCTCGGTGGTGTTCAGCAACACTGGCCAGAATGAACCGAATGCAATGACGAACACCTTCATGGTCGTGCCGATACCAAGAAGCAGCATGAGCACCGGCACGAGCACCGGGGCCGGAACGGCACGGAAGAATTCGGACACCGGCTCAATGAACGCCCGGAGCTTCGGCGAAAGGCCGATGGCCATGCCAAAGGCGATACCGAATATGACCGCGGCTCCATAACCCGCCAGCAGCCGACCGATCGACGGCAATGCGTCGGTCATCAGCCGTCCCTGCATCCAGGTCGGACCAAAGTCGGCCAGGATGTCGCTCAGCGGCGGAAATAACATGCTGCTCGAATCGCGCGATGAAATCCACCAAGCCGCGAGGAGAACGGCTGGAAGGCCCACGAAGTAGAGCACATGCATAATTACAGGACGCCAGGTGCGCCCGATGCGCGACGGTCTCGGTGACAAGGTTTGCGTTATCGCGCTCATGCAAGCTCCGATCGAACTGATACGTGCCACCTCAGCGCCCAGCGCTCGAACCGGCGGACCACGAGATTCACGAGCAATCCAAGAATACCTGTGACGAAGATCAGCGCATACATGGTCGGAACGTCGCCACCGCTCTCCGCCAGTACGATCGATCGGCCGAGGCCATCCGTGCCGATCAACAACTCGCCCGTTATTGTCAGCATCAGCGCGACCGCCGCCGCGAGCCGAAAGCCTGTCATCGCGTAAGGCAATACGGTCGGCCAGATCAGATCCCGGACGATCCTGCCCGTGCCGAAGTGGTAGACTGCCGCCGTATCGCGCGCCACGGGGTCCACCTCGTGTACGCCATAGATGACCTGGATATAGATCTGCCAAAACGAGGCATAGACAACCAGCAACAGCGTCGCGGCGCGACCCGTGCCCAACAACAGAATCACGACGGGAACCAGCGCGACGGAAGGTATCGGCCGCAGAAATTCAACAGTCGAATTGGTCACATTGCGCAGAAGCGGGACCGAGCCGACCAAGGTACCGAGCACACCTCCAGAGACAGTCACGATCGCTAAACCGGCACCCCAGGTCAGCAGGGTATTCCCCAGCGCCGACCAAAACACTTCCCCGTGAACAAGCGACCACAGCGAGCTGAAGATCACGGACGTTGGTGGCAGATACTCCGGATCAATAACATGCCTATCCGGGATGAACTCCAGCAAAGCGAGAAATGTGGCGACGCCCGCACTCCCCAGAACGAAACTCCGCCATGAACGATTTACAGATACCCTGCTCACGAAACGATAGACTCCGCAAAATTCCGGCCGTTTTTGGCTCGCGGTAAGCAAGCATCAAACAGGCCAATTTTCCACGCTGCGACACTCATGAATATGTCTCTCTCTCTCGAGAGTAAAAATGGGCTTCAAACATACCCCGCACCGGTTCATGGCGCCGGTGCGTAGAAAGATTTGGTGTCCGGAGCCTTGTCCAGCACTCCAAGCTTGACCATGGTTTGGCCGACGCGCGTCAATGTTTCTCGATTCACCTCTGGCAGATAAACCGGCAAATGAATTTTTGCCGCGATGGCGGGCTTGATGCCGGCAATTTTCACGAGCGCCGCCCGATACTCGTCGGGATGGGCCATGACATATTCCGCCGTGTGCTGATGCGCCCGCTGGAAAGCCGCGACCGCTTTCGGATTCGAAGCAAGGAAGCTTTCGGTCGTCAGGGAAATGCCAATCTGCGTGTGCGGGCCATACTCCGCGGCCAGATAGAGGACCGCATGAAAACCCGCGGCCTTTGCTATGCTGAGGAAAGGTTCGACAACGTAACCCGCTGCGATCTGTCCGCTTTGAAGAGCCGCCATGACATCGGGCAGCGGCATTTCTGCCCAATGGGTTTGCGATGGCGCGACGCCATATTTTTCCAAGGCAGCGAGCGACAAGACCATGCCGATGTTGTTCAGTTCGTTCGTGCTGATCAATTTGCCGGCGAGGTCCTGCGGTTTCTTCACCGGCGAATTCGGCGGGACGATCAGAGCGGCATAATCATCATGAATATCGGTGCTTCCGGCCGTGCCAGGAGAGACGATCACAACAGGGACGTGGTGGCTGCGAAAAATCGTGAAAGCCACGACATCCCCGCCGGTGAATTGCACATCCCCTGAAAGAGCCGCTGCGACCTCCTGCGCCCCGCCGGGCATGCTCATCACTTGCGCATCGAGGCCTTCGTCTTTGAAGAAGCCCTTTTGAATGCCGAACTTGATAAAGGCGGTTGGAAGGCCCGGTGTCTCGGCAACCCGAATTTTCGTGAGCGCTGCTGGAGCTTGGGCGGACGCAACCGGGGCGGAAGCAAGCTGTACGATACTCGCCGCAACGAAGAGCAGCCCGCGCCAATTGAGTGACCTGCGGTCGACCATGCTTTCTTTTCCTGACATTGGATTATCTCAAGGGGCCGCCGGTCAACCGGCGGGATGTAAGGTTCACATCATCGCTGCGCACAGTTCATCTACACTGCCGTTTCGCGTGCTGAACGCGCCTGGCTCGCTACAAGCGTCCGACCGCGACCGAACACAGCCGACCCTCGGCGCATTTGCTTCGCGTAATATGTATGACGGTATACCATTAGTTTACTCACGATAATGTGTTAAGCGACGCCAGAATCACCGCCTGCCGTCTTCCTGTCACTTGGAACAGAGTGGCGCGTCACGCCTCGCAAGAATTGGACCGCTCCACGTTGCGCAAATAAGAAATTTTGCGACGTGGTATGAAGAGCGAATGCAAAGATGGGCTGCGGCGAGTCGCTGCCTGCCATGGCTGTGATAAACGTGATTGATCGGACCCGCGTCGAGATGTCTTCCAGTGCGAAGCCTTCGCAAATATTTGCGACTGCGTTTATACCTCCTGGAGTGATTGCCGCTTTCTTTCGCAACTTGATTTAATAGCGATCACGATCTCGCCGCAGGACGCGGCATGTCATCAGCGACGTCCGACTTTCTCGAACTCAAGCACCTGGCGGCGCTCAGCTCGCCGGCGCCGCGCTTTTTTAAATGAGCAGACGAATGCTCAAGACGTTTTACGCGAATTGATAGCGCTCAAGTAAAAGTGAGAAGCGTTCTCGCCCCGGGACCTACATCAAAATATGTCCGGCAAACGAGCGTGAGAGCGCGGACCTGTGCAACTATTTTCCGCTCTCGTATCATAGTCGGCAGCGCAGGCCGGCGGTGTAAATCTACGAAAATGCCAAATGCTCAAAAGTCGCTTATTCTTCGCAACGGCCGCACTTTAGCGCAAACCATATCTCAAAATTCAAGTTGCCATCCAAAGGATAATTACTCATATATATGATGGAATTCCATCATATTATAGCTTGCAAGCCTGTTGTTTCCATCAGGGTATGCCGCGAAAGAATTTTCGCGGTTTTATCCGGTTAGCCCATCCATATCGCTGTTCTGACATCGGCGTAGCGTAATCGGACCGCCCGCTATTTCTCAATAACGTGTGGGCTTTCTTTCCGTTATACTTGACGGAGAACGAATCTTCGAGGGATCGTATATTGAATTAGGTGCCCAGCCTTGAGACTACTGATGAAGCGGAGGGATTGTGTCAGATAGTGAATCACTAAAGGTGGAACGCATATCATCGACGTTGCGTGAACGAACGCTCGAAAAAATGCGCGACGCCTTCGCCACCTTGCATTTCAAGCCCGGCCAGAGACTTGTCGAGCGCGATCTCTGCGAACAATTAGCCGTCAGTCGAACAGTCGTCCGGGAGGTCCTCAGGCAACTTGAGGCCGAAGGGCTCGTCGAAAATGCGCCCAACCGCGGCCCAGTTGTGGCTCACGTCTCTCCCGACCAGGCCGGCCAAATTTACGAGATTCGAGGCCAACTCGAAGGTTCAGCCGCGAGAGTCTGTGCGTTGACCGCGACGCCTGATTTAATAAAGAGGCTGAAAGCCACCCTGAAGACGATACGCGACAGTTATGCGCTTCAATCACCTGTAAAGGTTCTCGCCGCAACGACGACCTTCTATCAGATTCTCTTCAGACATTCGAAGCACGACATTGCCGGGCGAATTGTTTCGTCTCTGCACGGTCGCATTAATTTTCTGCGCGCGGTGACGATCGCTACGCCGCGGCGCGACAGGGACGCTCCAAAGGAGATGGCCCTGATCATTGATGCCATTGAGCGGCGCGACCCGGACGCCGCAGTCCAGGCATGTGTCGCTCATGTAAATAACGCCGCGGCCCTCGCCCAGGCGGCACTGGTCGAATATTACCGGGAAGCGGAAAAAGAACTTCCCCGGCCCTCCTTAAGAAAATGATCCCTCGCGGGTATGGCTTTCCAGTTGAAGGCGCATAAGCGCTGTATCTGATTCCCCATAGCTAAGGCCCGCGAACATCCTATTCGGATTTTAATCCGCCAATGCAGGCGTACTTGATCTCTAAAAATTCGTCGATGCCATATTTCGAGCCTTCTCGGCCGATCCCGCTCTCTTTGATTCCACCGAATGGTGCCACTGTGGTCGAAATCAGGCTTTCGTTCACGCCGACCATTCCAAACTCGAGCGCCGCCAACACTCGCCATGTCCGGTTCAGGTTCTGACTATAGAAATAAGATGCGAGCCCGTAACGGGTATCGTTTGCCATCTCGATGGCTTCGGCTTCCGTTTTGAATCTGAAGAGAGCCGCAACCGGTCCAAACGTCTCTTCCTGGGCGATCAGCATTTCTGAGGTTGCACCGGAAATGATCGTCGGCTCGAAAAAGGATCCGCCAGCCGAATGTCTGTGACCGCCGCGAACAACTTTCGCGCCTTTGGCGACAGCATCGGCGATATGCGCTTCGACTTTTTCGACAGCGGCAATATTGATCAGTGGTCCAAGATCCACCTGTTCATTTTCAATGCCGGCCCCGACACGGAGCTGACCCACCGCTATAGAAAGCTCCGAAAGAAATCGCTCATAAATGCCGTCTTGGACGAGAATCCGATTTGTGCAGACGCACGTCTGACCACAGTTACGGAACTTCGAATTGATCGTACCCCGCACCGCATCTTCGACATCCGCATCATCGAAAACGATAAACGGCGCGTTGCCTCCCAATTCCAGCGATAGCTTTTTCATCGTTCCGGCCGACTGCGCCATCAGCTTCTTTCCGACGGCCGTTGATCCCGTGAAGCTCAGCTTTCGGACGAGATGGTTTCCGGTCAGTTCTTTCCCTATTTCGGCCGGTGCCCCGGTCACGACGGAAAACACTCCGGGAGGGATGCCGGCGCGTTCGGCCAAAACCGCAAGCGCCAAGGCTGAGTAAGGCGTCGCTTCCGCGGGCTTTAAAACCAACGTACAACCGGAGGCCAGCGCCGGTGCGGCCTTTCGGGTGATCATGGCACATGGAAAGTTCCACGGCGTGATTGCCGCGGTGACGCCGATCGGCTCCTTGATCGCGAGAATAACGCGCCCATCGATATCCGTTGGAATTACATCTCCGTAGACGCGCTTTGCCTCTTCCGCGAACCACTCAATGAAGGAAGCTGCATAACGGACCTCCGCGCGACTTTCGGAACGCGACTTCCCCTGCTCTCCGGTTATGATACGCGCCAAATCCTCCTGGTTCTCCAGTATCAGATCGTGCCAACGCTGCAGGATGGCTGCGCGCTCGTGCGCCGTGCGCCTGCGCCAGGCTGGTAAAGCGCGATTTGCCGCGAGAATTGCCCGTTCCGTTTCGCCTGCCCCCATATTTGGCACGGAACCCAGTAACGCACCGGTCGCCGGGTTATCGACGCCGAAGCTGCCTCCCCCGTCTGCTTTCAGCCATCGCCCATCGATAAAGGCTTCGCTTCTTAAGAGTGTCGCGTCCCGCAATCCAAGTTCGCTTGCCGCACGTTCGCTCATCTCTCTCAAAACTCCCTCATCAACATAAAGGCAGGTAAGGAGCATCGGCACCGCTCCGCCAATGTCACTGGCCGGGAACCTCCCGGCCATGGCATCATCTAACATTATATATTATGGTATTCCATCTCTTACATTCGTACTTGAGCGAGATGGCGCCCTCGAAATGCAGGCCGGAATTCTGCTGAACCAGAAGGCAAATTGACGAAAAATATTTCGTACCGTGACGAATATATGGTCAGGGATCGTTTCGATATTCGCGGCATCCGGGGCGTAGCCCAATTGCGTGCCACATCAAAATCTGGAAATGGATCGCGGCTGGGTTCATCGCGCGGCGCCGCTGGAAAGCAAACTCTGTATCCGCTTCCACGCCTCAATTTTTTCGAGACGGCGCGCGTTGGCGATGAGGTGCTTCCTACGCAAAAGCGCCGGTTACGGAACCCGTAACCGGCGCTCGCCGTTGCACAACCCCTCGCCTACGGAGCCGTTATATTTTAATTCCTGACCCGCTCGAGAACCGGAAGATCGAGGGCGTCGTTGAGTTCGGCGGTCAACCGCAATCCCACCTGCACGGCACTGTTGATTCCGGCGACCGGCGTGGAATCTCCCATCAGATCCGGGTTCCAGATATATTCGAAATAAGGAATGAGGGTGATACCTGGTCCGATCTTGGCGCCGTAATTAAGCTCCAACATCGTCTCGGTCGGGGAAACGCTGCCGCTTGGCCCGATCAGATTGTCGACGGCCTGTGTGTATCTGTTGTTGAACCAGAAATTCTGGACGACAAGGCCGACGAAGTCTTTCGGTCGAGACTCAAATGGACCGCGATCGAACAGGCCCGCGACCAGACTGTCCCGCATCGGCGCCTCACCCGTTGTGCGTACATTGAGCGCGCCGAAGACCGTCAGGCCACGGGTATCATCGAGATCAGGCCGCCAGACCATCTGCTGCGCCTGGAAGAAGACCTCGCTCCTACCCTTGTGCGATTCAGAGGACCCGTAGAGCGGATCCGTGTATCGGGACGAATCGTATGTGAAACCGACATCGTAATGACGTGGATACTTGTCGTCGGCGAATGTCGTTTTGTAGCCCATCTCAGCGGGCACAAAGAGGCCGACGCCTTTGTTGAAGTCCCAATCTTCACCCGGAAAACCGCCATGCCCCACTGTATGCAGCAGCGGTTCGTCTTCCCAGACGCCGGCTTTCGCATAGGTGTCTTTTGTCGGCTTGATCAGCATGCGGAAACCCCAGCTCGACGTCACGAAGGACGGCGGTGCGCCGGTCGCGCCATACATGGTCGGCGTAGAGCACATGAACGTATCGAAGAGGCAATAGAGCTCCGACCCGTCGAATTCGCCACTCTTGGGTACTGTGCGACCCATGAGAATGTACATGTGATTATTGAAGAGGCTTTGATCCCAGCTGAACTCGCGGAGCTGGAACCCATCATGGTTTCCCCAGTTCTCGAGGTATGCCCAATCCGCGCCGTTGTACTTCCAGCTATGCCCATCGCCGGCGACGTTGTCCGCAGCGATATGCATTTGCGCGCCGTTGATCCCCGCGATCCGTGCCATGTCGAGATTGACGCCCAGCACGGCCCAGTTCGTAAAGAACGAGCCATGCATGATGCCGCCGGCCGGGACGTTATTATACATCCCGTCTTCAAAACCGCTGAGATAGATACCCTGGCTGGCAAGCGTTCTGCCGAAGTCCGCGACGGGCTTGGTCCGCAGATCGATCCAGTATGGTTGCGGGGTGGGCTGTACCGCGCCGGCCCAGGCGGGTGAACTGGCGTCTTTATCGCTCGGTAAATCCGCCGCTTCCGCCGCCCCATAGAAGCTTACAGCCGCTGCGATCGCTGCAGCGCTCAAGGTGGAAAGCTTCCCCGCCAATTTAACGCCCGCCTCACACGCCGACGCTTGCCGGGAGGCAGGATCGGTCGCGCTCGTTACCCCGAACAGGGCATGAGAACAAGTCAGCTTCAGCCGGCACGCAAGCCTTTCCATCACCACCCCCCAAGTCATCTTATTATAATATGTCTGATGGTATACCATAATCCCACCCGCGATAATGTGTCAAGCGACACAGAATCTCACTCTTCGGCGAGATGCCTGCGTTGCTTAGACAGGTTGACGTCCAAACTCTCGCAAGAATTAGGCCGAACCGCGAATTATAGTGGAATTTCAGACCAAGGCCGCCATACTCAAAAACGGTCTGGAAGCGACACCCGCAAGGTTACGCGCGGACGTGGCCATATGCGTGCCATCCCGATGGCGCGACGGCTGCGTTCGTTCTGAAACAAGAGCGTGGGCGACCATCACCCCTTCCGGAGCCTTTTCGGCGCCGGCTCAAGTATGCCGCCGCGATACGGGTGAACGCCACCGCTGACACCTTCAGAAGGGCTCTCTTGCTTTTCCAATATTTTGAGAGCCGCGGCTCTAGCGTGCCGGATATGGCTGCGCGCGGCCTGTGCAGCTTCCGCCGGAGACTTCGCTTTGATCGCTGTCAGCATCGCCCGCATCTCCTTCGCGCTCTCATTTGCCCGCGATGGAGATGACATCGATCTATATCTGAGAAAGTTCACGCGCGCGTGCAGTCCTTCCAGCAACTCCATAATCATCCTGTTGCCGCATCCGCGCAGAATGACATCATAAAATTCGTCGGTGCAGGCAATTCGCTCAAGGGCGTTGCCCGCTTTGTCCGCCGCCTCAAATTTCTCGAGGGCCTGTTGCATATTTTCAACGTCGTGCTGCGTGGCGCGATCTGCGAAAAGTTTGGCTGCATGGCCCTCTAATAATGCGCGCGCCTCATAGATTTGCTTCGCGTCATCGACGGTCATAATTGCGACCGCTGGTCCCTTGAAGGGCTTAATCGTGATGAGCCGCTCGGCTTCGAGTTGCCTCAACGCCTCGCGTAAAGATGTCCGACTGACCTGAAGCATTTCGCACAACAATGCTTCGATCAATCTCTCTCCTGGTGCGAAACGGCCGCTTAAAATAGCGCTGCGAAGATTCGCTACGACTTGCGCGCGGACCGGCGCGGCGATCGGCGTAACATGGAGGGATTCGTCATTAGAACGCGGCGTCGGCATATCCTTCATTGTCGCATAAATCGTCACGATGCCTTATCGCCGTGCAGGTTGAGTAAGAAACGTCTTGGAACTCCGGGTCCACTACCGCATCATCTAAAGCGATCTGAAAAGGACGCGGTCGACTCATGACACCGAAGCCACCGACAACGCCCTTTGCGAGGCAATGACAGCCAGTGTGTCAGCGCCCGACTCCAGCCCACTTACAAGGCAGATACTTTTTTTCAAGACGCTTCTAACTCATGCCGGACGCGTCGCATGCGGTGTCCGATTGTGCGGAGCCCAAGGTATGACAAGCCGCTCTATCAAAGAGACCAGTCCAACGAGCGGGACGCTTAGGATACCGAGCCAAATGATAACGACGAACGCGCGATCCATTTGCAATTGGCCGGTGGCCGACAGGAGGATACCTCCGAGGCCATTATTTGCCCCCATTAGCTCCCCCACGATTGCACCGATGATCGCGAGCGACATCGCGACCTTACAGCCTGCGAAAATTTGCGGGAGCGCCAAAGGCAGAAAAATCTTCAGGTAGATAGAGCGCCGGCTCCCCTGCATCGAGCGTCCAAGATTCTCGTAGGAGGGATTTATCGAGCGAATGCCCGCGAGGGTGTCAATCATGACCGGAAAGAAGGCAAGCAAAAGCGCAAGCAATATCTTCGGTGTGTAGCCGAAGCCAAACCAGACGATGAAAATAGGTGCCAGCGCGACCTTGGGAATGCCCTGAAAGCCCACGATAAAGGGGTACATGCTCCGTTCGAACGGGCGAAACGCCGCGACCAGGATTCCAAGCGGAACGCCGACCAAAACCGCAAGCACGAAGCCGCAGATAATCTCGAACAAAGTCGGCACGGTCTGGACGATCATCATCGGTCCGATTTCGATGGCCGCCTTAATGACGTCAATGGGACCAGGGAAAACATAACTTGCGATCCCGGAAATCGAAACGAACGCCTGCCATGCGATCAAAAGCGCGGCGAAGGTCACAAGGGGATAGAGAATTTTGCTGATATATCCACGCCCCCATATTTTCGGGTGACTCCGATCTTCCGTCTTAGACGGGTCCCTTAGCACCATGCCCTCGGCAGCCTCCATTTGAATTTCTCCCGCTCAGATCAATGCCGGTACATCGCCTGATTTCCAAGCACGCCCTCAGCTTCGAAGAGAGCGTACAGCTGCCGCTCGTACGACGCGAAAGCAGCGCTCCCACGGACGTCGAGCGATGTCCGGTCATCAAGTGTAACGCGGATATCCTCGACCACTTTCCCAGGACGTGGAGTCATGACCAATATCCGGTCGGAAAGAAAAATAGCTTCGGGTACGCTGTGCGTCACAAGCACAACTGTCTTGCCGGCGCTCCGCGCCAACCGTGAAATGTCGAGATTAAGCTGGTCACGCGTAAAGACATCGAGCGCGCCGAAAGGTTCGTCAAGCAGCAATACCGCTGGATCGTGAACCATCGCTCGACAGAGAGCGACGCGTTGTTTCATACCGCCCGATAGCTGCCATGGATAAGCATTTTCGAAAGCAGAGAGCCCAACGGATGCAAGAAGTCGCCGAGCTTCGGCCTTTTGCTCCGGCGTGGTCTTTCCCCGCATCTCGAGTTGCAACATCACATTGTCGAGCGATGTTCGCCAATCCATAAGAAGCGGTTCTTGAAAGGCCACGCCGAGAGATTTCGACGGTGATTTTACGCGCTCGCCCGCGACTTCGACATAGCCCTGCGTCGGTGCCACAAGCCCGGCGATGCAGTTGAGCACCGTGCTTTTACCGCACCCCGAAGGACCGAGCAGCGAAATGAACTCGCCGGGCACGACATCAAAATTCACCTCCGTAACGGCGAGAGCGTCCTCCCGAGCCGCGCGGGAATATTTTTTGGTCAGGTCGCTGACTCTTATAATCGCCGCGCTCACGGCTCACTCCAGGACGTTGAGATAAAAGCTAGATGTCGGCGCGGTCGATTTCATGCTTCGATATTTGCGGAGAAATCCCAAGGTCTGCACCCAATCTGAATCTGCCATGTAGCCCGGTGGCTTACCCGCCGTTGCGGCAGTGTGCAAATAAGGGACCACGGCGCCAAGCTGCTTTCTGAGCAAGTTCACATTGGCGAGCGGGAACATAGCCACGCCGGCCTCCGCTGCCGCGGCGGGATCCTTTAAGGCGTCCGCCCATCCGCGGTTTGTCGCCTGCACGAATTTCTTCAGAAGCTGCGGATCGCTGGCAATGAGGCTGTCGCTCGCGATGAGACTTTCGCCAAGCGCAGTGACGCCGAAATTGCCCATCGGTAGACAGGAGACGGCTTCCTTCGCCAGCATCTGCGCTTGAATACATTCGGCTGTCGCAAAGCCCGTCACCGCCTGCACCTGTCCCTGGAGAAGGGCGGGAACTTTCGCCGCCGAGGCGATGGCCTTGGTTTGAATTTCGTCCAGCGGGACGTTGGACAGCGCCAGCATTGCCAGAAGCAACGACGCCGACGATGAGCCGTTCGTCAACGCAACAGTTTTACCTTTGAGATCCGATGGCTTCTTGATTCCCAAGGCGGCGTACGAAATGACGACGCCTTGGGTCTTCTGCAGATAACTGGCTATGATTTTGACTTTGGCGCCCTTGCTGATCGCGAGAGCTGCCTGCCCCGCGTCGGCAAACCCGATATCGGCGTGGCCGCCATCGACAGCACCGATTGTCGACGTGGAATCAGAACCTTCATTTATGTCGACCTGGAGTCCGACGTCGCGATAATAGCCTTTGCTCTCGGCTACGATGATGGGAAGCATAAATCCCCAAATGGGCGTGTAATCAAGCTTGACGGTCAGTTGACGCAAGGGTTTGCCAGCGTCGTCCGATGCCGCCATAGCTGCATCGTCCGGAGGGGTACAGGTCACAGTCATCAAAGCAGCAAAAGCCGCGATTGTCCTCAGTCGCATAAACATATCGACGCCCCTTCTCTGGAGTTATGCAATTGCCCTGTTTGACCGTGGCCTGTCCCTAATTAGTTTCGATACGAATCGAGTGTTTCCGGCGCAAACATATCCTCGAGACGCAGGTCGTTCTTCACGAGGCCCTGCTCTTTCTGATTGCGGACCAGAGTCTCAAGCGTTTTGCGGTTCGGTTCGAAACCGTATTTCCACATTTCGATGCCGCCGAACTTCGTCTGCAGCTCCTCGATCCAGGCCGGAAGGAAGGGCAGCGAATAGCGCAGATGTCCGTCGAACATCTTGAGCGGATCGCAGAGCGTCAGCGTTTCCTGGAACGCCTCGAACAGACTCATGGCCATCCAGCGATTGGCTTCGTAGAGCTTGCGCTTGATGACGACGGTGTGCATCGGCGGGAAAATCTTCGTGCGCAGGTAATATTCCGCCTCGACCTCGCGGTGATTGCGGATAAGGCGGCGGACACGGTTCGTGCCGTCGAGGAATGAGCTCGGCGGACGCGCCGTAACCAGCGCATCGATCTTGCCATCAAGAAGCTGCTGGTTAAGCGTTTCTTCGGCCGGAATGTAGCTAATACGGATGTCGGCAGGCAGATCGAGCTTCAGCTTTTCGATACGGCCAGGCTGGTCGAGGCCGCCATTGCGCCAGATGATATCGCGCGGGTGCACGCCATATTCGTCGAGAAGGATGGCCTTGGCCCAGACCGCAGCGGTCATCTGATATTCGGGGACGCCCACGGTCGCGCCGATCAATTGCTTCGGATCTTCGAGCTTCGAGTCTTCGCGGACGAAAATGCAGGAATGACGGAAAACACGCGACAGAAAGACGGGAATGGCGATCAAATCGTCCTGGCCCCGATCGCGCATCATCAGATAGGACGACAGCGACATTTCCGATGCGTCGAATTCCTGGTGCATCAGCATGCGCCAGAAGACTTGCTCGACGCCGCCCAGGAGCAACACGTTAAGGTCAATCCCCCGCGGCTTGACCGTCCCATCCGCAAGCGGCGTGGTGCGGTCATATCGATTGCAGGCGAACGTCACATTCAGCAGACTCATTCTGAAAAATCCCCATCATGGTATTGGCCGGAGCCATATGATTTGTGATCGGGCCCTTCGGGCTCGTATTATTGTTCGTAAGTCCCGATAATCCGGTTCTGTTCGACGATGTGATTGGCATATGTGGCAAGGAACTCCGCTCGCGTCGGCGTACCCGAAACCGGCGTATCAAGGGCGTAGACCCAGAAATAATAATGGTGCAGCCCATGGCCCGGAGGCGGCTGGGGACCATCGTAGTGATAATTGCCGTTGCTATTGGGACCGGGGCGGAAGCGCTTGTCGGCATCGCTGGCCAACTCGCTCACCGTCGGCGGGACGCCGTAGAGCACCCAGTGAGTGTAGCCATTGGGAAGCGGCGCATCGGGATCGTGGCAAATGACAGCGAGTTCCACGGCCTCGCGCGGCACGCCGGTTATCACCAAGGGCGGCGCGACATTGCCTTTGTCCATCGAATATTTGTCGGCGAGCGCCCCGCCGTTCTTGAAAAACGGACTCGAAACCCGCAAGTCTTTTATGTTGAGACCCATAAAACTTCCCCTCGGAATGATGACAGATGCTCTGTCGCGCTCAGGACTGGAGCACCTCGGCCTTTGTTTTTCCGCCGACACGCTGATGGATGCGGCCGCCCGTCGCCACACCGACACAGATCAGCAGTTCGTTGGGACGCGGCGCATCCGGCGCCACAAGCGAGATCGCGTCGTAGTGCGAACGCACGTAGAGTTCGTCCTTGTAGGCAAGCGGTATGTCGATCATCGTGCCGGCCGCGCCTGTCTTGCTGACCGATGAGATCCACGCCTTGCCGCCGCCGACCGCCGCCCGGAACGCATCGCCGAAAATCGTAGTGATGCAGGCAACGACATGCTCTTGTTCGCCAGCAGTTCCGGCGATGCCGCCTTTTCCATAGCTTTCGACAGGCCTGCCCTTGAGGAGTCCTGCAGCGCGCCGGCCGAGTTCGCGGCCGAGCTCCGCGCTCGGCCCGATCAGCTTCGAAAGATCCGCAACATAATGATCGGCGAAGGGATTGCGAATGACGACCGCGGTCGCTGCTTTGATCAGCGAGGCATTCCCAGGCGCCCCGCCTTCATGTTCGATCTCCTGGACGAAATCGTACCAGGCTCGAATTTCATAACCCTCAATCGCCGTCTTATAGGTCGTTGTCATTGGTGCCCCATTGAATCGTTTCTCATACGTGCTGACGTCACGCTCGGCCGCTCACCCACGTGATCCCGTCACGTCGTACATCGCCGTTTCCAGCATCGTCGGCGTAAATTGATTGCCCTTCGACATGCTCCTGCTTGCCGCGAAATAAGCGGAGCGTTCCTGGCACCGATCCGTGGTCGGCCTTTCCCGCTCCTGCCAATCCCGCAGGGCTTTCTCGAGATCTTGCGCGCCGCTGACAGCTACGGCCAAACTATAGGCGTTCATCATGCCGCAGCCGGCACCTTGCGCGAGCGCGGGACACATCGCGTTGGCGGCATCGCCGATCAAGGCCACTTTTCCGGTCGTCCATTTTTCAAGGACAGTCGTTTCATAGCCATCGTAACGGCCGGCCAGCTTCGCCGCTTCCTCGATGACGGGCCTTAACTCGGGGAAATTCTCGGCCCAAAGATCGCCGTCGAGCGGAACGCGCGAACCTTGCGTGTCCTCACGCGGTGCCATGAACGCGACGTAGAGATTCTTCTCGTCGCACGGCACGTAAAGTATGCGCAGAACACGCGGCTCCAAGTTCCAGAAATCGATGACGTTGTCCCACTCGCCGGGGCCGAGTTCGGCCTTTTTGCGCGGCACGAGCAAACGCGTAATGCCATCGCGCGATTTTGTGCGAGTCTGCTTGAACCCGAGGGAATCCCTGACCTTCGACCCCACGCCATCGGCACCAAGGACGAGATCCGCTTTCAGTACCTCACCCGAAGCAAGCTGGATCGCGCCTTCCGGATCGGCCGAAACGACTTCCGAATTGACAACGATCTCAACACCGGCGCGCCTGGCGGCTTCGAGAACAGCGCTATATAGATTTTGCCGCGTCATGGTCCGCCAACGAATGGGCCCGAACGTCTCCTTGGATACCGTCTTGTGCTGGAATCTCGTCTCGTAGACGGGCGGCTGAACGGAGTTCGCGAAGACGTCGGCCGCCGCACCCGTTTTCTCGAGGACTCTCAAACCATTTTCCCAGAGGAAAATGCCCGCGCCGAATTGACGGAGCTCGGGGCTCTTTTCGTGCACGCGAACCGTCCAACCCCGTTGCCGGAGCGCCGTCGCCGCAGTGAGGCCGACATAGCCGGCGCCAGCGATTTCCGCGTGAGGCGCCTTGGCCTTGGTGCTGGACTGAACTTGCGGCATCTATTTTCCTTTCCAAACCTTGGAGGCCTCGCGGCCCGGCTTAATGACTGAGCCCCGGCTCAAATAGTCTGCGCAAATTCGCGAATGGCTTTTGCCATTGTCGCGGGTGCTTCCTCGGGGACGTAGTGATCGGTATCCGGCACGATCAGGCTTTTGAAGTCGGGCCGCAGATGCTGCGTACGCTCGAAGGCCATCTGCGAGACGAGCTTGCTCTCCTTCCCCCGGACGAGCAGTATGGGCCGGTCAACAACCCGGACCGCCGGCTCGAAATCTTCGCGCAATCCGGCGGCCGTCGCCGCCATGCCGCTTGGATCGGCCAGCGGATGAAACACTCCGTTACGCTCGACGTAGCCGTAGGTCGAGCGCCGTTCGATAGCATCGGGCGGCATGAGCGGATAGCGTTCCGACAGATAGCTGACGATCTCGTCCTTCGATGCAAAGGTACGATTCCCGCCGATCACGCGCTTTTTGAGCGTGTCGAGAACGATAGGCTCGATGAAAGGCGTGAATTCGACAGCAACGACGCCAGCAACCAACTCTTTTTGCATCGCCGCGGCGACGACTCCATTCCGCGCGCCGAGCGAATGGCCGACGATGATCGCCGGACCGCTGGAGGTCGCTTCTATGAGACGAAGAATATCGGAAGCAAAATCCTGACCCTGATAGCCTTTGCTCGGCTTGTCACTGAGACCGTGACCGCGCTGATCAACCGCGATCACATGGTACGACTCCTGCAAGGAATACAGGATCGGATCCCAGACCGATGCATTGGCGGAGATGCCATGCAGGAAAACCATGAGCTGTCCTTGGCCTGCCTCGCGTAGATTGAGCGTAACCCCTCCCGCCTTTTTCTTATGCGTTTTCAACGACATATTTACTCCAAAGAAGGCTTTTGCCGTACGTCCGCGTCTCATACGGTATTCAATATTCGGTATGACCGTAATACAATCATGCGCCATAGCTCCGCGTCAACTTCTCTTTCTCGGTTTCTCGGGCAGGCGCCGTGGCGGCTCCCGAATTTGTGAACAACGGGGGTAGAGTCCCGCCGCACGGGCGAAATTTCAGGGGCTCTGGGGACGTAACTTACGTGCAAAGAGCCCGCTCGAAGTTTTTTGGGCCAGTTGCGGGCGGCCAAAGCGCATCAATAGTCGGGGCTGTTCAGCCGCCCTGCCCTGCGCCGCCGATCAGGCTGGTTCCGGCGCGCTACCAAAATCGCAATGCAACAATGCGGTTTCCTATTTTTAAGAACGCGCGTGGCGATCGCGTTACACAGCAAGCGAATTAAGCTCGCCCAATAGAGAACGGGCTGATTGCCCCCGAGCTTCTGCGTGGCAATATCCAGCTTCATTAACGAAACTAAATCCCCGAACAAAATGGTCGCGAAGCCTCTGTTGGCATATGCTCGACGCATTGTTCGGTCTTTGGCAACGCAAAATCAAAAACAGTCAGCAACGTTGTCATAGCTTGATGGAACGTTAGGCGCGCTCAATTAGGCGCGCGATGTGTCAACGACATCTCGGACTCTTGTATGCTGAAGAAAACGGGAGCCATGCCATGAATTCCAACGACGATAATTTTGATAAAAAGCACGAACACAAGCGCGGAATGAGCCGAAGAAGAATTCTGCTTTCCGGTACCGTATTAGCTGCCACGTCTGCGATCGCGCCGCAATTTGTGCGGGCGGAAGATGAGAAGTCGACATCGCCTGCGTCCGGCAAAAAGTCCAACATACTCGTCATCTTCGGTGATGACATCGGCCAGTCCGACATCAGCGCCTATACGTTCGGATTGATGGGCTATCGGACGCCCAACATCGATCGGATCGCCAAAGAAGGCTTGATGTTCACGGACTATTACGCCGAGCAAAGCTGCACCGCCGGTCGCTCGTCCTTCATCACCGGACAATCGGTGATCCGCACGGGACTATCCAAGGTCGGGATTCCTGGCGCGACGGTCGGGCTGCAGCCCGAAGACATCACCATCGCCGAAGCGTTGAAGCCGCTTGGCTACGCCACTGGCCAATACGGCAAGAATCATCTCGGCGATCGCAACGAATTTCTACCGACGGTGCACGGCTTCGATGAATTCTTCGGCAATCTCTATCACCTGAACGCGGAGGAAGATCCTGAGGATCCAGACTATCCAAAGGATCCGGCTTTTCGCGCCAAATTCGGGCCACGCGGCGTTTTGAGGTGCAAAGCCAGCGAAACCGACGACCCAACTGTCGATTCGCGCTTCGGCCGCGTCGGCAAGCAGACGATCGAGGACACTGGTCCGCTCACGAAAAAGCGCATGGAAACGATCGACGATGAAACAACGAGTGCAGCGATTGACTTCATCCAACGACAGGTCAAAGCTGGCAAACCGTTCTTCTGCTGGATGAACACGACGCGTATGCATCTTTACACGCATGTTCGTGCATCAATGCGTGGCCAGAGCGGCATGCCTGACAATGAATATGCCGATGGGATGATCGAGCACGATGGCGATGTTGGAAAGTTACTCAAGGTGCTTGATGACCTCGGCATCACCGACGATACAATCGTCCTCTATACGACTGACAATGGTCCCCACATGAACTCGTGGCCGGATGGTGCGATGACGCCGTTCCGCAGCGAGAAGAACACCAATTGGGAAGGCGCGTATCGTGTGCCAGCGATGGTGCGTTGGCCAGGACATATAAAACCCGGAAGTATTGCGAACGATATTTTCGGCAGTCACGACTGGTTCCCGACCTTACTCGCGCTCGCCGGGGATACGAGCGTAAAAGACAGGCTGCTAAGCGGATGGACGATCGGTGATCGGACGTACAAGGTTCATCTCGACGGTTATAATCAACTTGCTTATCTCACCGGGCAGCAACCGAATTCCGAACGGAAAGCCTTCATTTACTTCAACGATGACGGGCAACTCGTTGCGATTCGGTTCAATAATTGGAAACTCGTGTTCTTCGAGCAAAAGACTCCTGGCACCCTCGATGTATGGGGCGAGCCTTTCACGGCGCGGCGGTTCCCGTTGTTTTTCAATCTACGCATGGATCCTTATGAGCGAGCCGAGATCACGTCGAATTCCTATTACGCCTGGACGATCCACAAGGCGTATCTACTGTACGGTGGCCAGGCCATAGCCGGCGCATTTGCTCAATCGCTTCAAGACTATCCGCCGCGACAGAAGCCGCAGAGCTTCAATCTCGATCAGATCATGGATAATCTCAAACAACCGACCGACGACTGACAGTTGATCACAAAGTCAGCCGGCTCTGCCGGCTGACCACTTTGCGATGATCGCCGTCACCTACCGGCTGTCGGCGGTCCAACGCGTCCAATAGCCGACGAGCCACGTGAGAGACATTCTTCGGCCACCATAGTCGGCGATGACATCACACGACACTACGGCAATGGCCGGATTGGACCAATGGTGTCGCGAACGACAACAACCGGCGAACTCATCGGGGAAGACAGTGGAAATCACCCAACATGGATCGCGCGCGCTCACCAAGGGCTCTGCCGACTATTTTACCGGCTCTGTGAGTATCGAGCCGCTTGTTCAGGCGCCGGCGCCGGCAGCGGTCCGCGCCGCCAGCGTGACGTTCGAGCCGGGCGCGCGCACGGCATGGCACACGCATCCACTCGGCCAGACATTGATCGTGACCGCCGGGCTGGGATGGGCGCAGCGTGAGGGCGGCCCAATCGAGGAGATTCGTCCCGGCGATGTCGTGTGGTTCGCGCCCGGCGAAAAACACTGGCACGGCGCGGCGCCGGCCGGCGCGATGACCCACATCGCCATCCAGGAAGCGCTTAACGGCGAAGTCGTCACCTGGATGGAACAGGTGAGCGAAACGCAATACAGAAGGTGAATCGCCCACGCCTCTTCTGCCCGCAATCGTCCGGCAGCGGCACGATATATCTGCTGCGCCGGTCCTACCTATTGCACCGGCTGCGGCTGCGGAAACTTCCAGCTTCCGTCCAGAATTTCTGAGCGCGGACGATAGAGCCGCACGATGTAATTCCAGCCTTTCGTTATCGGCAGACAATTCGGAATTTTGCCGTCGCATCCGCCGAATTGCACCAGAACTGATCCGTCGGAGTCTTTCGTCGCGGTGATGTCATTCAGCGAATAAGCGTTAAATGGATTCTTCTCAAAATAGCCCGCGGCGTTGTAGACGCTTATCGACCAGAAGCCATCGACCGGAACACCTTTCTTCACCTCAAGTCTATAGATGGTCGTGCCGTCATTTCTGTCCGGGCTGCCGCCGACATAGACCGCGTTCTTGTCAGGATTTCCGCCCCACCCCGCAGCCGCGCCAATCAATCGATGAACAGGATCGACTTCTCCTTTTGCTCCGAAAGCCCCGTTGAGGCTTTTCGTCGTCGAAGCCAGAATAAGCAGCGCTTCGCGAACTTTGGCCTGGCTGGCCTTGTCCCAGTCCGGCACCTCGAATTTGCCGGGACTCTTTTGGCTTGCGTGGAGTTTGTCCTGAAGCGAATGAACCGCCTCTATGTCTTTGGGGCTGTTTGGATCGACCAGCGTGCGCACCAAAAACCCTACATAGCGCGTGCCAATCCCCTTGCGATCGAATGTGTAGCTTCCCGGTCTATATATGACCCCGTGTGTATACTGGTCTTCGTCGAGCACTTGCAACGACATGAAACGCTTCCCGGCGTCAGGAAAAATTATGGTCACCGGTCCGGCATCGAGATCGAAGACAGCGGAGGAATAAAGCGTATCACGATTCAGCCGGATGATGGCCTGGTTGTCTATTGAGGCTGGCTCGCGGATATGATCGAACTTTCCAAACGAGCCATCCCGCACGAGATTGGCAAAATACATATCGGTTTCGGCGCGGACGAAATTATCCGGCGTGACGGGGATCGCGTTTTGCGCCTGCGCGCAACACGCGGCAAAGCCGTATGAGACGACTGCGAGAATTATGCGCTTCATCGTTGCACTCCACACCGTTGTATAGCCGGGCAAACGATGGGATTATAATCTGTCTGCGCCTTATTGTAAGGTACGCTGAATTTTGCCGTAGGTTTACGGGGCGCGCTTCGAGGAAGATGCCATCGTCTTTTTCAGCAATCGCAATGTCGAAAGCCCCCTCTACGAATTCCTCGACGAGAACCAGCAGCCGATCGTGACGCTCGGCTTCGACGACTTCAAGACGCAGTTCGAAGAACAGGGCAGACCCAAGTGGTCGTCCGCCGCCTAAGCGGCTCGGTTGAGCGCGCCTGACACCTGAAACGCAAATGGCGCCCGGTCCTCTCGGTCCGGGCGCCATCTGTGTTTATACCTGACCGCTTATTGATAGATGCGGAAGGTCGAGAGCATACCGCCCTGCGGGATCATGGCAAGGCCAGTGGCCTTGGTCATGGCCGTCGCGCCGATCGCACCGAACTTGTCGCTCAGGTCGAGGCCGGCGGTGACGGGCAGACCAATCCAGCCGCCGATACCCGAGAGCACGGACACATATTGCTTGCCCTTGACCTCGTAGGTGATCGGGTTGCCGATGATGCCCGAGCCGAGCTTGCGCTGCCACAGGATCGCGCCCGTGTTGCGATCGACGGCGCGGAAGTCACCGCCAAGGCTGCCGTAGAACATAAGACCTCCCGCGGTGTTCAGCGTGCCACCCCAGTTCGGATACGGATCCGGGATGTCCCAATCGGCCTTACCCGTCAGAACGTCGAACTTCTTGATACGACCGGTCACGCCGGGCTTCTCAGGATACATATAGACGTTGGAGAACACATAGACCGTGCCCTGCTGCTGATAGGCCCGAACCTGCGGGTTATCTTCCATGCACCAGTTGTTGGTCGGCACATAGAACTTGGTCGGATCGCTCGGATCGACCGAAGCCGGCTGCTGATCCTTGCCGCCCATCGCCGACGGGCAAGCCTGGGTATTGCGGCCGACTTCGAGCGGCGAATGCTCCGGCACCTTGATCGGACGGCCCGTCTTCAGGTCGTACTTCTCGGCCCAGTTCGCCGTCACATACTTGTGGGCGCGCAGCAGCGTGCCGTCGGTACGGTCAAGGACGAAAGCAAAGCCGTTACGATCGAAGTGGACGAGAGCCTTGCGCGGCTTGCCGTCGACGTTCGGAATATCGACGAGAATCATCTCGTTGATGCCGTCATAGTCCCACTGGTCGAAGGGCGTCATCTGGTAGGCCCAGACCGCTTCGCCGGTGTCCGCCTTGCGGGCGAAAATGGTCAGCGACCACTTATTGTCCCACTTGCCGGAGTTGCAGCCTGCCTGGGTCAAAGGCTTCTCGCCGCAGCGATAGCCAGGGCTCCACAGGCCGGGGTTGCCGGTGCCATAATAGACATAGTGCAGTTCCGGGTCGTAGCTGTACCAGCCCCAGGCCGCACCGCCGCCGATCTTGTAGTTATTGTCTTCGGGGAAGGTGTGGACGCCGAGGTCGCCGGTCCGGCCGTATTCCGGATGCGCCTTGTTGGTGTCCGCGGTGATGCCGACGTCGGCGTCCGTGCCGGTGCTGTACTTCTTCCACAGCAGCTTGCCGGTCTTCAGATCATAGGCCGAGAAGGCGCCGCGAGCGGCGAATTCGTCACCGCCGAAGCCGACGAAGACCTTGCCATCGGCAATGAGCGGAGCCGGCGTGCCGTCTTCACCCTTGTCCGGATAGTTGTTCTTGACGACCCAGGCCTCTTTGCCGGTCTTCGCGTCGAGCGCGATCAGCCAGCCGTCGAGGGTCAGGTAGACGACCTTGCCATCGCCGTAAGAGCCACCGCGGTTGACGGTGTCGCAGCAGGCGCGTGGAACGGCCGATTCATCACGGTCGGTCTTCTTGACGTAGTTCCAGATCTCCTTCGGATAATCCGGATCGGAGAGGTCGAGCGCCTGAACGATGTTCGGCCACGCGCTGAAGAGGAACAGTGTCGGTGTGCCATCGACATCGACCACGATCGGCTGGCCTTCGTGGCCGCGCAGAGCGCCGGTCGATTGATCCCAGGCGAGCTGCAGATGCTTAACGTTAAGCGTGTTGATCTGCTTCAGTTCGCTATGGCGGGTGAGCGCCAGATCGTGCCCAGGGGCCGGCCAGAGTGAAGGATTCTTCGCGAGCGTCAGCGCATCTTCTGCATTGGCCGCCCCGGCATATAACCAAGCACCGCATAGTCCGGCACAGATGGATAACGCCATTCCAAATTTCATTCCAATTCTCCATACGAACGATATGCGCCTTGACAACAAACACGCTTCCTATTCGCGGCACCTTTTGGGGATGCGCGAGGAAGCATGGCCAAGAATCGGAGAAGGTGAGTCGCGAAAGCCAGCCGGCTTTCTAAACCCTTTTGCGAAAGCTAATTTTGTCAGCGACCCAGGGCCTGAGTCGGCCCGGATCGAAGCGGCATCGCTTTGTCCTTATCCCGGAATATGATTGGAACGATCCGGAAATCTACAGGAATAATTCCCGTTCAGGCCGGGATATCGCTCGCTCCGGGAACAAAATCGCGAGGAGTCTGAAGTTCTTGCGGCCTCACGCCGCGATAATGACCTTCAGCGCCTGGGTGCTCGCGGCCTTGCCGAAGGTCTCATAGGCATCGAGGATGTGATCGAGCGTGAAATGATGCGTAATGAGCTTCTTCGCGTCGAGTTTTCCGGACGCCACGGTCTTCAGCAACATGGGCGTCGTGACGGTATCGACGAGCCGCGTCGTGATGCTGATATTCTGCGACCACAGCCGCTCGAGATGCAGATCGACCTTGACGCCATGTACGCCGATATTTGCGATCGTGCCGCCCGGCGCGATAATATCCTCGCAGGTGATGAACGAGGCTGGCACGCCAACCGCCTCGATGGCCGTATCGACGCCCCGGTTTTCGGTGATCTTCATGACCGCGGCGACTGCATCGCCTTCTGACGCATTGACGGTCGCGGTGGCGCCAAATCTCTTGGCCACGTCCAGACGATTGCGATCCAGATCGATCACGATGATGTCGGCGGGAGAATAGAATTGCGCGGTCAGGAGCGCTGCGAGCCCGATCGGTCCCGCGCCGACGATGGCGATCGAGCTTCCCGGCGCGACTTTCCCGTTCAGAACGCCACATTCAAACCCCGTCGGAAGAATGTCGCTCAACATCACGAGCGCCTCTTCGTCGAGATTTTCCGGCAGCCGATAAAGGCTCGTATCGGCATGGGGGATGCGCACATATTCCGCCTGCGTGCCATCGATCACATTGCCGAGTATCCAGCCGCCGGTGGTGCAATGCGAATACATGCCCCGGCGGCAATATTCGCAGCGTCCGCAGGCCGTGATACACGAAATCAGGACGCGATCGCCCTTCTGGAATGTCGTCACGCCCGCGCCGACTTCGACGACGACGCCGGTTCCTTCATGGCCGAGAATCCGCCCCGGCGTGCAGGTCGGCACGTCGCCCTTGAGAATGTGCAAGTCGGTCCCGCAGATCGTCGTTTTTACGATCTTTACGATCGCGTCGGTCGCGGACCTGATCTCCGGCTTCGGCCGCTCTTCCAGTGCCTTCCGGCCCGGGCCTTCATAAACGAGCGCTTTCACGGTTCGATCTCCTCAAAGGGAATATCCAAAGTGGACCGTTAACCGCCGGCGGGTTGTCACGCCTTGATTTGCGTCAGTTTGGATCGTGCAGCCGCATTTTCGAGGGGTGTGATCCAAATCAATGAAAGTTGCGGCTCGGGCGGTAACCCTCGTACTCGAACTGAATTTCGTATTTACAATTCAGCGCGGCGATTCTTGAAGCTTGAGCTTGGGAGATGGCCGATGCCGTTCCGCGATCGCACTGAGGCCGGCCATCGGCTCGCGCAGGCGCTATTGCTCCACCGAGGGGATGAGCCTGTCGTTCTGGCGCTCCCGCGCGGCGGCGTCTCCATCGCGGCTGAAGTCGCGCGGGCACTGAACGCGCCGCTCGACCTCATCCTCGTCCGCAAGATCGGCGTACCGCAGCATCCCGAACTGGCGATGGGCGCAATCGTCGATGGCGCCGATCCGCTGGTCGTACGCAACGAAGACGTCATCGCCACGGCGCAAGTCTCGGACAGCACCTTCAATGCAGCCTGCAAGCAGGAACTTGCCGAGATCAAGCGCCGGCGTACCCGTTATGTTGGCAGCCGCGCACATCCGAAATTGCAGGGCCGCACCGTGATCGTGGTCGACGACGGAATCGCGACCGGTGCAACCACCCGCGCCGCTCTGCGTTCCATTCGTAAGCAGAAGCCAGGCCGGTTGATCCTGGCCGTGCCAGTCGCTCCAACAGATTCGCTTGTAGAACTTCGGAGCGAGGCCGACGAGATCGTCTGCCTTGAGAATTATGAGTCTTTTGGCGCGGTTGGATTTTATTATTCCGATTTCCATGAGGTTTCGGACGAGGAGGTTCGCAGCCTGCTCGCCGCCGCGGATGCGCAAGTGCCGAAGCCTGCTGGCGCCCTGTAAAACAGCTGACCTAGCCGACCCCTACCGAGGAACTAAACATGCAAGTGCCGCTTCAAATCAGCTTCCGCAACTGCGAGCCCTCAGAAGAAATCCGCGCCGAGATCGAGAAGGAGGCACAACGCCTGGAGAAATTCTACGATCGGATCACGTTCTGCAACGTCGCCGTGACTGCGCCGAATCTTCTGCATCATCGCCAGGGCGGCCTATTCAAAATCGATCTGCACATCGCCCTGCCCGAGCATAAGGACGTCATCGTCAACAAGACGCACGGCAACGTCCATCAGCACGAGCATATTTCCGTCGCCATTCGCGATGCCTTCGCGGCCGCGCAGCGGCAGATTGAGGATGCCGCGCGCCGGATGCGCGGTGACGTGAAACAGGATGAGGACCCGGACCGTGGCCGCGTGACCAAGCTAATCGCCGGCGAGGACTACGGCTTCATCGAAACTTCCGACGGCCGCGAAATCTATTTCCATCGCAACAGCGTATTGAACGACGCCTTCGAACGCCTGAAGGTCGGCGCGGAGGTTCGTTTCGTCGAGGAAGCCGGCGAGAAGGGCCCGCAGGCGAGCACCGTCAGCCTGGCAGCGTGAGACCGGGCGGAGCTCAAACGAAAACATTCAAAGTGAGGATCGCGCATGATCAGGGAAGAACAGGAACCGGTCGAGCTTGAAATCAACGTCGACACAGTGCGCTGGATCATCGAAAAGGCGCGCGAGTTCGACGAGAAGGTCGCCCCCGCCGAGCCGCACTCCGGCTCGAACCCGTCCGATGACAACGAAAGCGAAATCCTCGAAGACTATTCGGACGACGCGACAGGGCAGGAATTGCGTGCGGCGATCAACCGGCTCGACGAAGACGAGAGCGTCGATTTGATCGCCTTGACCTGGGTCGGACGCGGCGATTTCGACCGTACCACCTGGCAGGAGGCGCGCGATCTGGCCCGTGAACGTCACCGGCCCCAGTCGGCGCGCTATCTGATGGGCATACCAAACCTTGGCGATTGTCTCGAGGAGGGCTTGGACGCGCTCGGCTACGAGGCTGAGGAGTAGAGCACCGGCACTTGAGAAGGATCAATGCACCGGCGTCCGAACCGGCCTCCCCTTACCTGCGGCAGGGTCGAGGGAGAGGGAAATGCTCAAAGAGATTATGGTGCATTTCGATGGAGGCGTTGAAGACGACATAAGGCTTGCTCATGCCGCGAAGCTCGCATCCTTTCTTTGCGGCCCTCATATCGTCGGCCTCTATACAAATCCGCTTCCCGAATATGCCTACGTATTGGCCGTACAGTCCGGCCTCGCGCCCATCGAGCCCATCATCGAGGCGGAGGAACAATTGCGGAAGGCCGGCGACGCCACCATTCACGAACTCACGCAAAAGCTGGCGAAAATAACTGTTCCCGGCACGATGCTGCGGCTCGACGTCGGCGCGAGCCAGATGGTTGGGCGCAGCGTCGCAGAGGCGCATTGGGCGGATATCTTTATGGCGAGCGTGCCTTATCAACGCCAGCCGGTTCTTTATTGGGACTCGCTGGTTGAGGCCGTGATGTTCGAATCCGGACACGGAATTTATCTCATCCCCGCCGCGAGCCGGACGCCGCCGGAACTCGACAACATTCTGATCGCCTGGAAGCCAACGCGTGAGGCCGCGCGCGCAATTTCCGAAGCGCTGCCGCTGCTGAAGGCCGCCCGCAATATCCGGCTGGTCGCGATCGACCCCGATGCGGACGCGCCGGAGACGCCGCGCATCCTCGAATATTTCAGGCATCACGGCGTGGATGTCGAAGTCCTCGCGCTCGGCTCGGAGCAGAAATCCGTCCCCGAAATCCTGCTGCGCGAAGCCCATGCCATCAACGCGGGCCTCATCGTGATGGGTGCTTATGGCCATTCGCGCTGGCGCGAGTGGATTTTAGGCGGCGCGACGCGAGAAATTATCGAGAAGTCGGATATTCCATTGCTTCTGGCGCATTGAGCCGCGAGCGCGCGCTTAGAAATGCGCGCGAATGTCCCGCGCCAATACATCGAGCTTGTCGCCGGCCGTGCCTTCGAGAACCTCGCGCCGGCCAAAGCTTGAGGTCGTAAGCGGCACGCGGTCCGTCAGCTCCTCGATCTCAAGCGCGAGCCCGGGATAGGCGCGACCGCTGCCCGACACCCAAAACGCCGCGATCGGGCCTATGTGATCCGCAAAGCGTGCGAGATAGGCGCGAACTGGAGCCGACAGGCGCCCCGCCCAGACCGGCGATCCAACGACCAGAAACGCATAGCCGACCGGATCGCGTTCGCAGGCAATGTCCGGCAGATGATGGCGCAAGGCGTGCCAGATGCCGCGCCAAAATCCGGCAAGGCCCGCATAAACCGGCGAAGGCAGCCTGATTGTATCGATCTCGGCGCCAAGTCGCGCCGCGAGCTGGCGCGCCAGCTCCTCGGTTGTGCCCAACCGCGAGTAATAGGCCACGAGAACTTTTGTCACGAGTTCCTCCGAGCCAATTTGACGTGATCCCGCACGTCCGGGGCCTGACCCCGCGCGAGCGCCGCGTTTCGCACACTAGAGCCGCCAGCCCTGCAGCGCTATCTCGAATCCGGAAAATTCGGTCCCCTCGGCTTCGGGAGAATTTTCTGCTTCACGCTCGCGGAATTTGAAATGCAATGCCGCCTTGAAGCGCATTGAGGCTAAAGGCAGAATGCGCGCCGATGATGGATCTCAATCGCCGCGAATGGCTTTCGATCGCCACCGCCGCCAGCGGCGCGCTCTTGCCTTCGACGGCGGCCGGCAAGCCGAGCGACCGCATTCGCCTGTCGCTGAACGAAAACCCCTATGGCCCCTCGCCGCAGGCGCTCGCGGCGGTCAAGGCGGATCTCTCCGGGCTCTGCCGCTATTCCGGCGATGAGATCGGACAATTCAAGCAGGCGATCGTCGCGCGCGAAAATATCGCGCCGCAGCAGATCGTGCTTGGCGAAATCCTCGACGTGCTCGGCCTCTATCTTTCGGCCGCGGGCGGTCCCGGCGGCGAATTCATCTATTCCGAGCCGGGCTATGGCGCTCTGGTGGACGCCGTCGCGCCAACAGGCGGGAAAGTCGTCGGCGTGCCGCTCGATCACCGGCTGCAAAACGATCTCGACGCCATCGCACGCCGCGTCAATGCCAACACCCGCGTCATCTATCTCGTCAATCCGCACAATCCGAGCGGCACGGTCAGCGACCCCGCGGAATTTATCGCGCGCGTTCACGATCTCTCACGCCGTACGCTGGTTATCGTCGATGAAGCCTATCTTGAATTCACGCCGGACTTTGCCGCGCGCACTGTCGTCGGCTTGACGCGGGCCGGCGCGAATGTCGCGGTGTTCCGCACCTTTTCAAAATTCTACGGGCTGGCGAGTCTCGCCATCGGCTATACGCTGGCGCCCGCGCCTCTCGCCGCATCCTTACAGAAGCTCGGCATCGGCGCTTTCTATGATCTCAATCGGCTCAGCCTCGTCGCGGCGCGCGCCAGCCTGAACGATACCGATTACGCCGCAACAGTGCGAACAAAGGTCGCTGCCGAGCGCGAGGCGTGGCACGACTTCTTCCGCGCGCGGGGTCTGCGCTTCGCCGATTCACACGGAAATTTCGTGTTCTTCGATGCCGGCCGGCCACATCAGGCGGTCGCCGCGGCGCTGTCCGCCCGGGGCATCGACATCGGCCGCGCCTATCCGCCGCTCGACACCTGGGTGCGCATCTCAATCGGTCTGCCCGAGGAAAATGCCGCCGCGCGCGCGGCCGTCGCCGCGCTGCTTCGCTAGATTTTCTACTGCTGCCCGACGGGCACGAAGGCGCCGCGCGGCAGGCCGCTCGAAGCGAGGACCGGCAGCAGCCCCGTATCCCAGCCGCCGCCGAGCGCCTTGACGAGCCGCACATTCGCCTCGAGGCGTCGACGCTCGATATCGACCTGGTTGACCTCGTTGGACAGAGCCGCCGTCTGCGCGGTGATGACCTGAAGATAGGCCACCTCGCCGCCTGTATAGGCTTTGGTGAATGTGTCGAGCGCCCTGTTGGCGGCGATCACGGCGTCGCGCTGCTGCTTGGCCTCCTTGCCGAGGATGCGCAGGGCCGACAGATTGTCTTCGACATCCTGGAAGGCGGAAAGCGTCGTCTGCCGGTAGGTGGCGACATCGCCCGCATAGGCGGCGCGAACTGCGTCAGATTGCGCGCGGATGGCGCCGCCGTCGAAGATCGGTTGCGACAGGGTCGTGCCGACCGACCAGAGCAGGCTCGGCCACAAGAACCAGTTTGCCGGCGTCGTGCCCTGGAAACCGGCCAGCGCCGCGAGGTTCACGTTTGGATAAAAAGCCGCATCCGCGATGCCGATTTGCTGATTGGCCTCGGCAACACGCCGCTCCGCGGCGGCAATGTCCGGCCGGCGCTGCAAAAGCTCGGACGGCAGAACGGCGGGGATCAGCCGCGGCTTGAGCTGGCCGAAAGAGGCCGCGGGAATCGTGAGCGCCGCCGGCGGCTCGCCGATCAGCACAGCGATGGCATGCTCATATTGCGCGCGCGCGACACCCACATCGGTGTCCTGCACCTTGGTCGTGGCGAGCTGGGTCTGCGCCTGTTCGACATCGGATTCCGGCGCAAGACCGCCGACATGCCGGTTGGTCGTCAGTTGAAGCGCGTGCGCGTAGGCTTTCACCGTCTCGTCGAGCAGCCGCTGCTGGGCATCCTGGGCGCGCAGGGCAATATAGTCGAGTGCAAGCTCGGCATGGAGGCTCAGGCTCGCCGTCGAGAGATCGGCCGCGGTCGCCTGCGCCTCCTCCCGCGCTGCCTCAACCGAGCGGTGCACGCTGCCCCAGAAATCGATCTCGTAATTGAGATCAACGGGCATTTGGAAATCGCCCAGCGCCGGCGGGTTCGGAAACGTAACATAGGGCTGATGCGCGGACTCGCGGATGTATGCGGCGCTGCTCCCGGCCGAAACGCTCGGGAATTCGGCGGCGCGTGCCACGCGGATCAAGGCGCGCGACTGTGCGAAACGCGCTTCGGCTTCTTTCAGGCTCTGGTTGGCATCGCCCAGTTGCGCCTCAAGCCGGTTGAGCTCGGGATCGCCGAAGACTTCCCACCACTTGCCGCGCGCGAGCGCATCGCTCGGCGTCGCGCGTATCCATATGCCAGCCGTCTTGGGATCGGCCGGTGTTCTCGCTTCCTTGAACTTCGGCGTGACTGGAACCGCCGGAATTATGTAATCCGGCCCCACCATGCAGCCCGTCAGTAGCAACCCAAATGATGCGACGACCCCCCACGCATATCGCATTAGCTGGCTCCGGCCGGCTTGCTGGCGTTGACGCGCACTGTCACACCGCTGATCAGGGAATCCGATGGATTGACGATGACCTGATCCGTGCTTTTGAGCCCCGAGAGGACTTCGACGCGATCGCCATAGTCGCGCCCGATGGAGATAGGAACCAGTTCCACCTTGCCGTCGCGGACGATGCCGACGCGCAAACCTTCGCTGCGGAACAGCAGCGTATTGGCGGGGATCGTCACGCTGCCGGCGTGCGGACGCAGCGCGAAATGCACGAATGTATAGGCGCCGGGCAGGATTTTGTCCGTGGCATTGTCGACATCAACCTCGGCCAGAAGCGTGCGCGACAATTGGTTGATCGCCTTGTCGGTCCGCACCAATGTTCCCTCGAACGACTGGCCCGGATATTCGTCCAGCGTGACGCTGGGCTTGGCGCCGACATGAATCTGCGGCGCATAAATCTCGGGGATCGCCACATAGATGCGCAGCGTCCCGGTCGCCTGCATGTGGAAAAGCTCGCTGTTGCGCGTCCCGGCACCGGCCGTGATCAGGTCGCCGAGATCGGTATTGCGGGCGGTGATAACACCGTCGAACGGCGCATAGATTTTCTCATAGGATTGCAGCTCCTCGAGCCGCGCCACATCGGCCTGGCGCGAGGTGACGATCGCCTTATCGGCGGCAGAGGCGCCGGCCGCATTATCGCGCTCCTGCGTCGAAACCGAGTTTGACTTCAAGAGATCCTCGGTGCGGTTCGCGGTGATGCTCGCCAATTTGGCGTTGGCCTCCGCGGTCACCAGATCGGCGCGCGCCTGGCGCAATTGTGCGTCGAGTTCGGGGGTCTCGATCTCGGCCAGCAATTCGCCTTTCTTCACCTGCGCGCCGATATCGACATACCATTTCTTCAGATAGCCGTTGGCGCGGGCATAGATCGGCGTGTCGGTGAATGCCGTCGTCTGCCCTGGCAAAACCAGCGCCTGATCTGGGGCATCGGCCTTCGGCTGCACGACTTCGACGATCGGCACGGCCGCTTCGACCGTCTCCTGCGAGAGCGCGGCCTCAGCCGTCGTGCGCGCACGGATGCCAAAATAAATGCCCCCGAGGAGCACCGCCAAAGCCAGGAGGATCAGCAGCTTGCCGCCGGACCCGCGCTGCAGCGGTGCTGACGGCTCGGTTTCCGGCGCGGTGTGCGGCGCCGCATCGGGCTTCACGTTGTCGGTTTTCTCGAGCATCAGGCCACTAAGCTCCCGTGCCCTGCATGTTCATCCGCCGGCGGCGGCGGCGATTTCGCCGGACCGCCCTTGCGGTAATGCAGCAGGGAAAAAACAGTCGGAACGAAAAGCAAGGTCGCGACGGTCGCGAGCAACAGGCCACCGATGACCGCACGGCCAAGCGGCGCGTTCTGCTCGCCGCCCTCGCCAGCGCCGAGCGCCATCGGTACCATGCCGATGATCATCGCCAGCGCCGTCATCAGAACCGGCCGGAACCGGGTGAACCCCGCATCGATCGCCGCCTGAACCGCGTCGCCATGCTCCGCCAGCTTCTCGCGGGCGAAGGCGATGACGAGAATGCTGTTGGCCGTGGCGACACCCATGCACATGATGGCTCCCATCAGTGCCGGCACGCTCAGTGTCGTTCCCGTAAAGAACAGGAAGAGAACGATGCCTGCCAACGCCGCCGGCAGGGCGGTGATGACGATAAGGGCATCCGACCAAGACTGGAAGTTGACGACGATCAGCAGGTAGACGAACAAAATCGAGAAGGCGAGACCCTCGAAAAGATCGATGTAGGAGGCCTTCATGGTCTCCAATTGCCCACGGATGGCGACGAAGCTGCCACGTGGGAGCAGACGCTTGTCCTCGCCGACGATTTTCTCGATGTCACGGCCGACAGCGCCGAGGTCGCGGCCGTGAACATTGGCATAGATGTCGACCACGCGGCGGATATTATAATGATCCACCGCCGCCATTTCCTGCGAGCGGGTTATGGTCGCGACATCGGCCAGGATTGCCGGCGCCCGCTGGGTCGGCCCGGTAATGGGCAGGTTCTGCAAATCCTGCAGGGACTGGATGTCATATTGCGGCGCCATCGTCGCAAGGTTGTAGTTGACCCCGTTGGTGCGGTTCAAAAAGAACAATGGCGAGGTCTGGAAACTGCCGCTCAGCGTATCGAGGATGCTGCTCGCCACATCATTCTCCGCGAGCCCGTTCTGTTGCGCCTTGGTCCGATCGACGGCGATCTGGAACGTCGGATAATCGAACTTTTGCTGGATGCGCGCATCGACGACGCCGCTCACATTCCGGATGCGTTCAAGCATGCGGTCAGCGACAACGTGGTCCTTGTTGATATCCGAGCCGCTGATCTGAATATCGATAGGCGACGGCAGACCGAAATTGAGGATCTGCGTGATCATGTCAGCGGGCAGCGTATAGAAGGTGACGCCGGGGAAATCCTTTGCCATCGCCAGCCGGATCTTCTGCACATAATGGTCGGTCGGCTGATGATTCTCGTTGAGCTGGACCATGATGTCGGCATCGGCGGCGCCGATCACGCCCGACGTCGTGTGCGTGAGATTTATGCCGCTGTATGGCAGACCGATATTGTCGATGATGGCGCCCATCTCGCGCGCCGGAATGATCACGCGAATCCGGTCCTCGACGAGATCGACAAGCCGCGCCGTCTCCTCGATGCGGGTGCCGGTCTTGCCCCGCACATGAAGGATGAACTGGCCGCTATCGGTATTGGGGAAGAAGTCCTGGCCAAGCCAGGGCGCCAGCGCGAAAACCGCCAGACAGCAGCCCAGAAACACCGGCACGAAGACCTTGCGGTTTTGCACCAGGGACGCCAGCACGCCGTGATAGCGCAGGCGTAGCCGCTCGAACCGCGCCTCGAACCCCTGCTGGAACAATTTCAACGGATTGCTTGAACGGCGGCCGCCATTCTCGTGCTTCTCCGTCGTCAGCAGATACATGGCCATCGTCGGCACCAGGGTGCGCGACAATATATAAGAGGCGAGCATGGCGAAGACGACGGCCTCGGCCAGGGGCACGAAAAGATAGCGCGCGACGCCGCTGAGCAGGAACATCGGCACGAAGACGATGCAGATAGAGAGCGTCGAAACCAGCGCCGGCACGGCGATCTGCGCGGCGCCGTGGAGGATGGCATCGCGCTGGGCGTACCCCTCTTCCATATAGCGCTCGATATTTTCGATCGTCACCGTCGCATCGTCGACGAGGATGCCGACCGCCAGGGCCAGTCCGCCGAGGGTCATGATGTTGATCGTCTCGCCGAGGAAGCTCAAAACCATCAGCGAGGTCAGGATCGATAGCGGGATCGAGACGGCAATGATGAGGGTCGAGCGCCAACTGCCGAGGAACAGCAGGATCATGAGGGCGGTGAGCCCGGCGGCGATGACCGCCTCGCGGATCACGCTGGCGATCGAGGCTTTGACGAAAATCGACTGATCGGCGAGCGACTCGATATGCAGCTGCGGCGGCAGGGTTTGTTCAACCCGCGGTAAAATGGCGTGGATGCCGTCCACGACGCTGATCGTCGAGGCGTTGCCGGCCTTGATGATGCTCATCAACACACCGCGCCGGCCGTTCTGCCTGACGATATTGGTCTGTGGCGCAAAGGCCAGACTGACGGTCGCCACGTCGCGCAGATAGATCGTCGCATTGCCGATGGTCTTGATCGGCAGATTGTTCAGCTCGTCGACCGTCTGCGTCGTGCCGTTGAGGTGGACGTCATATTCGAATTGCGAAAGCTTCACCGTACCCGAGGGCAAGACCAGATATTGCCGTTCGACCGAGCTCAGGACGTCGGACGGCGCAAGTCCCTTGGCCTGAAGCTGCTGCGGATTGAGATTGATCATAATCTCGCGCTGCTTGCCGCCATAAGGATAAGGAACCACGGCGCCCGGCACGGTGATGAGCTGGGGACGCAGGAAGTTCAGGGCGAGATCGTTGAGATCCTGTTCCGATAGTCCGGAGCCGGACAGACCGAGCTGCAGGATCGGCACGCTGGAAGCGCTGAAATTGAGAATGATCGGCGGCTGCGTCCCCGGCGGCATCTGCCGAAGAATGAATTGCGAGCAGGCGGTCACCTGGGCATTGGCCGTATCGAGGCTGGCGCCCGGCTGCAGGAAGATCTTGACCACCGCCAAGCCATTATAGCTCGTCGACTCGATGTGCTGGATATTGTCGACGACCGTCGTCAGAACGCGCTCATAAGAGGTCGTCAGCCGGCCTTCCATCTCCTCCGGATTGAGGCCCGTATAGGTCCATACGACCGAGACGACCGGAATATTGATATTGGGAAAAATGTCCGTCGGCGTCCCGAGGATCACCACCGGGCTCAGAATGAGGATCAGCAGCGCCAGAACGATGAAGGTATAAGGCCGATCGAGCGCGAGGCGGACGATCCACATTCAATGGCACTCCTTTCGGGCGCGCTCGCCCGATTTTCCGCCGGGCACGGGATGAAGCAACTCGCGAGACCAAGAAGCGCGATAGGATTGCACGCACACTCCTCTCGGGTTGCAATGCGCTCCGGCGCGCCTTAACGACGTCTTCGGATCGGCTAACCAACCCGTGGCCGTCTTATTGCGGAGCTTTCAGGGTCATTCAAGGCGGATAGCCGCAAACGCCATCGCAAGCGCGTGATCGAGCCCAAAAGTTTTGTTGAACGGGCCGTTTTGGCCAGCAGAATTGCGTTGTTCCGGCTCGATGCGGGCCGTCGCCACAGGTCTTTCCTATCAGGGCCATGATCCCGCCCTAGATTTTTTGGTTTCTGGAACCGAGCCGCCACAATGCCTTCGATGACCCTTGGCGCCGACAAGGAATGAACCTCATCCAACCCCGCTCCGCCCTACCCGGCCCGACGGATCGCGCGATACGTCCCCGGCTGTCTCCGCAAGGGGCGAGATTGACCCGCGGCCTGGGGCTCGCGCTGGCCCTGACCGGGATGACAACGATCGCCGCCTCGGCCGACGGGGTTCAGGTGGGACAGGAGATCGTGCAGGGAGCACCGCAAGATCCCGGCGTTTCCTCAGCGCCCATGCCGCCGAAGCGGCCCGCCGCACTGGAGGCGACGCAGCCCTCGCCCGCATCTATCGCACCGCAACCTGAAGATACTCAGGCCAATACGGCGCCGGCACCGCAGAAAGAACCGGACGAACCGATCGACAACACCAGATTCAATGACGGCCCGGGAACGATGCTGAAATTGCCGCCGGCCTCTCACGCACGCATGCACCAATGCGCGGTGGAATGGCAAAACATGAAGCTGGCCGGGACGGCGGAGGAAAAGATCTGGTTCAACTTCGCCCGCAAATGCCTGACGCGTTGAACCAAAAAACCGCGCCCACGGGCCTGTGACGGCCGGGACGCGAGGTCTTACTCACACAGATTGACTTCACACAGATTGGCGAAGACGGAACGGCCAGCCGCGCATGAGCACCTGTTTCGGAGCTCAATGCGCTCCCTCACGCGATAACCGCAGGTCGAGGGAAATCTGGCCGCTTCCGTCCTCTTGCCTTGACGAGTCTAGACCGACTCCGGAGCCGCTGGCGCAGGGGCCTTTGGCTTGCGGGGCGCAGACTTGCGCGCCTTTTTGGGGGCGCTCTTCTTGCTCGGCGACTTGCGGGCCGAAGTACGGGCTTTCTTCGCCGCAGTCTTCGTAACGCGCTTAGCAACCTTCTTGGAGGCCTTCTTGGTGGCCTTCTTCACGCTCTTCTTGACGGCCGTTTTCCGCACGGCCTTCTTGACAGTCTTCTTCGCCGCTTTCTTGGCGGGTTTACGCTTGGTGGTAGCCTTCACCATGATCAAGTTCCCTCTGCTAATCTGCCGGCATGCGTTTCTTTGCCGACAAGAGGCCTAAATAGCGTAGCGCGGTTAATCAGTGGTGCAAGAGGGGCTTGCGCGTTAAGGGCCGAATCGCGCTTCGATTCTGCGCCGCTAGTCTTAGCAAGACGTTGCCGCGCGGGACTTGCATCAGGCGTTTGCAGCATCAACGAACGGGTTTCGCACGCGTCATGTCGCTCGACGGAATCCGCGTTCAGCAACATTCGTCAACACCGCTGCAACATACAATGTCGGCCTGCGATCGCGCCCCGCTACATGCGCGCACGCATATGCAAAGTTGTTGTTTTTCTTGATTCAATTTGCGTCTCTCGACATCGAACGCACGCTTGCGCATCAACGCCTGCGCACAGCTTCGCATGTGCTTGCGCGCCAGCACTGCAGCGCCGCGCACGCCTACGAGAGACGCCTTCACGGCGACAAACGCGCGCGCATGAGTGCCTGTCGAAGACAGTCCTCGCACCCGGCCCAGCAGGCCAAACACAGCTCAAAAATTTTTTTGTGGGAGTCGAAAAAAAAATGCGTCTGGACGCTTCACGCGGCGCTTCGCAACGCCTGAAAACGCGATTCACACGATTCGCCGGCTGATTCGGAGCGTGCTTCAGATGCCGAGTTTGGCCTTCAACAGCTCATTGACGGCCTGCGGATTGGCCTTGCCGCCGGTCTGCTTCATCACCTGACCGACGAACCATCCAAGCATTGTCGGCTTGGCCAGAGCTTGCGCGACCTTGTCCGGATTGGCCGCGATGATCGCATCGACCGCGGTTTCGATGGCGCCGAGATCGGTCACCTGCTTCATGCCCCGCGCCTCGACGATGGCGCGCGGATCGCCATCCTTCTCCTCCTCGATGAGGATCAGCAGCAGGTCCTTACCGATCTTTCCGGAGATCGTGCCGTCGGCGATGAGATCGACAAGACCGGCGATCTGCGCCGGCTTCAGATGCGTCTGCGGCACAGTGAGGCCCGCCGAATTCGCATAGGCCGACACATCGCCCATGATCCAATTGGCGACCGCCTTCGGATCACGTTTGGCGCCGCCATAGGCAATCGCCGCCTCATAATAATCGGCCGTTTCCTTATCGGCGACGAGCACGCCGGCATCGTAGGGCGGCAGACCATATTCAGCGATGAAGCGGGCGCGCTTGGCATCCGGCAATTCCGGTAGATGCACGGCCAGCCCGTCGACATAGGCCTGATCGAATTCGAGCGGCAAAAGATCGGGATCGGGGAAATAGCGATAGTCGTGCGCTTCTTCCTTCGAGCGCATGGACCGTGTCTCACCCTTGCCGGGGTCGAACAGCCGCGTCTCCTGATCGATCTTGCCGCCGTCCTCGATGATACCGATCTGGCGGCGCGCCTCGGTCTCGATCGCCTGGCCGATGAAGCGGATCGAATTGACGTTCTTGATTTCGCAGCGCGTGCCGAGGCCCTCACCGGGCCGGCGCACCGAGACGTTGACGTCGGCGCGCAGCGAGCCCTGCTCCATATTGCCGTCACAGGTGCCGAGATAGCGCAGGATCGTCCTGAGCTTGGTGACGTATGCCTTGGCTTCATCGGCCGAGCGCATGTCGGGCTTGGAGACGATCTCCATCAGCGCGACGCCCGAGCGGTTAAGATCGACGAAGGAGTCCGTCGGGGACTGGTCATGCAAAGATTTGCCGGCGTCCTGTTCCAGATGCAGCCGCTCGATGCCGACCTCGATCTGCTCCGTCGGCGTCACATCCACGGTCACGACGCCTTCGCCGACGATCGGACTTTTATATTGGGAAATCTGATAGCCCTGCGGCAGATCGGGATAGAAATAATTCTTCCTATCGAAGCTCGAACGCAGGTTGATCTTGGCCTTGAGGCCGAGACCGCTGCGGATCGCCTGGGCGACGCATTCCTCGTTGATGACCGGCAGCATGCCCGGCATGGCCGCATCGACCAGCGAGACGTGGCTGTTCGGCTCGCCGCCGAATTCGGTCGAGGCGCCGGAAAAGAGCTTGGACTTGGAGACGACCTGAGCATGAACCTCCAGGCCGATCACGACCTCCCAGTCGCCGGTGGCGCCCTTGATGAGTTTGGCGGGGGATGTGTGGGTGCTCATGGCCTGCTCTTCCGTCTACCGTCGAGATAATTCTCAGGGCGTGTCCACCAGCGAATTGAGCCAGATGGCCTGGTGCGCCGTTTCATAAAGATAACAATCGTCGATGAGGACGCCCGCGCCGCTGCCGCCCGCCATCTGCAAGCCCGCGACCCGGCATTTCTTCTCGCGAGACGCGAGCCATGCGCGCTCCGCATCGCGGATCAGGTCGGCGCCCTTGAGCTTCTTGCCGCTATCGCCGTCGGCATCGGCATCGCCGTATTCTTTGAGGACAGCTTTATAGCCCTTGTTCAATTGCTCATCCCAAATGGCGGCTTCGCGATTTGCGCAATCCCTCATGCCGACAGTCGATTGGCCTTCCGGTTTATCGAGGCAGGGCCCTTGCACGGCGCTGATACAGCTTTCGGGCGCAGCCTTGGTCGTTTTGGCCTTGGCCAGACATTGGGCGATCGCCGCACGGTCCTGCTCGGTCGGCTTTTGCTGCGCGTAAGCAGCGCCGATGCCCCCCATACAAACCAGCAATAGAGAGAGTGCCAGCCGGCCGCCTGATCGCATGGTCACACCCACCATTTCGGCGGCAGTTCGATCTTCGGCGCGGCCTGCTCGATGGCCGAAGCGACCGCGAACAAGGTCTCCTCCTCGAAGGCGCGGCCGATCAATTGCAGAGCCAGCGGCAATCCTTCGGACGACAGCCCCGCCGGCACCGCGATGCCCGGCAGGCCGGCCATATTCACCGTCACCGTGAACACGTCGTTGAGATACATTTCCACCGGATCGGCGCTGCCCTTTTCGCCGATGCCGAAGGCGGCGGAAGGCGTCGCCGGGGTCAGGATCGCATCGACGCCAGCGGCGAAGGCGGTCTCGAAATCGCGCTTGATGAGCGTGCGGATCTTCTGCGCCCGCACATAATAGGCGTCGTAATAGCCTGCCGAAAGCACATAGGTGCCGATCATGATGCGGCGGCGCACTTCCTTGCCGAAACCGGCGGCGCGGGTGTTCTCGTAAAGCTCGACAATGTCCTTGCCCGGCACGCGCAATCCGTAGCGCACGCCGTCGTAGCGCGCGAGATTGGACGACGCCTCGGCCGGCGCGACAATATAATAAGCGGGCAGCGCATAGCGCGTGTGCGGCAGCGAAATCTCGACGATCCTGGCGCCGGCCGCTTTCAGCCAGGCGACGCCATCGTCCCAGAGTTTGGCGATCTCGGCCGGCATGCCGTCGAGCCGATATTCCTTCGGAATGCCTATCACCTTGCCGCGGATTGAGGTGCCGACGGCCGCCTCGTAATCCGGCACCGGCCGGTTGACCGAGGTCGAATCCTTCGGATCGTAGCCCGCCATCGAGCGCAGCATGATCGCCGCGTCGCGGACATCGCGGGTGATCGGGCCGGCCTGATCGAGCGACGAGGCGAAAGCGACAATGCCCCAGCGCGAACAGCGCCCATAGGTCGGCTTGATGCCGACGGTGCCGGTGAACGCGGCGGGCTGGCGGATCGAGCCGCCGGTATCCGTCGCCGTCGCGCCGTAGCAGAGCCGCGCTGCGACCGCCGCCGCCGAGCCACCGGACGAGCCGCCGGGCACGATCTTCACATTGGAGCCCGGCCGCCGCCACGGCGAGGTGACGGACCCGAAATAGGATGTCTCGTTCGACGAACCCATGGCGAATTCGTCGAGGTTGAGCTTGCCGAGCATCACCGCGCCGTCGCGCCAGAGATTGGCCGAGACGGTCGATTCATAGGTCGGTACAAAACCTTCGAGAATGTGGCTTGCCGCGGTCGTCTGCACGCCCTTGGTGCAATAGAGATCCTTGATGCCAAGCGGGATGCCTTCGAGCGGCCTCGCCTCGCCAGCGGCGAGCCTTTTGTCGGAGTCCGCCGCCATCGCCAGCGCCTTTTCCGGCGTCTCGACGATGAAGCAATTGAGCGCCCGGCCCTGTTCGACGGCGGCGATCTGCGCCTTGGCGAGATCGACGGCGGAAACCTCTTTCTTCACCAGCGCATCGCGCGCCGCGGCGAGGCTCAATTCGGTCAATTCGGTCAAATGCTGCTCTCTAATATGTAAAGGTGGGCCGCGCTGGCCTATTCCACGACCTTCGGCACGACGAAGAAATGATCCTCGGTTGCCGGTGCATTGGCGACGATCGCGTCGGGGATGTTGCCGTCGTTGACGACATCCGGCCGCTCATAAAGATGCATCGGCATCACCGAGGTCATCGGCTCGACGCCCGTGACATCGACGCTGCTCAATTCCTCGACGAAGGCGAGAATGGAATTCAGCTCGTCCGCCAGATGCGGTACATCTGCCTCGGCGAGCTTGATCCGCGCCAGATGCGCAATGCGGCGGACGGTCGCCTGATCAACAGCCATTTTGTCTCCTCTGCCTCGCCTCGGAAGCAAGGGCCGAGCCTATAGCATCCGCCCGCCAGCCTGGGCAATCAAAGTCAAACCTCAAGCGTCTCGCCGATGGCCGGCACATACACCCTGGGCTTGCCGCCGAGGGCCACGACGAATTCGTCCGGCGTCTGTGCCAGCAGATCGAAGGTCCCGTAATGGCAGGGGATGACGGATTCGAAGGCGAAATAGCGATGCACGGCCTCGGCCGCAATCTTGCCGCCCATGGTGAAACGATCACCGACCGGGATGAGGCCGATTTTCGGATGGTAGAGTTCATGGACGAGCGCCATATCCGAGAAGATCGCCGTATCGCCCATGTGGTAAATGGTGGGTCCGTCCGTCGGGGTGACGACAATGCCCATCGGATTGCCGAGATAGACGGGCTTGCCGTCAACGATCGTACTGGAGGAATGGAACGCCGGCGTGAAACTCGCCTTGAAGTCGCCCAGGGTGATCGTGCCTCCCGTATTGCCGGGATTGATGTTAGACGCGCCCTGACCGGCGAGATTGACACAGACCTCGAAGCTCGAGACGATTTGCGCGCCGCTCGCCTTGGCGATCTCGACGGTGTCGCCAACATGGTCGTCGTGGCCATGTGTCAACAGGATATGGGTCGCCCCGGCGGTGACAGCGTTAAAATCGAGCTGGAATTTCGGATTGCCGCGCAGAAACGGATCAATGAGAATGACCGAGGATCGGGTTTCGATCCGGAAAGCGGAATGGCCGAGCCAGGTGATTTTCATGGGCTGCTCCAGAACCAAACGGATGCCGCACGGCGGCACGGCACATCGCGGAGGACATAGCCCAATCCCGGCCGCGCGGCCACTTCCTGCGCCGCGCAAACGCGCATTTCACGCATGAGCGGACCGGAAATTCCGATCACGGACCTGGCCGCGCGCCTCGGCCGCGGCCAACGGTTGATGGGCCTCGATCTCGGCACCAAGACCATCGGCCTTGCCCTCTCGGATGTTGAGCGCCGGCTCGCCAGCCCGCTGGAAACCTTGAAGCGCGACAAATTTTCCGCCGACGCCGCCGCTTTGCTGGCGCGGGCCGAAAAATTCGGCGTCGCCGGTTTCGTTGTGGGCCTGCCGCTCAACATGGACGGCAGCGAGGGGCCGCGCGCCCAGGCAACCCGCGCCTTCGTCCGCAATCTCGCCAAGCTGACGCCGGCGCCCATCGTCTTCTGGGACGAGCGCCTTTCGACCGCCGCTGTCCTCCGCACGCTGATCGAACAGGACGCCTCGCGGGCGAAGCGCGCCGCAGTCGTCGACCGGATGGCCGCCGCCTATATTCTGCAAGGCGCGCTCGACCGGCTGAACGCCGCGGCTCTGGGATAATTGACGACCTAGGCGACCCCCAAGGCCAGATCGCTCATCTGCGCGAGGGGGAAGATCGCTTCGACACACGTGCCACCGCCCGCGCGCCGCGTGATCCGCAGCGTGCCGCCGCAACCCTGAACGCGCTCGTTCATGCCGGTGAGACCGAGCCCGCGTACGGTCGCTTCACCGATGCCGATTCCATCGTCTTCCACCACGACGCGCAGCGCCTCCCCCATGCCGCTCTCGTCGAGCGAGACATAGTCGATGCTGACACGCGCCTTGCGCGCCCGCGCGTGGCGGAAAATATTGGTCAGGCTTTCCTGCACTACGCGATAGGCGGCAAGCTCGACGGCTTCTCCGACGAGGTCGAAATCGTCGCTGAACTGGAGGGATATTTCGAGTTCCGGATGCGCAGCGCGCCAGGAGCCGACGAGGGTGCGCAACGCTTCGGCGAGGCCCAATTCGTCGAGCCCGGGCGGCCGCAGCCGCTGCAACAGGCGGCGCAGCAAGGTCTGGATCGCCTCGGCCTGTTCGCCGATCGACGCGACATTCTGCTTGATTACGGCTGGAGCCGGCGTGCCTTCGCTCAGCGCGCTGACATTGGCGCGGATGCAAAACAGGGGCGGCCCCATTTCATCATGCAGATCGCGCGCGATCTGGCCCCGCTCCTCCTCCTGCACCCGCATCATCTGATGGATGAGCCGATGATTCTCGGCGTTGATCTTCGCGAGGTCGGCGGCGAGCCCGTTGATCTTTGTGCCGATATCGACGAATTCCGGCGGCCCGCGCGGTGTCAGCTTTATGTCCGTATCGCCGCGGGCAAGCTTCGAGATCGCATTGCTCACATCGGCGATCGGCGCGATGGCGCGTCCGACGAGGATCAGGATCAGGATGAAGAGAAACACGCCGAAGGCGAGAGTTGTCGCCGCGACTGAAACCACTTCCGTCCAGATTTCCGCGACCTCGCTCGTCGGATTGGCGATGATGACGATGTCGCCGTAACTGCGGCCGTGGATGGTCGCCGGAACGACGGTGATGTTCGGGCGCGGCTGAAACAGGCGGATAAACCAATAGGGCGCGCTGCCCACCTGACTCTTCGTGGAGATCAACGGCAGGTTATGAACTTCGGTCATGTCCCGCGCGATCACGATGCGCACATGCCGCAAATTCTTGAGCTCGGCGAGGAGACGCTGCAGCAGCGGTTCCGGATCCGTTGCGTCCTGCAGGCTTGCCATCACCGTTTCGATCATCTCACGCGCCAGCGTTTGATCGCTCTCGCCTTCGGCCTGCACGCGCGGTCCGGCGTTCCAGCCGATCAAGGCGAAATTGACCAGCAGGGAGAGAAAGAGCACCGCGCCGAGGAGAAGGTTCAAGCGCCAGCGCAAAGACAGACTTCGCATCACCACGCCTCATAAGCTGCGCGACGCAAGGTTGCGCCTGAGTCCCGCTTGCAGGTTCAAAGAATCTCATGCCGCCGGGATGTTATCTATACATGCCATGACTTTTTCTACAGTACCCAGTCCTTATACCCATATTCCCTGTTAAGCGTCTATGATCTAAGGGAAATCGTTGACACGAGCGCATCGCCAGCCGAAACATCGCCGGGTTATTTCGCTGGCGGGTTGGAGAAGATGCAAGTTCTGATCGTCGATGATCACCCGGTCATTATTTCTGGGTGCCGGGCGATGCTGTCACCCTACGAGGATATTACGGTTATCGATGCGCTGAATTCCGCGCAAGCCTACGACAAATACGTCGAAGCACGGCCAGACGTCGTGGTGATCGACATCAATCTGCCTGGCATGTCCGGCTTCGCGCTGACGCGGCAGATTCTCGAATACGACCCGCAGGCGAAGATCATCATCTTCACGATGAATGACGATCCGATTTTCGCCGCGCGCGCGATTGAGAACGGCGCGAAGGGCTATATCGGCAAGTGCGAAGATCCGGCGCGCTTCGTCGCCGCGATCCGCGCCGTCGCGGCGGGGCAGACCTTCCTGTTGCCGGAGATGGCGCAGAAGCTGGCTTTTCTCGATCCGGGCCGGCGCGATTTCCTGACCGGGCTGAATGCGCGCGAACTGGAGATTTTGCGGCTCCTGCGCGCCGGCAAGAGCATGGCCGAGATCGCCGGGGTCATCAACGTGTCTTACAAGACGGTTGCCAATTCCTGCGCGGTGCTCAAGCGCAAGCTCGGTGCGCGCACGCCGCTCGACCTCGTCCGCATCGCCGTCGAAAACAAGCTGGCCTGACCCTTTCCTCTATCGAGAGGGGCCGGCCCGCCTGCTACCAATATCCGCTATTCGAGCACGAGGTTGCGCGGCTTTCCGGCAACCCAGGCCTCGACATTGTCGATGAGCTGGTTGGACAGCCCCGTCATCGCCTCGACGCTTGCCCAGGCGACATGCGGCGTGATCAGCAAATTGGGCAGATCTGCATCGAGCAAGACATTGCCGTTCTTGGGCGGCTCGACCGTGAGCACATCGAAACCCGCACCGGCGATCTCGCCGGATTTCAACGCCTCGACGAGCGCCTTCTCATCGACAAGGCCGCCGCGCGCAGTGTTGATGAGAACGGCATCGTTCTTCATCTTCTTCAGTTCGGCAGCGCCGATGACGTTGCGCGTCTGCTCTGTCAGCGGGCAATGCAGCGAGATGACATCGCTCTCTTTCAGGACGGTGTCGAGATCGACCTTGCCGGGAAAATCATAGAGGTCCGTCGCGATCACCTTCATGCCCAAAGCCTCGGCGCGGGCGCCGACCGACTTGCCAAGTGCGCCATAGCCGATGAGGCCCAGCGTCGAACCGGCGATGTCGTGGATCGGATGATCGAAATAGCAAAATTGGTTGATCGTCTGCCATTTGCCGCGGCGCACGTCGAGCACATAGGGAACGAGGCTACGGCGCAGCGCGAAGATCAGCGCCAGCGTATGCTCCGGGACCGTATTGTCGGCATAATTGCGGATGTTCGACACGGCGATGCCATGCGCCTTGCAATAGGCCTTATCCACGCAATCGGTGCCGGTCGCGGCGACGGCGATCAATTTCAACTTGGGCAGTTTCTCAAGGCTCGGGGCGCGCACCTGCACCTTGTTGATGATGGCGATGTCGGCATCCGCGAGGCGCTCGACCACCTCGTCGGCGACCGTCTCCTGATATTCCGTGTAGCTATGCGGGAAATTCGGCTGCCGCACGGGGACGCCGATCGTCGCGCGGTCGAGGAAAACGATATTGTAATGCGGGGTCTCAGCCACGGGCGCCTCTCCTTTTTCGCCCTCTCCTTATGGGGACGGGCCTGGAAGGTCAATCGGGTCGGAAAAGCGCCGCAGCTAAGCGGTTCTCCGCGGACACGCTAGTTCACATTCCATTCGCAGATGCGAAAATTATTGCGGCGCTGTTCCAGATCGACGTGGAGGTGAAGCGCATGCGCGGGGTCCGACCCCGGCCCAAGGACCGTCCTGAACCGCGCGCAGGCACTGGCTTTTAGACGCGCCAGAAACGCGGGTTTTTCGGCTTGCGTCTGGATGAGAATCTGCCGCCCGTCGCGCAGCACGACGCCGCGAAGGTCGACCGCATTGCCCTTGGCGTGCTCGCTGAGCTTTTCCGTCGCGAGATGATTGCGGTTGCGGCACTCATAGCCGACGGAGCCGAGAATCTTGGCGAGCCCGCCCTCCGGCTGGACGGCCGGGGCCACGTCGTCATGAACCCAATCGCCAAGCGCCTCGGCGAGATCGCAGCGAATGAGCGAAGGCGGCTCGAATGGAACTGTCGTTCCATCGGCGAGCACGACGGCCTTCAAGGTAACCGGCGCGGCGATGCCGCAGCCGTTCGGGCCGCTCACCGGGGGGGCGGCGGCGACGATAAGCCGCTTGCTGGCAAAGACACGCGCACAGGCCGGATCCGGCGTGGCGACTGGCGAAACCGCCAGCGCTGCTGGTTTGGCCGCCGGCGCGGACAGGCCTGCGGGGCGCGGGGGCGGCAGCGGTGCCGAAGAGTCAGACTTTGCTGCGCTGCAAGACAAGGCCATGGAAAGGAGCGCGAATAAAATGGCTGAACGGATATCCATTCAGCTCAAACGCGGCCGACGCGCTAAAGCTCCTTCACAAAGCCGTCTTCATCAGAACTGTTCGAGCAGAGTCTCGGCGCTGGAGACCTCCGCCTTGCCCGACGAGGGCTCGATATTGAGTTCCGTCACGATGCCGTCATCGACGAGCGCGGCGTAGCGTTGGGAGCGAAGGCCGAGGCCGCGCTCGGTGAGGTCGAGCGTCAGACCCGTGGCTTTGGCAAACGCGCCGCTGCCGTCGGCCAGGAAGACGAAACCATCGTCAACGCCGAGCGACTTCGCCCAAGCGGCCATCACGAAGACGTCGTTGACGGCGGTCACGGCGATCAATTGGACGCCCTTGGCGCGCAGCTCCGCCTCCTTCTCGATATAGCCGGGGACGTGATTGAGCGAGCACGTGGGCGTGAAGGCGCCAGGCACGCCCACGAGCGCGACGCGCCGTCCCTTGAAAATATCATCCGTCGTCCGCGGCTGCGGACCATCGTCCGTCATGACCGTGAACGTGACTTGCGGTAGCGGATCACCAATTTTGAGCGTCATATCAGCCCCTCATATTCGTCGCGGCTAAAGTTAGCGACTCTCACGCCAATCTCAAGTCGGCTGCTCACGTCACTGCCGGAAGCGACCCTGAAGCGCGACGATGCATTTGAAAATTAAGCTTCGTTCACTTTCGGAACAACCCGCGCCGATGGGCATTTCGAGGCAAGCCGGTTCTCACTGGCGGTTACTACACCCCTCGAACAGCAATCGGGAGAAAACTTATGGCGAATTCGACCTCGAACCGTGGCTTTGCTTCGATGGACGAAGAGAAACAACGCGACATCGCGCGCAAGGGCGGCGCAAGCGTGCCTGCGGAAGAGCGCAGTTTCTCGCGCGATCACGAATTAGCTTCGGAGGCCGGCCGCAAGGGCGGCGCCAGCGTGCCGGACGAAAAGCGCAGCTTTTCGCAGGATCACGAGCTGGCAGCCGAGGCGGGCCGCAAGGGCGGACACGTCTCCGGCGGAAACTTCGCGAACGACCGCGAACGCGCCGCCGAAGCCGGCCGTAAGGGCGGTGAAAGCTCTCACGGCGCCAAGCACAACTAAACGCACGCCAACGACCGCGTCAGCCGAGGCCCAGCGCCTCGGCTGACGTGCTTTAATCGCTCGCGGTCTTGCCCGCGATTTTGGCGGCAAACCGCAGATCCTCGCACAATCCCCGGAAAGCGGCGTCCTTTTCCGCCTCGTCTCGCATCCGCAAAATCGCGGACGGGTGAAGGGTGACGATGGCGCGGTAGCCCTCGAATTCCAGAACCTGACCGCGCAAGCGCGAGAGGACCACGGGCTTTTCGAGTAACGCGCGGGCTGCTGTCACGCCCAGCGCGACGACAAGTTTCGGCTGCACGAGCGTGAGTTCCTGCTCCAGCCACCAACGACACGCCTGCACCTCGCCGCGCGTCGGCTGCTTATGCAATCGAAATTTGCCGCGCTGCTCATGTTTGAAATGCTTGACCGCATTGGTGACATAGGTAGAGGCGCGGTCGAGACCAGCTTCCGCAAGGGCCGCGTCCAGAACTCGGCCAGCGGGGCCAACAAAAGGCTTGCCGGCAAGGTCTTCCTTGTCGCCCGGTTGTTCGCCGACCAGCATCAGCGGCGCGCCAACCGGTCCTTCGCCAAACACAACTTGCGTCGCATCGCGATAGAGCGAACAGCGCGTGCAATGTGCCGCCTCCGCCGCGGCTTCGTGCAGCTCTCGGGAGTGACGCGCCAGTTCGACGCGTGTCATGCCGCGTGCTCCCCCTGCTCCGGCGCGAGCCCGAGCTTCTTTATCAAGGCAAGCGCATCCTGCGGGGCGCGTAGCTTGTCCGTATTGTCGAAGAAGACGAAGACATCGCGGCGCTTCAGCGGCCCCGAGGACGGCGCGGCGAAGTCGCCATCATGCATTGGGTTTCCATCGGCCCAGGCGCGTATGCGCGCCGCCCATTCGTCGAGCGCCGCCGCGTCATAGCCGCTGCGATAGAGTTCCGTCGAACCGTGCAGGCGGCAATAGACGAAGTCCGAGGTCAGGTCCATGAGCCGCGGCCATGCGACCGTATCGGCACAGACGAGCGCGACATCATGCGCCCGCAGCAGATCGACGAAAGCCTGATCGACGAAGCTCTGGTGGCGGATTTCGACCGCATGGCGGATCGGCCGCACGGCGTCGGTCTTGAGCCAGGCTCGCGCCCGCAAATGATCGTCGTGCCGGCGCGCGAGCGCCGAGGCTGCGCCTGTGTCATGTGGCAGAAGCGCGAGGAATTCCTCCATCAGGCTTCGATCGAAATGAAAACTCGGCGGGAACTGCCAAAGCACCGGGCCGAGCCTGGCGCCGAGAGCCAGCACGCCGGAGGCGAAGAAATTGGCAACCGGTACCGCAATATCCCTTGCACGCTTGATATGGGTAATGAAGCGCGGCGCCTTGACCGCAAAGACGAAATCCTCCGGCACCTGCTCCGCCCAGGAGCGGTAGGCCGATGGCGTCTGCAGGCCGTAGAATGTTCCGTTGATCTCGATGGAACGGAAGAACGTGCTCGCATAGGCGAGTTCACGGTTTCGCGGCAGGCCTTTTGGAAAGAACTGCCCGCGCCAGGGCGCATAGGTCCAGCCGGATATGCCGATCCTGATCTCTGCCTTTTGCGCCATGTTTCCCTCACGGAGGCGACTGCGCTCCGCTACAAGAACGAAAAGCGCCGCCTATTTGGTTCCGAGCGTTGACGCTTGCGCCGGCAAATCAAGGCCGAGCGTGAACACATACGATTTTCGCGGGCCGGTCAGCGTGAATTGCACCGGCACGCGAGGCGGCAGAGCTTTCAAAGGCTGCTGCACGGCCACCAGTGCAAACCGGCCATCGGCCAGGCGATGCGTTTCGATATCCCAGCCCTCCGGCGCCTCAGCGAAGAGATCGCCGGCCGGCCCGTCTCCCTTCCAGATCAAAACCCAACGCAGTGACGTCGCCCCCGGATCGGCCGTGATCACAATTTCTTTCGCGACGTCATCTTTCGCGAGCGGAATCGGCACGCGTGCCTCGGCCTCCGTGATGATATTGTCGTTCGTGCTCGCGCCGCTTTGCGGCAAAACAAGCTCCGCGGCGCTGCGGGCCGGCAGACAAATATTGTCGCAGACCGCATAATCGAGCGTCAGTCGCAGGCGCACGGGCTTCGCCGGATCGTCCGCCTTCACGGCGATGGGAAAGGTGACGCCGCTACGATAGCCGAAAGCCTGCAGCCCCTGCTCGTCGATCCGCTGCGGCGCCGGATAGGCAACCTGCGCGGAATCAAGATTTTCCGACCCCCGGAACGAGAATGTCGGCGGCACGCCGGCGTCGCCGGGACTACGCCAATAGGTAATCGCCTGCCCGGCAAGCTTTATCTGCGCAGCGGCAACATAGCCGCCCGGCATGTGCGGCGTCCCCGCGACGAGCCGCATTTGTGCCTTATCACTGGCGGACCCTGACCACGGGCTTGCGAAGGAATCGGCTTTCACCGGACCGGACGCGATGCCGAGTGCCGCAAGGCAGAAGACGAGTTTCAAGCCGGGATGGCGCCAAAAAAGAGGATGGCCAAAGTCGCGTGCCTGCGCCAACATGGACGTGGCAAAATGGGAACGAAGATTGCGTGTGATCGCGGCGGACATGTATGCGCCTACCTTTTGGTCGGTTTTCTCACCGGCGCAAGATGAAATTGTGGCCTTTGGAACCTATTTGTTCCCTGCAACGGGATGCGAAAAAGCGACTGCTGGTTTTTCGCTATCGGTAAGGGTCTGGTGATGGCATCGGTCGAGCGGAAGAGCAAAAACAGCGAATATTTTGACGGGCAGTTCCTGCTGGCCATGCCCGGCATGACGGATGACCGCTTTGCCCGCAGCGTCGTCTATCTTTGCGCCCATTCCGATGAGGGTGCGATGGGCATCGTCATCAATCGCCGCGCGCCGAGCCTGAACTTTTCCGAACTCCTCGTTCAACTCGAAGTGATCGCGCCGGACGAAGCGATCCGCCTGCCGGAGCAGGCGGGCGCCGTGCCGGTTCTGCGTGGCGGCCCGGTCGAAGCGGGGCGCGGCTTCGTGTTGCATTCGAACGATTTCTATATCGACAATTCGACCCTGCCGATCGACGGCGGTGTGTCGCTCACCGCGACCATCGACATTCTGCGGGCTATCGCTCATGGCTCGGGCCCGGATCGCGCCATTCTCGCGCTCGGTTATGCCGGCTGGTCTCCCGGCCAGCTTGAGGACGAGGTGCAGAACAACGGCTGGCTCACCTGCCCGGCCGATGCGGGGCTCATCTTCGATACGCCGCTTGACGCCCGCTATGACATGGCGATGCGCAAGATTGGCATCGATCCGGGCTTCCTCTCCGCCCAGTCCGGCCGCGCCTGAAAAACGCATCAATGTAAGAGAGTCTACGCTGCCGCCTGCGCCGCGCCGACGAGCTTGCGCGCCTCGTTCGCGCTCATCGGATGGCCGAAGACATAGCCCTGCGCATATTCGCAGCCGAGTTGCGAGAGTTCGATCGCGTCGGATTCCGTCTCCGCGCCTTCCGCGACGATATCCATGCCGAGATCATGCGCCAGCGTCACGATGGAGCGCAGGATGATCGGCCGCGCGCCCTTGCCGTTATGATGCACGAAGGAGCGGTCGATCTTGATCGTATCGAAGGGGAAGCGCTGCAGATAGGCGAGCGAAGAATAGCCGGTGCCGAAATCATCGAGGCAGAGTCCTGCGCCGAATTCATGGATGCGGGTCAGAATCTGCGCCGCATATTCCGGGTTTTCCATGACCAGGCCTTCGGTCAATTCGAGCTTCAGCGTGCCGCGCGCGATCTTCCAGCGCGAGAGCACGGCGCGCACGTCCTGCAACAGATCGTGACGCAGCAATTGCCGCGATGAGATGTTGACGCTGGCAAAGAGCGGCGGATCGAGATCGAGCGCCGCCTGCCAGGCCGAAAGCTCGCGCGCCGTCCGTTCCATCGCAAAAAGGCCGAGATCGACAATGGCGCCGGTCTCCTCCGCGACGGGAATGAACTCGGCCGGGCTCAGGCGGCCGAGGCGCGGATGATCCCAGCGCATCAGCGCCTCGAAACCGGCGACGGTGCGATCCTCGAGCCGGATAATCGGCTGAAACAGAATGTGCATCTCGCCGCGATCGAGCGCCCGGCGCAGATCCGTTTCGAGCGTCAGCCGGTCGGAGCGCACGGTGCGCATCGACGGCCGGAAGACCTCGATACGATTGCCGCCGATACGCTTGCCGTGCCGCACCGCGATCTCGGCATCGTTCAGCATGTCCTCACGATTAGCGTGCAATTGCGGATCGAAAAGCGCCAGCCCGATCGAGGCCGTGAGCGGCACTTCGTTCTGGCCGAAGGTCACCGGCGTCGAGACGGCGCGGCGGATGACATTGGCAATGGCGATGATGTGGTCCGTTTCGCTCTCCGAAATCACCACCGCGGCGAACTGGTCGCTGCTCAGCCGCGCCAGCGTATCCTGCGGCTTGAGGATACGGCCGAGCCGCCGCGCAATGGTCAGCAGGATCGAATCCCCGGCTGAAAAGCCGACCGTCTCGTTGATATGTTTGAAACGGTCGATGTCGATGCAGATGACGGTCGGGCGGATTTGCGCATCGGTGTGCGAGAGTTTGAGCGCCGCATCGAGCCGGTCGAAGAACAATTCGCGGTTCGGCAGGCCGGTGAGATTGTCGTGAACCGCATCGTGCAGCAGGCGCGTCTGCGCCGTCTTCTGCTCGGTGACATCGGCCAGCGTGCCGATCACGCGGATCACTTCGCCTTCCGGGCCAATGACGGGACGGGCCTTGAGCAGGAACCAGAAATAGTGCCCATCCGCGGCGCGCAGGCGGAATTCCTGATTGATGCGCCCGCGCCTTTGCTCGAGCATCGTGTCAAGGCTGGCGCGATAGCGGTCGCGCTCGAACGGATGCAGGATATCGAGCCATTTCGAGGCCGGCCCTTCGAGCTCGCCACGATAGAGGCCGAGCTGGGTTTCGACCTCGGGGCTGACATAGACCCGGTCCGACTCCACATCCCAGTCGAAGATAATGTCGCCGCAGCCCGTCAGCGCCAGCGCCTTGCGCTCGGAATCGCTGATCGCGCCGTTGCCGAGGCCACCGCCGGCGAAGGCGTTCTGCATCACCGTGAAACCGATCAGCATGACGATCAGCACCAGGCCGCCGATCAGCGCCGGCGAGACGAGATCGTTGGTCAGCGAACCGGTGACGGTGAAGCCCGCCGCGATGACCCAGACGAGCAGCAGGAACCATGTCGGGATCAGCATCACCGCGCGGTCATAGCCGTGGGTCGAAAGATAAAGAACGAGGATAAAGCCGACCGCGGCAACGGTGGCGAGCGAAATCCGCGCGACACCGGCAGCGATCGGCGCATCGAAGACTGCGAGCCCGATCAGCGCGACGAGAAAAACCAGCCAGCCGATCGCGACGCGCGAGGCGCGCACATGCCAGCGATTGAGATTGAGATAGGCGAACAGAAAGACGAGCAGCGTCGCCGCGAGTGAAGTCTCCGCGCCGGCGCGCCAGACACGGTCGGCCTGCGCCGACGTATCGAAAATCTTGTCCCAGAAACCGAAGTCGATGCAGACATAGGCGAGCACCGCCCAAGCCAGCGCCGCCGCAGCGGGAAAGATCACCGCGCCTTTGACGACGAAGACAATGGTGAGGAAAAGCGCCAGCAGGCCGGCGACACCGATCACGATGCCCTTGTAGAGCGACAGGCTGATGAGCTTGTCCTTGTAGGCGTCCGGCTGCCAGAGATAGAGCTGCGGCAGGGTGGCGGAGCGCAATTCGGCGACATAGGTCACCGTCGTTCCGGGGTCGATGGTCAGGCGGAAGACATCGGCATCGGGGCTGTCCACGCGCTCCGGCGGAAAGCTCTGGCTCGCGGTGATCGCCGAAATGCGCGAGGCGCCGAGATCGGGCCAGATAACGCCAGAGCCAACCAAACGGAAATGCGGCGCGACGACAAGCCGCTCGATCTGCTCGTCGGTATCGTTGGTGAGTGCGAAGACGATCCAGTTGGGGTGCGAGCCGGGTTCGAGCGCCCGCACCTCGATACGGCGGACGATGCCGTCAGACCCCGGCGCGGTCGAGACGAGCAACCGGTCGCCCTGCGCGCCATAGTTCTCCACCGCCTTGGTAAGATCGATCGCCGTCGCGTCGAGGGGAATGCGGACGGATTGAATGGCCTGTGCCGGCGCCACCGCAAGCAGCAGAAACGCGAAGACGAGCCAGACCTGGCATCGACGCAGCCCATTCCATACGCGTAAAGCCGACGACATCTCTCTCCACTCAGCCGCGATCGCGCCGCGCGACCCGCAGGGGCAGCGGGTCAGTTTCCAAAAGCGCATAGAGAAGATGGTCCTGCCAGAGCCCATTGATCCGCAAATAGGCCCGCGCAAGTCCTTCCCTCTTGAAGCCGACGCGTTCCAGCAGCCGGATCGACGCTGCGTTATGCGGCAGACAGGCCGCCTCGATTCGATGCAGACGCAGGGAGGTGAAGGCATAGCCCGTCATCGCCCTGACCGCCCGCGACATCAATCCCTGGCCCGCGTGAGGCATCCCCATCCAATAGCCGAGCGTCGCCGATTGGGCGACGCCGCGCTTGACTTGCCCGAGCGTCAGACCGCCGACGAGCCTCTCGTCCTCATCGCGAAAGATGAGAAAGGGATAGGCCTCATCATTCGTCATTTCCTGCAGATTGCGGCGCAGCCTGCGGCGGAACGAGGTACGGGTCAAGTCATCGCCCGGCCATGTCGGCTCCCACGGGGTGAGAAAGGCGCGGCTCTTTTCGCGCAGATCCGACCAGGCCTCATAGTCGCGCGCTTCGGGCGGGCGCAGATACACACCCTCACCGCGAACCAGATTGCTGATCTCACTCGGCACACCGAGCCGAAACAGAGCCAAGCCGATGCCTCCCCTCAGGTCCGTCCGAGGAATGCGCGCACACGATCGGGCGTGGGAACCTTGCTGACCGGCCCGACCGCGGCAACGGTCGGCGCCGAGCGCAAGGCCGCGGCACCCGCGTCGCGAACTTCCGCGACAGTGAGATTATCGACCTTTTGCAGGATTTCGTCACGTGTCAGGACGCGGCCAAATGCAAGAATCTGCCGGGCGATCTGCTCCGAGCGGGCAATCGAGGATTCCAGCGCCGTGAGCAGCGAGACCTTCATCTGGGCCTTGGCGCGCTCGACTTCGGCCTCGCTCAGGTCCACGACCGCGTTGGCGATGCACTCGAGCGCCACCGGCATCAGCTCGCGCACCTGCTCCTTGCTGGTGGCGGCATAGAAGCCGAAAAGGCCGGTGTCCGCATAGCCCCAATGGAAGGAATAGACGGAATAGGCGAGCCCGCGCTTTTCGCGCACCTCTTGAAAGAGCCGCGAGGACATGCCGCCGCCGACCGCATTGGCGAAGACTTGCGCCGCGTAATAGGCGGGCGTCGCATAGGACAGACTCTCGAAGCCGATGACGACATGGACCTGTTCGAGCCGCCGGCTGACGCGCAGCTCGCCGCCGGCATAGCGGGCCAGAGGCGCCGCCTCCGCGGCTTGCACCGGCAGCGCAGCGAAACGCGCCGCAGCGGCCTCGACGATCCGGGCATGTTCGAGCGCGCCGGCGGCGCCGACGATCGTCACGCCGCTGCAATAGCGATTGGCGAGATAATCCGCGATCATCGAACGGTCGAAGGCGCGCACATGCTCGCGCGTGCCGAGGATGGGCGAGCCAATCGGCTGCTCCGGAAAGGCGGCGGCGTTGAAGAGGTCGAAAACGAGATCGTCGGGCGTATCCTCCGCTGCGCCGATCTCCTGAATGATGACTTCCTTCTCGCGCTCCAGCTCTTCCTTGTCGAAGACGCTGTCGGTCAGGATGTCGGAAAGAATGTCGATGGCAAGCCCGGCATCGCCCGCGAGCACATGCGCGTAATAAGCGGTCTGCTCGACGCCGGTCGCTGCATTGAGATCACCGCCGGCATTTTCGATTTCTTCGGCGATGTCGCGCGCCGAGCGGCGCCGCGTGCCCTTGAAGGCCATATGTTCGAGGAGATGCGACAGGCCGCGCTCGCGCGGACGCTCGTGCCGCGATCCCGCCGCCACCCAGACCCCGAGCGAGACGGTTTCGAGATGCGGCATACGGTCGGTGACGACACGCAGGCCAGATGGCAGGGTCGTGATCTCGACACTCATGAGGCCGCCCTCTTCGCGCCCGCGTGCGGTGCGTGCAAAGTCTCGCGGATATAGGCCGCGACTTTGCTCTGATCGTTGGGCAGCACGTCGAAATATTCCGGCCGCGTCGCGAGGTCGGCGAGGTGCGGCGGCAACGGCGGATGCTGGCCGGTCGCGCGCTCGATCGCGGCGGGGAACTTAGCCGGATGCGCCGTGCCGAGCACGATTGTCGGAACATTCTGCCGCGCCGCCAAAGCGGCCCGCGCGGCGCCGACACCGACGGCGGTATGTGGATCGATCAATCTCTGCGTCTCGCGCCACACACGCGCGATCTCCTCACTTGTTTCGGTTTCGCCGACGCGCACGGCGTCGAATTCGTCGCGGATCGCCGCAAGCGGTCCGGCATCGAGCGAAAAGCTGCCCGATTGCTGCAGGGAATTCATCAGCCGGCGCACGGCCGCGGCATCCCGCCCATAGGCTTCGAACAAAAGCCGCTCGAAATTCGAGGACACTTGTATGTCCATTGAGGGCGATTGTGTGGCCTCGACCTTGCCGGTCTCGTAGCGGCCGGTCTCCAGCGTGCGCACGAGAATGTCATTGGCGTTGGTGGCGATGACGAGCCGCTCGATCGGCAGCCCCATTTGCTTGGCCACCCAGCCCGCAAGAATATCGCCGAAATTGCCTGTCGGCACGGCGAATGAGACCCGCCGGTGCGGCGCGCCAAGCGCCACCGCGCTCGTGAAATAATAGACGACCTGCGCCGCCACGCGCGCCCAATTGATCGAATTGACGCCGGCGAGCGAGAATTCGTCGCGGAATTTTTTATCGCCGAACAGGCCCTTCACCATGTTCTGCGCGTCATCGAACGTGCCTTCGAGCGCGATCGTGTGGACATTGTCCGCCGCGACTGTCGTCATCTGCCGGCGCTGCACGTCGGAGACTCGCCCGTGCGGATACAGGATGAAAACATCGACTTCCGGCAGGCCCTGAAAGGCGGCGATGGCGGCGGCGCCCGTATCGCCCGAGGTCGCGCCGACGATGGTCGCGCGCTGGCCGCGCCCGGCAAGGACGTGCTGCATCAGCCGGCCGAGGAGCTGCATGGCCAGATCCTTGAAGGCGAGGGTCGGCCCGTGGAACAGTTCGAGCAGAAAGAGATTGTCGCCAAGCTGCGAGAGCGGCGCGACGGCGACATGGTCGAAAGAGCCGTAGGCGGCCTCGATCATCGCCCGCAAGGCCGCGCGATCGATCGTCCCGGCGACGAAGGGCCAGAGGACGGCCTCCGCCACGGCGGCATAAGGCCGGCCGGCGAAGCCGGCGATCTCGGCCGGCGTCAGCCGCGGATAGGAATGCGGCAGATAAAGCCCGCCGTCCTCGCCGAGGCCCGCGATCAGCGCATCGGTAAAGGACAGCGAAGGCGCCGTGCCGCGGGTGGAAATATATTTCACGCTCAAAGCCTGGGTTTTGACCGATTCCGCGCTGGTTTAACACAAAACCGTGGCGGCGGGGATTTTTGCCCGCCCTGCCCCGTCGGGGTGGCCAAGAATTAGGCTTAAGGCTTTGCAGGCTGGTGCTCTGACCGCCGCCCCTGCCGCCACTCCCGCCAGACCCGGAAAAGATGGGTGCCGAAGACGACCCACAGGCCGATGGCGCCGCCGAACCAGGTCAGCGCATATTCCATATGGTTATTGGGGATGTTGCCGATGGTCGCGCCGCCCTCCGGCCAGCCGCCGGGGATCGCGATCTTGTCCTGATCGATGACGAAGGGCGCCGCACGGGTGAGCCCGAAATGCGCCGCGATCGCCGCCGGATCGCGGGTGAAATAGAGGCCGTGGGCCGGGTCGTCGGCGGGGGTGAAGAAATTGCGGTCCTGCGGCGATCGCATCAGGCCGGTGACCGTCACCTCGCCCTCGATCTCGCTCTGCGGGCGGGACGATTTGGCGGCGAGATCGGTCGGGATGAAGCCGCGGTCGACGATGACTTCATCCCCGGAAGCCAGGATCAGCGGCGTCAGCACCAGATAGCCGGCACCGAGATCGCGCGGGCCCTGCGTGCGGAAGACCAGAACTTCCTTGGCATTGTCGAAATGGCCCTGCGCCGAGACATGCAGATATTCATAGTCGTCGGGTTTGAGCCCCGGCCAGGCGGCGGGCATGGGCAGCGGCTGCGGCGCGGCAGTGCTGCGCGCCGCGATCCTGGCGATCAGCGCGTCTTTCCAGGTGAGGCGGTGCAATTGCCAGAGGCCGAGCCAGACGAGAATGCCCGTCCCGGCGAGAACGAAGAGCAAAGGCACAAGAAGCCCCTTGCGCGCCGGTGCGTCAGTCATCTGTCGTCAAATTCTCGATGCGGCCCTGCTCGGCCTTGTTGCGATATTGCAGCGTGAGCAGGATGCCTTTCAACGGCCGCAGAAGCCCGAGGCAGACAAGGATCGTCAGCGGCGGAAAGACGACGAAATAAACCCAATAGGGCGGCTCGTAGGTCACTTCGAGGAAAAGCGCCAGTCCGACGATCAGAAAGCCGGCGAAGAGCATCACGAAAACGGCCGGGCCGTCGCCGGGATCGGCGAAACCATAGCTCAGCCCGCAGGCGGTGCAGCCCGGCGCGACCGTCAGCAATCTGGAGAACAATTTGCCGTGACCGCACCGCGGACACCGGCCGGCGACACCGCGCCAGATTGCCGTAGGCAAGTCCACGGACTTGCCGGCGCCGCTGCTTTCAACATCGCTCATGATGGCGGCCTTCTTGCGCCCGGCAGCCGCCGGACGCAAGCCTTAACCGCGGCTCAATGCTCGAATGGGCCGCCCCACGATCCCCAGACATAGATGCAGGAGAAAAGGAACAGCCAGACGACGTCGACGAAATGCCAATACCAGGCTGCGAATTCGAAGCCGAGGTGGTGCTGCGGTGTGAATTGCCCGGCCAGCGCGCGCAGCAGGCAGACGGTCAGGAAGATCGTGCCGATGATGACGTGGAAGCCGTGGAAGCCCGTCGCCATGAAGAAGGTCGCGCCATAGATCGAGCCCTTAAACGCGAAGGGCGCGTGGGCGTATTCATAGGCCTGCACGCAGGTGAAGCAGATGCCGAGCAGCACCGTCAGGATGAGCCCGTTCACCAGACCCTTGCGATCATTGTTGAGCAGCGCGTGATGCGCCCAGGTGACCGTCGTGCCGGAGGTCAACAGAATGAGCGTGTTGAGCAGCGGGAAATGCCACGGGTCGATCGACTCGATGCCCTTCGGCGGCCAGTGACCGCCGGTGAATGCGGTGCGCGCATATTCGATCGGCGCGCCCGGAAACAAAGCCGCGTCGAAAAAGGCCCAGAACCAGGCGACGAAGAACATGACTTCCGAGGCGATGAAGAGAATCATGCCGTAGCGCAGGCCGAGCGAGACGATCGGCGAGTGAACGCCGGGGGTCTGCGCCTCCTTGATCACGTCCAGCCACCAGGCGGCCATGACAAAGAGAACGGCGATGAGGCCAACACCGAAAATATAGCTGCCGGGTTTCAACCCGTCGACGGGGATCGCCTTCATCCACATGATCGCGCCGAGCGCCATGAGGAAGGCGCCGATGGCGCCAAGAATCGGCCACGGGCTCGGATCGACGAGATGATATGAATGATTGGGCTTGGCATGCACGTCAGACATTTCGTTCCCTCTCGTCTCTTCGGAGCTTCTGCCCCCCACGGCCGTTTTCATCCGAGCCGCTGCTTCCTGCTCTCGAGTCACTCGTTCAAAGTCGCGGCGGCTCCTTGCCATTTGCCTGAGCCGCCGTCACCGGCCGCGCATCGCGCGACGGATAGAAAGTGTAAGACAGCGAAACCTCGTCGATGCCGCTCATCGTCTCATCCTTCTCAAGCGCCGGATCGAGAAAGAAGACGACCGGCATTTCGACCGTCTGATGCGGACCGAAATGCTGCTCGCTGAAGCAGAAGCAGGCGATCTTGTCGAAGTAGGCGCCGGTCTGTCCGGGCGTCACATTATAGACGGCGCGGGCGCTTTGCTCGTGGTCGGAGAGATTGGTGACCTTGAAAAACACCGTCGCCGTCTGCCCGGTGCGCACGGAGACTTCGGACACTTCCGGCGCGAAGGCGAGCGCGAGGCCCGGCGCCACATTGGCGTCGAGGTGAACCATGACGACGCGCTTGCCCTCTTGTGCCGGAGCGGCGCGGCGCACCTGAGTCGTGCCAGCGAAACCCGTCGCGGAGCAGAAAGCGCGATAAAGCGGAATCGCGGCGAACGACATGCCGAGCATTCCGATCACCACGGCGACAACGCCGAAAGCAACCAGCCCCTGGCGCGGGCCTTTCGCGCGGCGCGGATATTGATGTTGTTCGGGAGCCGCCATCTTTTGCCTCTATATCGGCGGCTTGAGGACGCCGGGGCCGAGCTTCACGATCGTCACCGCATAGAACAGGATGACGAGAGCGCCGACGACGAGAGCGATCGCGATATTGCGCAGGCGGCGGCTGCGCACCTGCTCGGGTGTCAGCGTCACGCCTTTCGGATCGATCTCGTAAGACATCATCGTAGAACCTCGATGACGTAGATGACCCGCTCGACCAGCAATTCGGCGAAGAGCACATAGAGATAGACGATCGAGAACCAGAAGAGCCCCATCGCCGTCTTGTTCGCACCGTCGCCCTCGCGCACGCGGAAGACGAGAATGGCGCGGCGGATGAATTCCACGCCGAGCACCAAAGCGAAAGCGCCATAAACATAAGAGGCGAAGCCGAGCGCCGTGGGCAGCACACCGATCGCAGCGAGAATCAGGCTGTAGATGAGGATCTCGAGACGCGTGTGATCGGCGCCCTTGACGTTCGGCATCATCGGCACGCCGGCGGCGCCATAGTCAGTGGTGCGCGCCAGCGCCAACGCCCAGAAATGCGGCGGCGTCCAGGCGAAAATCAAACCGAAGAGAACGAGAGGCGCCACGGCGATATGCCCTGTCGCGGCCGCATAGCCGACGATCGGCGGAAGCGCCCCGGCGGCGCCCCCGATAACGATGTTCTGCGGCGTCGCGCGCTTCAGCCACATCGTATAGATCACGATATAAAAGAAGATCGTGAAGGCGAGCAGCGCCGCGGCGAGCGCATTGGCGACGAGATAGAGCGTCAGCACCGCGAAGCCCGACAGGATAAGGCCGAAAGCCAGAACCTCCGGCCGCGTGATCCGCCCGGTGGGAATCGGCCGCTTGGCGGTACGCCGCATGACGGCATCGATATCGGAATCGTACCACATATTCAGCGCGCCGGAGGCGCCCGCGCCGACGGCGATGCAAAGCAGCGAACTGAGTCCGATGATGAAATTTACCGGATGCGGCGCAAGCAGAATGCCGGCGAGCGCGGTGACGACGACAAGCTGCATCACCCGCGGCTTGACCAGCGCGAGATAATCGCGCGGCTCGGCGGTCGAAATCGCCGTCAATCCGGAACCGCCGGCGCTGTTATCGTCGATCACACTCATTTCAGTCCGACATCGCCTTGCTGTGAGAAGAGCGGCTCATCGGAGCCGCTCGATCTCAGTGATCCGTGCCGACGATCCGCGGCAGAACCTCATAGGTATGGAATGGCGGCGGTGAGCTGACAGTCCATTCCAGCGTCGTCGCACCCACGCCCCACGGGTTGTTGCCGGCGATGCGCTTCTTCGAAAAAGCCTCGAAGAGGATATAGAGGAAGAGGAGGACGCTGACCCCCGATAGATAGGCGCCGTAGGAGGAAACCTCGTTCCACAGCCGGTACGCATCCGGATAGTCGATATAGCGGCGCGGCATGCCGGCGAGGCCGAGGAAATGCTGCGGGAAGAAGGTGACGTTCACGCCGATGAACATCATCCAGAAGTGAATCTTCCCCAGCGTCTCATTGTACATGTAGCCGCTCATCTTCGGGAACCAATAATAGAAGCCCGCGAAGATCGCGAAGATAGCGCCGAGCGACAGCACGTAATGGAAGTGCGCGACGACGTAGTAGGTCTCGTGCAGGTAGCGGTCGACGCCCGCATTGGCCAGCACGACGCCGGTGACGCCGCCGACCGTGAACAGGAAGATGAAGCCCGTCGCCCACAGCATCGGGACGCGGAACGAGATCGAACCGCCCCACATGGTCGCGATCCACGAGAAGACCTTGATGCCGGTCGGCACGGCGATCACCATCGTCGCGAAGACGAAATAGCGCTGCGTGTCGAGCGACAGGCCGACCGTATACATATGATGCGCCCAGACGAGGAAGCCGACGACGCCGATCGCGACCATGGCGTAGGCCATGCCGAGATAGCCGAAGATGGGCTTCTTCGAGAAGGTCGAGATCACGTGGCTGACGATGCCGAAGCCCGGCAGGATCAGAATGTAGACCTCGGGGTGGCCGAAGAACCAGAACAGATGCTGGAACAGCAGCGGGTCGCCGCCGCCTTCCGGCTTGAAGAAAGTCGTGCCGAAGTTGCGATCGGTCAACAGCATCGTGATCGCGCCGGCGAGAACCGGGAGCGAGAGCACAAGCAGGAAGGCCGTCACCAGAACCGACCAGGCAAATAGCGGCATCCGGTGCAAGGTCATGCCCGGCGCGCGCATGTTGAAGATCGTGGTGATGAAGTTGATCGCACCGAGGATCGACGAGGCGCCGGCGAGATGGATCGACAGGATGATGAAATCCATCGCCGGGCCGGGATGTCCTTGCTCCGACAGCGGCGGATACAGCACCCAGCCGCCGCCAAAACCCTTCATGCCCGGCGCGCCGTCCATGAACAGCGAAATGAGGAAGAGCGAGAACGAAGCGGGCAGCAGCCAGAACGAGATGTTGTTCATGCGCGGGAAGGCCATGTCCGGCGCGCCGATCATCAGCGGCACGAACCAGTTGCCGAAGCCGCCGATCAGCGCCGGCATGACGACGAAGAAGATCATCGTCAGACCGTGCGCGGTGATGACCACATTATAGAGATTCTTGGCGTAATCCGTCGCCAGATCCGGCGGCGCGCCGTCGAAAATCCGCGCCAGCAGCGGGAAGACCTGCAGGCCAGGCTCCTGCAATTCGGCGCGCATCGCGACCGACAAAGCGGCGCCGAAGACGCCGGCGATGATCGCGAAAATGATATAAAGCGTGCCGATGTCTTTATGGTTGGTCGAATAAAGATAGCGCCTCCATCCGGTCGGATGGCCATGCGCATCGTCATGTGTCGTGGCGGTCGTGCTCATCTCATCTCTTCCCCGGAATTCCTCTTATATTATCGCTGGTTCGACGCCAAAGCCTAATTCTTGACTGCCGCCAGCCCCGCCTCCGCATAGCGCGGCAAGGGGTTGGACGAGAACTTCTTTTTGGCGTCCACCAACCAAGCGGCATATTCGGCGTCGCTCACGACACGGAAGGCGATCGGCATATAGGCGTGATCCTCGCCGCAAAGCTTCGAGCACTGCCCGTAATAGATCCCCTCCTTGGTGGCGCGGAACCACGTCTGGTTGAGCCGGCCGGGGACCGCGTCGATGCGGACGCCAAAGGACGGCACAGTGAAGGAGTGGATGACGTCGGTGGCCGTCACCTGAACCAGCACGGTCTTGTTGACCGGCACCACCGCCTCATTGTCGACGGCGAGCTGGCGCAGCTGACCCGGCTTCAGATCCTTGTCCGCCACAATGTAGGAATCGAAATCGAAGCCGCCGCCCGGATAAGCATAAGTCCAGTACCATTGATGGCCGGTGACCTTAACCGTCAGATCCGTCTTTGGAATCACCAATTCATGATCGAGCAGCCGGAATGACGGAATGGCGATGAAGACGAGAATCAGCACTGGCAGGATGGTCCAGGCGACTTCGAGCAAGGTGTTATGGGTGAGCGTCGAAGGAGTCGGGTTGGCCTTTTCGTTGAAGCGGAAAATCACGATCAACAGCAGAGCGCCGACGAAGACGCTGACCACGACGATGATCGGGGTCAGGATGTCATTATAGAAGGTGTGGATTTCATCGGCGATCGGGGTCACAGGAGTCTGGAGGCCGATCTGCCCCGGTGCGGCATGGCCGAGCTGGGCCAGCGCGGGTGTTGCCGCGGCGGCACAAAGGAGCAGCGCCGCCGACAAAGCCAAGGCGCCACGATGCTTCAGCCGACGGCCGAGAATGTGCGGAGATTTCATGAACTTTCGTCGCTCCCCTTCACCACTTGTCGCGTTTCGCTGCCGATCCGAAGCGGCACGAGCGTGTGGCCGGTTGGTTCCAACCACATGAACTTATTTAGATCAAGTAGACATTTCGCAAGTTAAAACGCAAGCTCTGCCCGGGTATCGGCGCTGCGATTGGGGATGCCGAGATGTCGCGGGCAGGTGATCATTTGTTTGCGCCGCGATGGCTCAAAATTTGCGTGAACGGCGCCGATCCGATCTCCCCCATCAGCCTCCGGCGGACAGCTTCGCGTCCCAGATTTGCCTTCCACCCGTGATCGGTTAATGAAAATGCTCCGGTTTGCACCCGCGGCCACGATTCGCGCGCGGGGCAAGCGGCGCATTTGCCGGTTTCGCTGGTGTGAAGACGGCACTGGAGGCCGCGAACCGCACGAGAACAGAGCATGACCGATTTGACCGGACTACGCCGTTTCGCCGCCGGGCTGCCTTTTCTCCTGATCTTCTTTTCGTTCTTCGCCGGCGTTGCGCCGCAAACGGCCCTGGCTCAGGGCGTCATCAAATCCAAGCACGGCGATTGGGAAATCCGCTGCGAGACGCCGCCCGGCGCCCAGCGCGAGCAATGCGCCCTGTTGCAAAGTGTCGCCGCCGATGATCGGCCGAACATCAATCTTGTCGTCATCGTCCTCAAAACGGCGGACGGCAAGAGCAGGCTCTTGCGCGTCATCGCGCCGCTCGGCGTGCTGCTGCCGTCCGGGCTCGGGCTCAAGATCGACAGCATCGATGTCGGCCGCGCCGGCTTCGTGCGCTGCCTGCCGACCGGCTGCGTGGCGGAGGTCGTCATGGACGACAAACTGATCGGCGAGTTGCGTAACGGCCATAATGCCACCTTCATCATCTTCCAGACCCCGGAAGAAGGGATTGGCATTCCGCTGGCGCTCAACGGCTTTGGCGAAGGGTTTGATGCACTGCCGTAAAGCGCGTCTGCCGAAAAGATTGCTGACCGCTCGGAAAAGTTTATGCCGTAAATAGTCTGGCGTTGGGTAAAATCGGAGTGAGGGGGACATGCAGAAGCGTGCGCAGGTAAGTTCGGCGGTAGCGCTTTTTCTAGCCGGCGCGGCGGCGCTTGGCGGCTGCGGCCGGAATCCCGGAAGTTTCGATGTCGACGACAGCAGCCAAGCCAAGTGGAGCAATCTCTGGTCGATGGTGCGATTCAAGCCACTCCCATCACAGCCTGAGCCCTTCGCGCCGATCAAATGTCCGGAAATTGGCATCCAGGACGGGACGGCGGACGATCGCGTTTATGGGCCGGGCGACGATCGCTCCAACGCCAATGTGCGTTATCAATTCTCGATCATCAATTTCGCGCGCGACTGCCAAGTCTTCAATAATCAATATCAAATGAAGGTCGGCGTCGAAGGCCGCGTCCTGCTCGGCCCCGCCGGCACGCCCGGTACATATCCCGCGCCCATCCGCGTCGTCGTCGTCAATCGCGCCGATGGGTCCGCCACCATCAGCAAGCTCTATCAGGTTCCCGCCGCCGTTCCGGCCGGAGGAACGGAAGGACCGTTCACGATCGTGACCGACCCGCTCAGCGTGCCGGTGACGAGCAAATTTCCGGATCAGGACTACATGATCAAGATCGGCTTCGATTCTGAAGCCAACAGCAAGGTCGGGGGCGGCCGGCCCGCGCACCACCGCCATCACCCCGCCGCTGGCGCCGCAGCCGGCGCTGACTGATGGCGCTGTGACCGCGCGACACCTCAACATCGCGGTCGAACGCTTTCCCATCGCCGGCGCCTTCGTCATCTCGCGCGGCGCCAAGACCGAAGCCGTCACCGTCGTCGCGACGATCGAAGCCGGTGGCCATCGCGGCCGGGGCGAATGCGTGCCCTACGCGCGCTATGGCGAGAGCATCGAGAGTGTCGTCGCGCAGATCGAAAGTCTACGCCACGACATCGAAACCGGAACAGGCCGCGACGCCTTGCAGCGTCTTCTGCCGCACGGCGCGGCGCGCAACGCGCTCGATTGCGCGCTTTGGGATCTCGAAGCCAAGATACAGGGCCTGTCCGCCTTCGAACTCGCCGGGCTCGCGCCGCCAGAGCCGGTCGTCACCGCCTATACGCTCTCGCTCGGCACGCCCGAGGCGATGGCGGCGGCCGCCAGAGCCGCGAACCGGCCCTTGCTGAAGCTCAAACTCGCCGGCGACGGCGACGCCGAACGGCTTGCCGCGGTCCGCGCCGCCGTACCCGCCGCCACCTTGATCGTCGATGCCAACGAAGCCTGGTCGGCGGCGAACCTCGACGCCAACCTCGCCGCCTGCGTGGCGCAGGGCGTCGCTCTGATCGAACAGCCGTTGCCCGCCGGCGAGGACGCGATTTTGGCGGAAATCGCCCATCCCGTCCCGCTCTGCGCCGATGAAAGCCTGCACGACCGCGCCGACCTCGCCCATCTGCGCGGGCGTTATGAGGCGATCAACATCAAGCTCGACAAGACCGGCGGCCTGACCGAGGCGCTGGCGCTGGCGACAGCGGCCGAGGCGCTCGGCTTGCAACTCATGATCGGCTGTATGGTGGCAAGCTCGCTCGCTATGGCCCCCGCCCTGCTCCTCGCCGGGCGGGCGCGCTATGTCGATCTCGACGGCCCGCTGCTGCTGGCGCGCGACCGGCCCGACGGCCTGCTTTACGAGGGCGCGCGCGTCTTTCCGGCCGCGCCGGCACTTTGGGGCTAGGCTGGTCCGGCAGCTTCAAAAATGCTTCATGCTGCTGCGCCACCGATTAGTCATGACGTCAGAGCCAACCGAGATGTTGCAACGCCGGGAAATTCCGTTTCGCGCCCGCTTGAGCGGGCTGTTCGACGACAACGCGCCGCGCACGCTGGCCGTTCGCATCTTCAACACCGCGCTCGCCGCCCTCATCATCTTCAATGTCCTGGCGGTGGTGCTCGAATCCGTCGGCTGGCTCAACAGCCGTTACGCCACCACCTTCGTGACGATCGAGCGCGTCGCGACCGCGATCTTCGCGCTCGAATATGTCCTGCGGGTCTGGACGGCGGTCGATTATCGGAGCGGCAAGTTCCGCAACCCGGTCTGGGGCCGGCTGCACTATATGCGCGGCTTCTTCCCGCTCATCGATCTCGTCGCGGTGCTGCCCGCCCTGCTCGGCTTCTTCGGCGCCGTCGATCTGCGCGTGCTGCGGCTGCTGCGGCTGCTGCGGATGATCAAGCTCACCCGTCATTCGCACGTCTTCAGCCTGCTCTGGGCGGTTTTGCGCGAAGAAGCGCGCGCCATCGCCGCGATCATCTTCGTGCTCTTCTTGACGCTGACGATCAGTGCCGCGCTGATGTACATGATCGAGGGCGACGTGCAGCCGGCTGTCTTTTCCTCGATCCCCGCCGCGATGTGGTGGGCGATCGAGACCGTCACCACCGTCGGCTACGGCGATATGGTGCCAATGACGACGTTAGGACGCATCCTCGGCGGCATCGTCTCGATCGTCGGCATCGGCACGCTGGCGCTGTTTTCCGGCCTTATCACCGCCGGTTATCTCAACCAGCTCCGGCTGCGCCGCGCTCCGCTCCATGAGGACGACGAATTCATCTGCCCGCATTGCGGCGGCGCTCTGCGCCCGCGCGGCAAAGGCCGTCCCGCCGCGTGATCTCGTCTGAAAGTCTGCAACTTTTCGGGATCAGCTTTTCTGAGCCGCATGATCTTCTCCGAAAAGTCTGCAACTTTTCGGGATCAGCTTTTCTGAGCCGCATGATCTTCTCCGAAAAGTCTGCAACTTTTCGGGATCATGCTATTCCATCGCCGCGGCTTTTAGGATGCAGACCATCATCGCCGCGGCCGGCCTGTCGCCATGGTTGCGGATGACGTGCGGCCGGTCGCATCTGTAGCGCAGAGTTTCGCCCGCTTTGGCGTGCTCGATGCTGCCCGCGACCTCGACCTCCAGCTCGCCCTCGGTCACCGAAAGACATTCGACCGAACCGCGCTGGTGCGGATCCGACGAGAGCACGCCGCCGGGCTCGGCATGAAAGCCGTACCATTGCAGCCATTCGACGGTCTTGATCCAGCCGAAGATCTCAAGCCGGCACTTGCCGTCATCGGAGACGAGGATCGGCGTGTCGCCTCTGGTCGATTTTTCGAGGAAGGGCTCGTCCTCGCTGACCTGCAACACGCCCTCGATCGACACATCGAGCGCCTGCGCCAGCCGCCAGATGGTGGCGAGCGTCGGATTGGTTTCGTTGCGCTCGATCTGGCTGATGATCGACTTGGCGACGCCGGACTGTTCGGAAAGTTCGGAAAGCGAAAGGCTGTACGACTTGCGCAGACGCTGAACAGTCTTGCCGAGCTGGCCGGAAACCGCGAGCGCGCCCGCTTCCAGCGCCTTCGCCTTATCGCGACCCTCGATACCCACATGCGCCTCCGGAAACCCAACCATCCCGGATACTAGACGATTCCGTTTGGAATATCGAACGAAAGCGTGGTCTGCACAAGGCTAGCGACGGCCGCCCAAGCCGAATTCATCCCTCAGGTGCTCGTAGCGATCACGCGCCTCGTCCCAGTTGACGATCGGACAGCCGGCGCCAGCCGGACAGACCGGGGCGCGGCCGGAGTCGGCCCAAAGCGCCGCGCTGACGGTCACCAGGATTCCAACAAGGACTCCCATAACGAACTGCATCATGGCTCTCTCCTTTCCGACAAGCCAAATCCTGACGTTTCCGGCAGGAAACCTTCCGCCAAATTTCCTACTCAAAATCCCGCGCTAGTTGAAAAGCGCGACCTTCTCGGCCGTCGAAAGCCGGTCGAGCCGGGTAAGCGCCGCACCTTGATCGACGCCGGGCGGCACTGGCCTGGAGTGAGCCAGCGCGGCGGAGCGCGCCGGCTCGGGCATGGTTTGCGCGATGGGTGCGGGAGGCGGCGGCAAAGGTTCCGGCGGCGCGGGTCGGACATCGGCTACCTTGGGCGCATCGAGCTTGGGCGTATCGAGCCTGACCTGCGGCGGGCTGCGCAAAAGTCCGGAAACCGCACGCGCCTGCGCTTCGATATCGGCGCAATAATGCGCCTCGACGCCATCGGCGCGCATCTCGCCGGCGACAGCCTCGAGCCTTTGCGAAACATCTTTCAGCCGCTGGACCAGAAGGCGGATCGACGGATCGGCCGGAAGCTGCTGCTGCTCGCGCATCGTCAGCTCGAGCCGGGCAAGACCGTCGAGCATCTGCCGCAACTCGTCGACGCGGCTGCGGCGCGTATATTCGGCGAGGAACCAGCGCCCGCGCACCGTCTCGACCACCGCGGCCTCGATGGCATCGTAATCCTCCGCACTCAAACCCTCGGGCGGCGGGATCATCGCCATCGCCTGCTCCTTCCGCGAATCGCTGCGGCGAAGTTTGCGCCCGCAGAGGGCAGAAGCCAACCGCGCAGAAGGCGAGTTCGCAGACCTTTTATCGGACAAAGGCGTACCTACATCTATGTCCAACGAAAGGACTTCAATGTTCGACAACCCAACCACATTTCTGCTGGATGAAACGCACGAAAATGCGGACGTGACCGCGAGCGCCCCTGAGGCGCCGGCGCTGGACGACGCGCGGCTTCTCGATGCCTATTCGCAGACGGTCGCGGGCGTCGTGGAGCGCGTCGGCGCTGCCGTCGTGCGGATCGACATCCGCCGCGGCGACGGCAAGCATGGCGGCTCGGGCTCCGGCGTCATCGTTTCGCCCGACGGGCTGATCCTGACCAACAGCCATGTCGTGCAAGGCGGCAAGCGCGCCGAGATCACCACGCTCGACGGACGCAATCTGTCCGCGCGTGTCCTCGGCGATGACCCCGATACCGACCTCGCGCTCGTGCGCGTCGATGCCGACACCACTCTGCCCTTCGCGGCGCTCGGCGATTCAAAGGCGCTAAAGCGCGGCGAGATCGCCATTGCCATCGGCAATCCGCTCGGCTTCGACGCCACGGTGACGGCCGGCATCGTCTCGGCGCTCGGCCGCTCGCTGCGGTCGAAATCCGGCCGGCTCATCGACGACGTGATCCAGACCGACGCGGCGTTGAATCCCGGCAATTCCGGTGGCCCGCTCGTCTCGTCCAACGGCGAGGTCATCGGCATCAATACGGCGATGATCGCCGGCGCACAGGGCATTTGTTTCGCCGTCGCGGCCAACACCGCCCGCTTTGTGCTCGGGGAGATCATCCGCCACGGCCGCGTGCGCCGCGCCGCGCTCGGCATTGGCGGCGGCACGATCCCGCTGCCGCGCCGGATCGCGCTGCGGCTCGGTCTTGAACAGGCGACGGGTGCCGTCATCACCGCCGTCGAACAGGGCGGTCCGGCCGACCACGCCGGTTTGCTGACGGGCGATATCGTGCTTGCGGTCTCCGGCCAGCCGGTGACAGGCGTTGACGATCTCGTGCGCCTGCTCGACGCCGACAAGATCGGCTCGACCGTGCCGCTCGACGTGCTGCGCCGTTCGGACAAGCGGCGCTATTGGGTGGCGCTGAAAGAGAGATAAGAAAAAGGGGCGCTGCGGCGCCCCTTTTTATCGACCCGGGAATTTATTTACCGGCCAAATTCCGACTCGACATTTTCCACCGGCTCGCCGGCGCCTTCCCAACCGAGGATGCCGCCGGGATAATGCGCGCGAATGTCGTTACGGCCCGCCGCCTGGGCGAAGCCAAGCGCGGTGATCGAGCGGCGGCCCGAACGACACGAGAAGACGATGCGCTTGCCGGGCTCCGGCGGCGGCAACGCCTCCGTATTGAAGCTCTGCAGCGGGTTCAGCGTCGAACCGGGTATGCGGCCGGCGGCATATTCGTGCGGCTCGCGCACATCGACGAGAACGATGGAGCCATCGGCGAGCCCCTCTTTCAAATCCTTGAGGCTCACATCCTCGACGATCGGTTTGGTCAGCGTCTCAGCCATATCGAATATCCAGTCTCCGAACGCGCCCGGCGCGCTCTCTCTGTTTATTTACGCTAATATAACGTAGATTATTTCAATCTACGCATGTGAAGCGATAATAATATGCTCCTCACTCCGCTCAAGCAAGCGGCATGATCGATTTTTGAGCGCGCGCCTGAATTTCAATGGCTTGACGCGTGCGGAACCGCCCCTCATGGACGTGGCCCGTTCGATAAGTAGAAGCGTGTTCTCACCGAACAAAGTCGTACACCTTTTTCGGAACATGCACGGGAGCGATCTTGCGCCGCCAGTATTATCTGCTCGACGTCTTCACCGATCGGCCGCTTGCCGGCAATCCGCTCGCGGTCGTCATCGAAAGCGGCGGGCTCGACACGACGGCGATGCAGAAGATCGCCGCCGAATTCAATCTCTCGGAAACGGTCTTCGTCCTGCCGCCGCGCGATCCAATCAACACCGCGCGGCTGCGCATCTTCACGCCGAAAGCGGAACTGCCGTTCGCCGGACATCCGACGATCGGCACCGCCGTGCTCATCGGCGAATTGCGCGCTGCGGGCCTGATGCGCAGCCAGGACGTGCGCATCGTGCTGGAGGAAGCGGTCGGCGATGTCTCATGCCTCGCGCGCCATCGCTCCGGCCAGGCGCGGCAGGCGGAATTTACGTTGCCGAAACTGCCCGTCCAGATCGCCGAAGCGCGCCCGCGCGAAAAGATCGCTACTGCGCTTGGCCTCACGCCGTCGGACATCGGCTTCGGGCGGCATCAGCCCGCCGTCTTTTCCGCCGGCACGCCGTTCACCACCGTCCCCATCGCCAGTCTGGCGGCGCTCGCGGCGGCGCGGCCACGGCTCGATCTCTTCGATGATGCCTTCGTGCCGCCAGGACCGGCGCATGCCTACCTTTACGCGGCGGCCGATGACGAGGCTTCACACGATTTCGAGACGCGCATGTTCGCGCCGACGCTCGGCGTCTACGAAGATCCCGCGACCGGCGCAGCGGCGGCGGCCTTCGCCGGTGTGGTCATGCAGTTCGAGGATGTGCCCGACGGCCATCATGCGCTGACACTTTTGCAGGGTGTCGCCCTTGGCCGGCCGAGCCGGATCGTGCTGTCGCTCGATGTCGAGAACGGCGCGCTCGTCGAAGCTGCGGTCGGCGGCTCGGCCGTGATCGTCGCCGAAGGAAAGCTCGATCTGTGAGCACGGCGCGCATCGCCGAGATCGCCACGATCGACATTCGCCTGAGCACCGCGCCGTGGAATTTCACGACCGAGCGCGCCGCGGAGATCGAGGCCAATTGGCAAAGCCGGCTGCGTGATAATCCCGCGCTCTACAACGGCAAGATCCTGCTGACGGACAAGATCGCGCTCAGCACCGCACCAGCAACCGCGCGGCTCGAAGGCGCCTGCTTCGTCGCCGAATACAAGGCCTTTCAGGCCTGGCGCGATTTCGGCTGGCCGGGCGAAGTTAAAAATCTCTTCGCCATGGCGGCGCTCCGCTCGGCTGACGGCGCCTATCTGCTCGGCGAAATGGCGCCCTGGACTGCCAATGCCGGGCAGATCTATTTCCCTTGCGGCACGCCCGACCTCGACGACCTCGCCGGCGAGAGGCTTGATCTCGAAGGCAGCATGTGGCGCGAGTTGCGTGAGGAGACGGGCTTCACCGATACGGATTTTGCTGAAGCGCCGGGCTGGAGCGTCGTCTTCGACGGCGCGCTCATTGCCTGCATGAAACGGCTGCAATCGCCCCTGCCCGCCGCCGATCTTCTGGCACGGGCGAGTGCCTTTCTGGCACGCGACAAAAACCCGGAACTCGTGCGGCTTGTCCCCGTCTTCGGCGCCGCCGACATCGGCGCGGGCGTGCCGGATTTGATGCGCGCCTGGCTCAAAAACGCCTTCGATAGCGTCTAGAGCACATCTCGCGTGCTCTAGGTGTGATAGCCGTGCCGTTCCTCCGATTGGCGGATGAGGCTCAGCCCCTCGCCGGCGTGGCCCGCGGCACAGGCCTCCGCCGCGCGCGACAACTCGTGCTGGATCTGCGCATAGACCGATTCATTGACGTTGCCGGTGCGATGGTCCGCATTGACGACCGCTTGATAGTGATCGAGCCGCGCCGTGCAGGCGTTCTGGGCCGCCGCCGGATGAAGCCCGCTGCCCGACGCCAAAGCCGCCAATGCCGCGCACATCCGCCAAGCCCGCATTTCGCTCTCCAGAATTGGCAACCGACCCGTGCCAATTGGAGCGATTCGGCGCCCGCCGGTCAAGCGGCCCAGTTGACAAGCGGCGCGCGGCTTTTCATTTTGCGGATCGAGCTGGGTGAGGAAAAGTGCAGCGGTTTTCCGCCCGCGCCCGCTCAAAAATGGCGATGGAGTTCGCCATGTAACCGCCCCTGGGGCTGATGACTCCTGCAATTAACGTCCCGCGCGACGGCAGGAGATTTATGTGCAGAGCCCCGTTTCCCGCTTCCTTTTCCGCTTCTTTCCGGGCGCAGTCTTTTGCTGCGCTCTTTCTCCCGACATAAAGGCAGGCCGCGCATGTGGGCTTATGTGACGATCGCGATCGGCGGCATCTTCGGCTGCTGGGCGCGCTATGCGATGACGAATACGGTCCAGGGGTTTTTCGGGCGCGCCTTTCCCTACGCAACCTTGTCGGTCAACATCCTCGCCTGCCTGCTGATCGGCTTTCTCTTCACCGTAACGGTGGAGCGCATGGTCGTTCCGCCCGCCATCCGGCTCGGTATCCTCACCGGCTTCATCGGCGGCTTTTCGACGTTCTCCACTTTTGCAATGGAGACCTTTCTGCTCGCCGAACAGGACCAATGGGGCAAAGGCGCGCTCTATATCTTTCTTTCCGTGCTGCTTGGACTCGCGGCCACCGCCGCGGGCGTTGTCGCCGCACGTGCAATTTAGAGGCAATGCCATGGCAAACGAAATCACCGTCGTGCGCATCTACCTGCGCGAGGCCGACAAAGGCCATCACGAAACCTTGATGCGGGAAATCCTGAAGATTTTGCACGACCAGCACCGCGTGAAAGGCGTCACCGTTTTCCGCGGCGTCGCCGGATTCGGCGACACCAGCGAGGTGCATGGGACCGATCCGCTCTACGTGCTGGCAAGCCTCCCGCTCGTCATCGAATTCTTCGACGCACCCGAGAAAATCGAGGCGGCCATCGGCGCCTTGAACGGGCTGTTGCCGGCGGGGCATATTGTCACCTGGCCGGCGACGTCACGCTGACGGACGGCGTCCAACGCAACTTTGGCCCGGCTGTTGCGTTAACTCGCAACGGTTTCGTTGCACGGGAGGGTGGGTTGGACGAAATATCGGCTGCACAATTGCGGGCGGCGCGCGGCCTGCTCGGCTGGGTGCCGGAAGAGCTTGCCGAAAAGGCGCACCTCCCGCTCGCGGCGCTGCTCGATTACGAATGCGGCGCCCGCCCCATGCTCGCGGAGGCGGCGAGCCGGTTGAAATACGTGCTCGAACAGGCGGGCGTCGTGTTCGCCGACGATGAAACCGGCGTCAGCCTGTTGCCGGCGCCGAAGGTTGTGCCGCTCGAAAAACTCAATTCGAGCAACGACGAATAGAGCGTTTTCGAGCGAAGTGGACGCCGGTTCGCGTGAAGAAAACGCGCCAAAAATAAATCCTGGAGCCCAGGCTCCGGGTCAACTTGCCGCTTCGGCCGTGAATTTGGCGAGGAGTTTCGCCAAGGCCTCGCGCGCGGGCGCCGTCAAAGCGCCGAGGCCATAGCGCACGGCGAGCCAATCCACGTCCGTATAGGTGAGGTTGGCATTGCCAGCCTCGTCCTCCCACGCCAGAACCCGCAACGGCAAGTCGAGGCCGATCCTCTGGTCGGCCTGCATCAGCGGCGTGCCGCCTTTCGGATTGCCGAAGATCAGCACTTGCGTCGGTCGCAAAGCCAGACCGGCCGAGGCCGCGCCGGCGGCATGATCGATGCGCGCGAAGATCGTGATACCGGCGGCGCGCAATGCCGCTTCCAGCCGCTCGAGCGTCTGGCGCGCGGAATAATTGCTGGGAATCGTAATCAAGCCATCATCCGGCATCGCGACCCTCACGACTGAGCCCAGGGCGCCTGGGCGAAATGCTTGGCCAGAAAGTCCATCAGAACCGAGACGCGCGCGGGACGCATCGCGCTCGGCGGCGTGACGAGGTGAAGCGCCCCCGGCGCCGTCGTCCAGTCTTGTAGCATGGCCTCGAGGCGCCCTTCGGCAATATCGCGCCAGACCAGAAATTCCGGCTGCAAGGCGATGCCAAGTCCATCGAGGAGCGCGGGCTGGAGTACGTCGGCATTGTTGGCGCGGATCGGCCCGGAGACCGCGACGCTATATTCGCCCTGTTTGGGATGGCTGAAATGCCAGACGTCGCGGCTGCGTTGATAGGTGTAGAGGAGCGCCGTATGCGCGGCGAGATCCTTGGGATGCGCCGGGCGGCCACGGCTGGCGAAATAGGCGGGCGCGCCGACGAGCAGGATGCGCACGCGGCAAAGCCTGCGGGCCAGCAAGCTCGAATCCGGCAGGCTGGAAATGCGCAGCGCCAGATCGAAGCCGTCACTGACGAGATCGATGATGCGGTCATCGAGGCTGAGTTCGATCGAGACGTCCGGATAGAGCTTGAGAAAAGCCGGCAGCAGCGGCGCAAGATGAACGATGCCGAACGTCATCGGCGCGGCAACCCGTACCAGCCCGCGCGGCGCGGTGGATTGCGCCGTCGCTTCGGCCTCAACGGCCTCGCCTTCCGCGAGGATGCGGCTGGCCCGCTCGAGCGTCGCCCGCCCCGCCTCGCTCAGCGACAGGCGCCGCGAGGTGCGGTGAAACAGAGCGTTGCCGAGGCGCAGTTCAAGCCTGCCCACCGCCTTGGAGACGGTCGCCTTGGACAGGCCGAGTTCGGCCGCCGCACGGGCGAAGGAGCCCAGCTCCGCAACTTTGGCGAAGACCGCCCAGGCCTCGAAATCCGGAAGCTTCGACATATCAACATTGGAAACAGTTTGTTTCTATCATTTCTATTTCAGATTTAATCGGCGAGATCAATATTCCTCCCAACAGAGCGGTCAAGACCGCAGGAGAGGATCAAGCCATGATCGAACGCAGACCCTTTGAAACGCTCGGCGGCGCCAACCACGGCTGGCTCGATGCCAAGCATCACTTTTCCTTTGCCGACTATGACGACGACAAGCGCATGGGCTGGGGTGCCCTGCGCGTGTGGAATGACGACACCATCGCGCCGCAGTCGGGCTTTCCGCCCCATCCCCACCGCGACATGGAAATCATCACCTATGTCCGCGAAGGTGCGATCACGCATCAGGACAGCCTTGGCAACAAGGGCCGCACCGAGGCGGGCGACGTGCAGGTGATGAGCGCCGGCACCGGCATCCGCCACGCTGAATACAATCTCGAACCCGGCACGACACGGATCTTCCAGATCTGGATTCTGCCGCGCGAGCAAGGTCACGGGCCGTCGTGGGGCGCCAAGCCTTTCCCGAAGGGTGACCGCACCGGCCATTTCGTGGCTTTGGCGAGCGGTTATGCCGAGGATAACGACGCTTTGCCGATCCGCGCCGACGCGCGCGTTGTCGGCGTGACGCTCAAGGCCGGGCAGACGGCGGATTATCCGCTGGGCGAAACGCGGCACGGCTATCTCGTTCCCGCCAAGGGCGCGGTCGAGGTCAACGACGTCAAGCTCAACACCCGTGACGGCGCCGCCGTCTTCGGCGAGAAAGTCCTGCGTGTCAAAGCGCTGGAGGATGCCGAAGTCGTGCTCGTCGACGCGGCGTAACGAATAAAGCGGCGGTGCCATCGGCATCGCCGCTTTTCTTTCCGTAAAAGCCAATCAGCGAGGCAAACATGGCAAAGGTTCTGGTGCTCTATTATTCCGCCTATGGGCATATCGAGAAAATGGCCGAGGCGGTCGCCGAAGGCGCCCGCGAGACCGGCGCCACGGTCGATATCAGGCGCGTGCCCGAGCTTGTACCCCCCGAGGTCGCGAAGGCTTCGCACTTCAAGCTCGATCAGGCGGCGCCTGTCGCCTCGATCGCCGAACTGGCCGATTACGACGCCATCATCGTCGGCACCGGCACGCGCTTCGGCCGCATCTCGTCGCAGATGGCGAGCTTCCTCGATCAGGCGGGCGGCCTGTGGGCGCGCGGCGCGCTGAACGGCAAGGTCGGTGCGGCTTTCAGCTCGACCGCCACTCAGCATGGCGGCCAGGAAACGACGCTCTTCTCCCTCATCACCAATCTCCTGCACTTCGGCCTCATCATTGTCGGCCTGCCCTACAGCTTTCAGGGCCAGATGCGGCTCGACGAAATCACTGGCGGCGCGCCCTATGGCGCAACGACCATCGCCGGCGGCGACGGCTCGCGCCAGCCGAGCGAGAACGAACTCGCCGGGGCGCGTTTCCAGGGCCGGCATGTTGCGGAAATCGCGACGAAACTCTTCGGCTGAGCGGGTCTTTTCGGTCGGCCGGGAAAGATCGGCCGAATGGGTTCGTACAGACGTAAAAAATTCAGCTATGATCCGGGGCATGGCACGGCCCCGGAGATCCGCATGAAAATGCCACTCCTTGCGACTTTGTTCGTTCACGCCGAATCCACTTTCACCGACGGCGAGCCGCCACGCCTGCGCGAACTCATCTTCGGCCTCCTGTCCGGGAATATCCCGGCGGCCTCCGTTCTCGACCGGCTCGACCCGGCCTTTGCCGATGAAATTCGCGCCTATGTCGCGTATCGCGGGTTGAGCGCTGAAAATTTCATCGCGCAGGCCCTGCTCGCCTTCGCCCTCGATATCGCCGACAAATCCTGGGGTCAGGCCACAAGGAGCCGCAGGGCGCAGGGCGACGATCCGGAGGCCGGTGTCATCTCCGATGTTCTGGCGGAAATCATGCGCCAGCGACGCGATCGGGAGATTTTTCTTGCGTGGCCGGAGTCGGCCCGCGAATCGCATGCGACGTTGGGACGCCGCCGCGGCTGAACAGAATTTCGGCTGCCTGTGACTTTTTGGCCCAAAGTGCAGGCGCGATGCGTGCGACAGGTTGTGAGTTCGACCACATGGCGGTCGCCAGCGTCACATAGCGGTCACTGTCTTCCCTTCTGGTGGTGGAGATGATCGCGTTGATTGGATTCGTCGGAGTGGAATATGGATCTTCGGACACCTGAGCCGATCGATCAGCATCCGATGACGCAAATGCCGTTTCGGCTGATGTGGGCTGAGCGATTGCGCCATGCCGATCTCGCCGCCGTTCACCTGATCTCGCGCTCCGCGCGGCCGGCGATAGGACGCATTTCGGCCGTCGCGATCAGCAAGCTTGGCAATAGCTGGCTTTACCTCATCATCGTTCCGATCATCTTCAGCGGCCTCGGCCGCGAGGGCTTTCGCGTCGTTTTCCTCGGCGCGCTGAATGCAGCGCTGCTGCACCTGATGTTTCCGATCATCAAGCGCAAGATCGGCCGGCGGCGGCCATTTCAGGCCGATCCACGCCTGCGCTCATTGCTCGCGGTGCTCGACGAACATTCCTTCCCCAGCGGCCATACGATGACCTTGTCCGGCGTGCTGACGCCGGTCGTGCTCGTCTGGCCGGGCGCGATTCTCTCGGCGCTGGTTCTGCTGCTGCTGATGGCCTGGTCGCGCATCGCCACGGCGCATCATTATCCGAGCGATATTTTCGGCGGCGCCATTCTCGGCATCGTGCTCGCCTATCCGCTCTCGATCCTCGTCCTCGCCATCTGGTAGTTCAGGCAAGGGGCGCGCGAGCGATTCCCTTTTTTTCAAGATCACGTGCGACGCGCAGGACAAGATCTTCGCGCCAGGGCGCGCCAATCACCTGAACGCCAATCGGCAACGTCTCGCCCTCAGTCCAGAGCGGCACCGTCACGGCCGGCAGGCCGATGAAGGAAATCGGCTGCGTATAAATTCCGAGATTGGCGCGCACCGTAACCTCCGTGCCTTCGATCTCGATCGTCTTCTGCCCCGAAAGCGGCGCCCGGCACGGCGTTGCCGGGGTGAGAATGATATCGACCTCCTCGAACAGCGCGGCGACACGGCGATGAAACCATGCGCGCAATTTCTGCGCCCGTAGCAGGCTTTCAGCCGGGATCATCGCGCCGGCAAAAAGGCGGTCGCGCACCGCCGCGTCGAAATCCTGCGGTCTCCCGCGCAATCGTGGAAGGTGGAAGGTGGCGCCTTCTGCCGCGGTGATAACGAAAGCCGCCGCCCGCGCCGCGGCCGCCGCGGGCAATACAACCTCGCGCGTTGCGCCGAGCGCAGCGGCGACCGCATCGACGGCGGCGAAACATTCAGGCCGGCCGCCGCGGCGAAAATAATCGCCGGCCACGGCGATGCGCAGGCCCGCGCCGCTGTCTTCAATCAAAGGCAGAACCGGCTCGACAGCACGCGGCGCTTGCGCCGGATCGGCGTCATCGCGCCCTTGCATGACGTCATAGACGAGCGCGAGATCGCGCGCCGAGCGCGCCAGTGCGCCGACATGATCGAGACTGGCGACGAACGGAAAGACGCCACGCCGCGACAGACGGCCATACGTCGGCTTTAGGCCGAAGAGGCCGCAGAGCGAGGCCGGAACGCGGATCGAGCCATTGGTGTCCGAGCCAAGCGCGAAGGCCGCCATGCCGGACGCCACCGCCGCCGCCGAACCGCCGGAGGAGCCGCCGGTCATATGGCGCGGATCGTGCGGGTTCAGCGAATTGCCGTCATGCACATTCTCGCCGGTGAAGCCATAGGCATATTCATCCATATCGAGCGCGCCGAGCAGGACCGCGCCCGCGCCATCGAGCTTTTCAACGACAAAGGCATCGGCCGCAGCCGGCGGATTGTCGCGATTAATCTTCGAGCCGGCGCGGGTGACGAGACCTTCGATGTCGTAAAGGTTCTTCACCGCATAGGGCACACCGGCGAGCGAGCGCGGCGTGTTCTCCGCGTCGAGCGTCTTCGCTTTGGCAAGCGCGCGGTCACGCGTCACGTTGGTGAAAGCATTGAGTTCTTTATTTCGCGCCGCGATCTCGGCGAGCGCCGCCTCGGTCACGGCCTGCGCGGACAATTTGCCGGCGGAGACGGCAGCGGCGATCTCTTCCGCGGTGGCACGCGAAATCTCTTGCGTCATGTCGCGCCTCAGGCCCGGAAGACCGGCGCCGGCTCGGCGAGATCGTCGAGTGGAACCTGCGCGACGATTTCGATTTGCCGCGCGATGAGCCGCAGATTGGCGATGATCTCGGCGCGGTCGCCTTTGTCGATCGGCAATTTGAGCAAGGCCGCTAGGGCATCGCACCAGGCGTTGATAGCTTGATCTTCCATGACCTGATTTCGAAATGTCCGTGGGCGTGATGTCAATAGAGCTTTTTATTGTAGAATTTCAGTTCGAGCTTCCCGTCGTTGCCGGCAGACGGATTCCCTTCGTAATGCGTGATGCCGCAATTGACCGGCTCTTCCTCCGCATCCAGCCGAATGAATTCCGCCGGAGTCAATCGCTCGATATTTGCCCGCCAGGACAATATCATCAGATGATGCGTTATCATAAGAACGCGCTGCCCCGCGCATTCGCGGATAAGCATCGTAATCACGGCACGCGCCCGATCCCGCACCTGTGAAACGGATTCGCCCTGGGGCTGCTGATACCAGTAAGGACCGAGCAAATCGCGCAGCTCCTTCTGCTCAGGATGGAGCACATGCATCACACGGCGATCATTATAAAGTAGCGCGAGTCCATGCTCCTGCTCGCGGATGCGGTCTTCCTCGATCATTCTGACGTTCTTCAACCCCGGCCATTCGCCGCAGATCTCCGTGAGCGTGTCGCATGTCCGACGGTATGGCGAATAGAAGATCACGTCGGGTGGCGAAATCACCTCGTGAAGATGTTTGCCCGTTATGCGCGCCTGATTGCGCCCGGCCTCTGTCAGCGGCATTTCGAAGTCGCTGAAGTCGAGCGTGTATCTGTCTTTGACTTCAAGCGCCAGGCGGCGTGCTTCCGGCGACCGATGATCCAGCTCGAATGCCTTCAGGAACGCGTCATAGAGCGAATCTTCCCGCTTCTTCTGCCTAAGCTCATTGTAGGCGGATTCGGCATGCCGGACGAGCGTAACACTTGTGGGCCACTTCATGCCTTGTTCCACCAACCCGAACGACAAGGCAAATTAGAGGAGCGATGACACCAGGTCAAAGCGACAGCGCGTGAACGCCGATTATTCGGCCGCAACCTTCAAAGCACCGCGGATCGTCGTGCGCAGATCGTCGATGGGCGCGAGTTTGCCGTTGCGCTCGACATGCCAGAAGGTCCAGCCGTTGCAGGCCGGAAGCCCTTGCGCCAGGGCGCCCACCTTATGGATGGAGCCGACAATGGAGAGTTCCGCGCCGGCGCTGGCGAGCATCAGGGTTCCGTCGGCGCGCACCAGAGCGCGGTGGCGCTTTTTCTCGTCGCAAAGCATCGCGCCCGGTGCAATCAAACCCGCTTCAACGACGGAGGCGAAGGCTACGCGCGGTTGTGCGCGTTTGCTCGGCGCGGCGCTGACCGCTTCGTCCGGATAAGGTTCGGCGGCGGCGATACGCGCCCGCGCCGCTTTGGCATAAGTTTCGTCACGTTCGATGCCGATGAAAGAGCGGCCGAGTTTCTTGGCGACGGCGCCGGTCGTGCCGGTCCCAAAAAACGGATCGAGCACCAGATCGCCCGGCTGCGAGGCCGCGAGCAGCACGCGCGCCAGCAGCGCCTCGGGCTTTTGCGTCGGATGCGTCTTGGAGCCTGTCTCGTTCTTCAGCCGCTCGGTGCCCGTGCAGATCGGCAGGAACCAATCCGAGCGCGCCTGGCAATCCTCATTGCCCGCCTTCAGCGCCTCATAATTGAATGTGTAGTTCTTGGCCGCGGCACTCTTCCCCGCCCAGATGAGAGTCTCATGTGCATTGGTGAAGCGCCGGCCGCGAAAATTCGGCATCGGATTGGCCTTGCGCCAGACGATGTCGTTCAAAATCCAGAAACCGAGATCCTGCAGGATCGTGCCGACGCGGAAAATGTTGTGATAGGAGCCGATGACGAAGATCGTCGCATTGTCCTTCATCACCCGCCGCACACCGGAAAGCCAGGCGCGGGTGAATTCATCGTAATCGGCGAAGCTGGCGAATTTGTCCCAATCGTCATCGACGGCATCGACGAGACTCTGGTCCGGCCGCGACAGGGTCTGCTCAAGCTGCAGATTGTAAGGCGGATCGGCGAAGACGAGATCGATACTCGCCGGCGGCAGACTCGCAAGCTTCTCGAGGCAATCGCCGACAAGAATCTCGTTGACGGGAAGAACGCTTTGGACTGCCGGAGAAGCAACGGCCGGGACAAGCCTGTGCGAATGCTCAGTACGCAAGACCTTTAGCTGAGACTTCGTGACGGCCGTCCCGGCACGTGCAATACGCATGAACACTCACCGGATACGCGACGAACACGAGTCAATTTGCGCGAAGCCGGTAAAATCCGCGTTTAGATTGATGCCGGGAACCTGTCCCTTTTCTGAACGATATGATTAAAAGAAACTTGCAGTCTGGCTTAAGCGACGTCGGCCGCTCTGAACGGCGAGAAGCTCATGCGATGATAGGGGCATGGCCCGTGCTGCGCGATTGCGGCGAGATGTTCGGGCGTCGCATAGCCGACATGACGGCTGAAGCCGTAAACGGGATAGAGCCTGCAAAGCCGCGCCATCAACCTGTCGCGCGTCACCTTGGCGACGATCGAGGCTGCGGCGATGGAAAGCGAGCGCGCGTCGCCGCCGACGATTGTTTCGCCCGCGCAGCACAGCGCCGTCGGCAGATCGTTGCCATCGACGAGCGCATAGCGCGGCGCGAGTGCGAGCGCGGCGAGCGCCCGCCGCATGGCCGTCAGACTCGCTTGCCGGATGTTGATCGCATCGATCTCCGCGGCGCTCGCGAAGGCGACCGAAACGGCGAGAGCATGGCGCATGATCTCGTCATAGGCCGCAAGCCGCGCCTCCGCCGTCAGCGCCTTCGAATCATTGACGCCCTTCGGCAAACGCTTGGGATCGAGGATAACCGCCGCCGCCGCGACCGGCCCGGCGAGCGGCCCGCGCCCGACTTCGTCCGTCCCCGCCACCGGCCAGACGGCGTCTTTCGCCAAAAGCCGCTCGTAGCGGAAATGCGGCAGAGAAGGTTTTTTCGCCATGCCAGAGCCTTTACGGCAGCTCTTATCCAAATAATGAGACCGCTTTCGGACGGAAAACCGGTTTCCACTTTTCCTGAAAGCAGTCTAGCCGCCTGAGCCAAGCTCTTAAACCCCGGATGAGACGCCGCGCAATCCGCGCCAGGCCCATGCTCACAGCAATTCAAGCTGTAATTGCTCGTCCTTCCGCCGCGGCGGCGTAAAGAGATCGTGACGCAGCTTGACCCTCGTCCTAGCAAAACCGAGCTTCGTCACCGCCGCCTCGAACCGCCGGCCGACCATCCAGGCATAGGGCCCCGAGCCGACCATCCGCTTGCCGAATTGCGAATCGTAGATCTTGCCGTCGCGCGTCGACCTGATGAGCGAAAGAACGTGGCGCGCCTTGCTCGGATAATGGGCGAGCAGCCATTCGCTGAAGAGATCGCTCAATTCGAGCGGCAGACGCAGCATCACATAGCCCGCCTCGCGCGCGCCGGCAGCCCGGGCGCGTTCGAGGATGGTTTCGATCTCCGGATCGTTCAATGCCGGAATGACCGGCGCGACCATGACGCAGGCGGGCACGCCCGCCTCGGCCAGCGCCTTCAGCGTCGCGAGCCTTTTCTCCGGCGTCGCGGCGCGCGGCTCCATCCGCCGGGCAAGGACCGGATCGAGGCTCGTCACCGAGATGGCGACCTTGACGAGGCCCTTCTGTGCCATCGGCGCGAGAAGATCGAGGTCGCGCAGCACGAGCGCGGATTTGGTGACGATGCCGACCGGATGATTGGTGCGCGCCAGAACTTCGAGCACCTGCCGCATCACCCGATATTCGCGCTCGATCGGCTGATAAGGATCGGTATTGGTGCCGATGGCGATGGTGCGCGGCTGATAATTCTTCGCCGCCAGCTCGCGCTCGAGCAGCGCAGCCGCATCGGCCTTGGCGAAGAGGCGCGTCTCGAAATCGAGCCCCGGCGACAGGCCCATATAGGCGTGGGTGGGCCGGGCGAAACAATAAACGCAGCCATGCTCGCAGCCGCGATAGGGGTTGATCGAGCGGTCGAAGGAAATGTCCGGCGAATCGTTGCGGGTGATGATCGTCTTCGCCCGCTCGAGCGTCACCGTCGTCTTGAGCGGCGGCGGCTCATCCTCGGCCGCCCAGCCATCATCCGCAGGGGCATAGGCGAGCGGCTCGAAACGGCCGCCGACATTCGATTGCGCCCCACGCCCACGTCGCGGCATAAGAGGCCGCGCATCTTCGACCCTGGGGGCCGGATCGAAGACGCGCGGCGGCCGAAGCGAAGGCGGCGCCGCTTGGGCTACACGGCGGCCAGCTTCGCCAGGAGTGGAAACTGGGGTTGAAACCTTGCCCGAAACCTCGGTACGAGACCTTGGCTGCGTTCTCGGTTGCGGAAGAACTTTAGCTGCCATTTGCGACGGCTCAATAAAGGAACAGGATGAGAACAATAACGGAACAAACAGAGAGCTGTCAATCGCGCTCGCGCCAAATCCTGTCGGGGCTTGAGCGTCGGCGATGATTTCCCTGATCGTTCTCTGCCCGATGGCCACCGGCCCCAGCGCCACGGAAGGGCAAACCGCCGAAGCCGTGGTGCGAACCCTCTCGGCCTTCGTCGGCGCGGCGGTGCGCGGCCTGGTGCGCGAAGCCATTCTCGTCGGCCCGCCGCACATGAAGCTTGGCTATATCGCAGACCACGCCGGCAGCGCCTTTTTCGAGGCCAAGACGGAGGCCGATGGCATCGCCCACGCCCTCGCCGCCAGCCGCGCGGCGCATGTCCTCATCGTCCGCGCCGGCTATGTGCCGGAGACCGGATTTGCCGAGGCGATCGAGGATCTGCTGCGGTTCGGCAAGGCCGAGAACCAAGGCTGGCTGATGCGCGGCAGCGCGAGACGGCCAATCGAAAAAATCCTGACGCATCTCGTGCGACCCGCCGCGCTGCTTGCGCCGCGGCGGCTCTGCCTCAACGTGAAAGCGCCGGACTTCGCCAGCCTCGTCAAGGCGACGCGGGCGCGGCCCGCAAGCCAGATCAGGCTGCGCGCGGTGATCTGAGCCCTCCGAGAAATCTCTTAGCTTTTGAAGGCTCGGCTCTTAAAGCGGCGCATGAGCCTTGCCGAAAAGTCTCACAACTTTTAGGGGCTCACCTTCTTAACGCGGCGCATGAGCCTTGCCGAAAAGTCTGCAACTTTTAGGGGCTCATGCGCTATTGCGCGAACGTGTTGCAGGAATCGATCTGGCCGGATTTCAACCCGGTCTCGAGCCATTGCACGCGCTGGGCCGCCGAGCCGTGCGTGAAGGAATCCGGCACGGCATAGCCCTGCGCCGCCTTTTGCAGACGGTCGTCGCCGATCGCTTGCGCGGTCGCGACCGCCTTCTCGACATCGCCCTGGTCGATGACATGATATTTGGTCTGCGCGTTATTGGCCCAGACCCCGGCAAGACAATCGGCCATCAATTCGGTGCGCACGGAGAGCGCATTGGCCTGCTCCTGGCTGTCGGCGTTCTGCTCCGCCGCCTGGATTTTCGTCAGCATACCGAGCTGATCCTGGATGTGATGGCCGATCTCATGCGCGATCACATAGGCATAGGCGAAATCGCCACCGCCGCCATACTTCGTCTGCATGTCGCGGAAAAACGACGTGTCGAGATAGACCTTCTTGTCGACCGGGCAATAGAACGGCCCCATCGACGCGGCGGCGCCGCCACAGCCGGACCGCGTGAAGCCATTGTACAGAACGAGATGCGGCGGCACGTATTGGATGCCCTTTTGCGCCGGCAGAACCTGCGACCAGACATCCTCCGTTTCCGCCAGAATTGCCGAAACGAATTGGCCGATCTGGTCTTTTGGCACGCCGGTCTCGGTCGAAGCCTGTTGCGCCGGCTGTGCCGGCGAGCTCTGCGTGGCGCTTTGGCCACCGCCCTGGATCATTTCGGCGCCGCCGATGAGGACGCGCGGATCAATGCCGAGCGCCCAGCCGATCAAGCCGAGAATGATGATCGCACCAAGACCGAGATGGCCGGCGCCAATCCCGCCCGGCGCGCCCAAGCCGCCGCCGATAGACGGGTCGCTGGAATCATCGCCGCGCCGGTCCTCGACATTGTCCGACCGGCGGAAATTCTGCCATTCCATGCGCGCGGCTCCCTCTTTTTCAGCGGCACTTTATCACGTTCCGCAAACGCGCAAACCTTGCTGTGCGCTGGAGCGCATACCCCGCAACGATCTAGCTAGCCAGGGACGCCGGCGATGACACGTGCGGGGGAAGCGCGAGTTGATAATTCTCGCTTCGCAGAAGCGCAAACAGGTCCTGCGCTGATTCATGCCAGGTCCGAACCGGAAATAACGGCGGAATTCTCTTGCCGGCAAGGCTCTCACGCAGGCGCGCGGCGAGAGAGTCCACGTCAAGCGCTTCAAAATAGCTGGCGGCGTCGCCGGCGATCTCGCGGAAAACCGCGATATCGCTGGCGATAATCGGCAGCCCGAACTTTGCCGCTTCGACCAGCGGCAAACCGAACCCTTCCGACAGGCTCGCGAAAATCAGGCTCGTGGCATGACGATAGGCATAGGCGACATCAGCGTCGCTGGCCTCATCAAACCAGAACAGGCGGCGCCCGAACTCAGGGTGCGTGCGGATTTCCTCGCCGATCGAGCGCGCGTTCCAATACATCCCCCCGACGATGAGATAGCGGACCTCGGCGCCGTCGCGCCAGAGCCTGTCGAACGCGGCGAGGGCGGTGCGATGGCCCTTGCGCGGCTCCACCGTGCCGACCATCAGGAAAACCGGCGCGGATTGAAAAACGCCGGCAAGCTTCGGATCGACCCCGCCGGCAGGCTCTCCATCTTGAAAATCGGCGCCCAAATGATTCCAGCCGATGCCCAACCCCGGCCGATACGGGAGGCCAGCTTCAACGATATAGGCGCGGATATCTTCGGCGGCGCTCCCGGACACAGTCACAATCCCGTCCGCCAGCGAAACGCCCCGATCGACCAAAGTGCGCAAGGCCGGCCCGGTGTCCGCCGGGAAAAGACCCGGATACATGAACGGAAGAATATCATGCAGCCCAAGGACGACATGGGCGCCTTTCCGGACAGCGGCTTCCATCAAGCGAATGAAAGTGGCCGGATCGTTCCCCATCCAATCGAAGAGAAAGAGAATATCGCCCGTCTCGATCGTCAGCTTCCGCCCTGGCATCTGTTGCGGATAGGCCGGCGTCAGATCGAGGGATTTCGACACGATCATGGGAACGCCGCAGCCTGTTTCGGCGCCCCCTTTCGCATATTCGCGGATGACGCGCGCAATTCCCGTCGCGCCATGATGCGCGGAAAGAGTGACGTCGAACAAAATCCGCGGCCGTTGCAAAGGCGCGAATTGCACCGGCGCGAGAAGCTTGACGGGCAGCGGCGCCGGTTCATGCCATTTCGCCTCTCGGGGCTTGTGCAATGAGCCGTCATGCAGGTAGCCCAATCCGACGAGCCGCGTCACCGTCCAATAGAAATTCTGCAGATGTTGCGTCACGAAGCGGAACCATGAGCTTCTATAAATCCGCTCGGCAAGCGGATTGGCGCTGGCCGGCGAACGCGCGCCGGCAACCGCAACCTCCGCCTGCAAATGATCGATCTGCCATCGAACAAATTTATCCGGTTCAATCATTCGCGCGCTCGCAACTTGCGACAATTATCTTCGCCGATTTCAATCAAGATTATTACGGCTGTTGCAAGGGCCGCAAAGTCTGATCTCATTCGGCGCGGTCAGATCTTATCGATCTTTTTGGCCAGTTCGCGCAGGTCCTGCCAGGCGAATTTCTTGTGCGAGGGCTGGCGCAGCAGATAGGCCGGATGCAGCATGGCCATGGCCGGGATGATCGTGCCGCCGCGATCATAATCCACCCAGCGGCCGCGGCTGCGCATGATCCCTTCCTTGATGCCGAGCAGCGTCTGCATCGAAGGCGCCCCGAGGCAGATGAGGATTTTCGGCGCGACCAGCTCGATCTGGCGGCGCGTGAACGGCAGGCAGACACCCGTCTCCAGCGGCGTCGGCGTCCGGTTGCCCGGAGGCCGCCAGGGCACGACATTGGCAATGTAGACCTTGGTGCGGTCGAGGCCGATGGCGGCGAGCATCTTGTCGAGCAATTGCCCGGCGCGGCCGACGAAAGGCCGGCCAATGCGATCCTCGTCCGCGCCCGGCGCCTCGCCGACGAACATGATGTCGGCTTCCGGATTGCCGTCGGCGAAAACAAGCTGCGTCGCCGTCGCCTTCAGGCCGCAGCCCTCGAAGGCGAGAAGCTCCGCCCGCAAATCCTCCAGGGTCTGGGCCTTCACCGCTTCCGCGACGCCGGCGAACGGCGGTGACAATGGCGGCGCACTCATCGGTACGCGCGCCGGGACCGTCGCCGGGCGGCGAGGCATGGGCGCGGGCATGGGCGCGGGCTGGACGCTCGGCGGCCGTTCAAGATTTTGTGACTCGGCGAAGCGATCATGCGGCATGTCGTCGACGGCGAGATCGACGCCCATATCTGCGTACCAGCGCAACAGCCGCGTCAGTGCCGCCGGCGATGCCTCGTCAGGCATGGCTGGGCTCAAGCGCCGCCGGGACGGCGTGCTGCTGCGCGGCCCTCGGCCCATAGGCGGCGAGGAACATCGACACCGCCGCATCGACATGATGGCGGATCACCTCCTCGGTGATCTCTTCGAAATCCGGTACCAGCAGCTTGATGATATGGCGGTTGGCCACAACGGACCCCAGGAACAGCCTGGCTGCGAGGGCCGGCTCCGAACAGTTCAGTAAGCCCTCCCCGGTCGCATATTCGAGATAGGCGGCAACATCCTTCATAAGCTGGTGGGGGCCCTGTTCGAAGAAGATGCGGCCGAGTTCCGGCGTGCGCTGGACCTCGGCGATGACGATGCGGAAAAAACACAGGGGGTCTTCATTCAGCAGCATATTCAACAAATTAAATCCAAGCTGCCGCAAAACCTCGCGCGGATCGTTGCGCTGGCCGATCTCGCGCTCTACGCTACGATAGATGCGTTCGCTGCGGCCGCGCACGACTTCCGAGAACAACCCCTCCTTGCTGCCGAAATGCCGGTAAAGCGTCTCCTTCGAGGCGCCGGCCCGCGAGGCGACGATCTGCATGGTGGCGTCATTGAAGCCAAGCTCCAGAAAAACGCTTTCGGCAACTGCTGCAATTTCATCACGCCGCTTCTCGCCGCGCGGAACTCGCCTCATCCTCAACATGATTCTTCGGAGCCCTTTGGTTGACAATGCGTAAAGCCCACCATATACGAACTCTTCAGTTCGGTTAAGCCCCGAATTTCAACAATTGTTCAACGGATGCGCTGCGGCAAATCCGGCTCGAATAGACATCTTCCGACCGAACGCTGCGGTGCATCGTCATGGCCAAATCGCGCTCCGACACCGATCTTCCCGTCGCCGAGGACGGCTCCACCCAGGGTGCGCCGCCGCAAGCCGCGCCCGTCCCCGAGACAAAGCCCGCGCCGCCCCCGAAGAAGAAGCGACGCACGACGATGTGGATCGTCCTCCTTCTCCTGTTCGGAGGCCTCGCCTTCACGGGTTACGAATACTGGCTGGCCAACCGTGACTTTGAATCCACGGACGATGCCTTCATCGACGGCCGCGCGGTCACGATCGCCCCGCAGGTTTCGGGCAATGTCGTCTCGCTGGACGTGACCGATAACGAGTTCGTGAAAAAGGGTCAGCCGCTGATCCACATCGACAATCGCCAGTATGTGATCGATGTCGAGAACGCCAAGGCCAATCTGGCGACGGCGGAAGGCCAATATAGCGGCTTCCAATATGCCGCCGAGGTGGCGAAGAAAAACTTCCCGGCGCAGCTCGACGCGGCGAAGGCCCAACTGGACTCGGCCCAGGCGCTGCTCGTGCGTGCACAGGCCGATTATGATCGGCAGAAGTCGCTGCCGTCGCGTGCGACGACGCAGCAGGAGGTCGACGCCGCCACGGCCGGCCTGCGGCAGGCGCAGGCGCAGGTTGCCAGCGCGCAGGCGCAGGTCGAGCAGGCAGCGCCAGTGCCGGAGCGCATCGCCCAGGCCGTTTCGCAGGTCGCACAATTCCACGGCCAGATCGATCAGGCGAAAGCCCGGCTCGATCAGGCTCTGCTCAATCTGTCCTATACGATCGTCACCGCGCCGCAGGATGGCTGGATCACCAAGCGCAATGTCGAGGTCGGCACCTACGTGACACCGGGGCAGCAGATTTTCTCGCTGGTCTCGCCGCAGATCTGGGTGACGGCGAATTACAAGGAAAGCCAGCTCACCAAAATGCGTGCTGGCCAGCCGGTGACGATCACCGTCGACGCCTACCCCGATCTCAAGCTCAAGGGCCATGTCGACTCGATCCAGCTCGGCTCAGGATCGCGCTTCAGCGCTTTCCCGCCTGAGAACGCAACGGGCAATTTCGTCAAGATCGTCCAGCGCGTTCCGGTGAAGATCGACATCGACACCGCTCTCGATCCGAAGCTGCCCCTGTCGCTCGGCCTTTCCGTGGTCCCGAGCGTGAAGGTGCAATGAGCTCGGAGGGGACTCTCAGATTGCCAGGTGGCGGCGGTGGCGCAGCCCCGCCGTCGGCGCCTGTCGCGCCGCAGGCATTACCGCCGAAGCGCGCCGCGCAGGATCCGTTCAGCCTTGGATGGGAACCGCGGCACAATCCCTGGGCGGTCGCGGTCGTCGTCACGCTCGCGGCCTTCATGGAGATTCTCGATACGACGATCGTCAATGTCGCGTTGCCGCACATCGCCGGCAGCCTGTCGTCGAGCAACGACGAAGCGACCTGGGCGCTGACCTCCTATCTCGTCGCCAACGGCATCGTGCTGACGATCTCCGGCTGGCTCGGCAGCCTGCTCGGCCGCAAGCGCTATTTCCTGATCTGCCTTGCGATGTTCACGGTCTGCTCGTTCCTGTGCGGTATCGCGACGAGCCTGCCGCAGCTTATCCTGTTCCGTCTGCTGCAAGGCTTCTTCGGCGGCGGGCTGCAACCGAACCAGCAATCGATCATCCTCGATTATTTTCCGCCGGCCAGACGCAGCGCCGCCTTCGGCCTCACCGCCATCGCGACCATCGTCGGCCCGGTGCTTGGCCCGACGCTCGGCGGCCTCATCACCGATTCGACGTCCTGGCGCTGGATTTTCTTCGTCAACGTGCCGGTGGGCATCGGCGCCGTGATCCTCGTCTACATTCTGGTTCAGGACCCGCCCTGGGTGAAGCGCGAGCCACGGCCGATCGATGGCATCGGCCTCGGCCTCATTGCGCTTGGTCTTGGCTGTCTCGAAGTGATGATGGATCGCGGCGAGGACGCCGACTGGTTCAACTCGAGCTTCATCGTCATCATGGCGATGCTGTCGGTCACCGGCCTCGTCGGCTCGGCGGTGTGGCTCTCCGTTGCCAAGAAGCCGATCATCAGTCTTGCCATCTTCAGGGACAAGAATTTTACCGGCGGCTGCATCATGATCGGCTGCGTCGGCGCCATTCTCTATGCCTCGTCGGTCATCATCCCGCAATTCGCCCAGCAGGTGCTCGGCTACACCGCGACCTGGGCGGGCATGATCCTGTCGCCCGGCGGCATCATCATCATCATGCTGATCCCGCTCGTGGGGCGGCTCATGACGGTGATGCAGACGCGCTATATCGTGGCGATCGGCTTCTTCCTGCTCGGCGTCGCCTTCATCTTCTCCTCCAAGCTGGTGCTCGACATCACCTATCTGCGGCTCGTCATGATCCGCTCGTCGCAGACCATCGGCCTCGCCTTTCTCTTCGTGCCGATCAGCACCATCACCTATTCGACCTTGCCGCGCGAGTTGAACGGCGACGCCACCGCCCTGTTCTCGATGTTCCGCAATGTCGCGGGCTCGATCGGCATCGCAGCGTCAACAGCGATGATCCAGCAGCGCTCGCAGTTGCATCAGACCTATCTCTCGCAATGGGCAAATCCGTTCTGGGAGCCTTTCAAGCAGTTGGTCGCCCGTTATCAGGCCTCGCTCGAAGCCATCGGCCATCCGGCGGCGCAGGCGTATCAACTGGCGCTCGGACACGTCTATCAGGACTTCCTGCAACAGGTTGCGGTGATGGCCTATTCCGACGTGTTCAAGGGCTGCGCCGTCGTCGCATTCGCATTGGTGCCGCTCTGCTTCATGCTCTCGCCCATCAAAGGCGGCCGCGGCGGCGGAGGGGGTGGCCATTGAGCGTGTCTGCGGCGCGGGGGACACACAGAACGACAAAGTCTGCGGATCGCGCAAAACGCCATTTGGCTTGGCGTCGATTCGGTTAAATAAAGGTTGTGCGGGGGTAGGTTCGTGAAAAGTTCACGGTTGATAGCTGGCATTTCGCTGGCGTCGCTCTTGGCCGGCTGCGGCGTCGGGCCGAATTTCGTGCCGCCCGATCCGTCGCTGCCGCAGAACTCGTTTTTTGCCGCTGCCACGCATAAGCCGGTCGTCTCCACCCGCTCCAACGAGGCGCCGGTCGATCCTGATTGGTGGGCTTTTTTCCGTGATCGCGAGTTGACCTCGCTCGAGCAGCGCGTCGCCGCCACCAATCTCGACGTACGCACGGCGACGATCCGCCTCGCTGAAAGCCGCTATCAGCGCGGCGCCACGGCCTCGTCACTGTTCCCCACGCTCGACGACAACGGCTCCTATAAGCGCTACCAGATCAGCAACAGCGTCATCGAGGGCGTTGCCGGCGATCAACTCCCGCCCAGCGCGCTGGCGCCCTTCAACCTATTCCAGCAGGGCTTTGATGCGTCATGGGAGCTTGATATCTGGGGCCACGTGCGGCGTCAGATTGAAGCGGCCGATGCCGATATCGATGTCGCGGCCGACCAGCGCCGTGGCGCGCTCGTCTCGGCGCTGGCGGAAGTGGCGCGGGATTATGTTCAGCTCCGCGGCATCCAGGAGCAGATTCGCATCGCTCGGACCAATGTGAAGACCGAGACCGACATTCTCGATATCACCAAAGACCGCGAGAAGACCGGCGTCGTCACCGGCCTCGACGTCGAGAACGCGGCGGCGCAGGTCGACTCGCTGCGCGCGACCATCCCCGATCTCGAACGCCAGGAATCCGAGGCGATCAACGCCCTGAGCCTCCTGCTCGACGCGCCGCCCGGCGGCCTTGCCGCCGAACTCGCCGCGCGCGGCGTTATTCCGCCGCCACCGCCGCGCATCCCCGTCGGCATTCCCTCGGACCTCGCCCGCCGGCGGCCGGATATCCGCCAGGCCGAGGCGCAATTGCACGAAGCGACGGCCGACATCGGCGTCGCGGAGGCGGCCTTCTATCCGACCGTCACGCTTAACGGCACCGTTGGATTCCAGGCGCTCGATCTGAAGAGCCTCTGGAAGGGCTCGTCGCTGGAATATAATTTTGGTCCGGGCGTGACCATGCCGCTGTTCGAAGGCGGCAAGTTGACCTCGACGCTCAATCTGCGCACCGCGCAACAGCAGGAAGCCTGGATCAATTACCACGAGACAGTGCTGAAGGCCTGGCACGACGTGGTCAACGCCCTCGTCGCCTACCGCACGGAAGCCGCGCGTCATCGCGAACTGCTGCAACAGGTCGATCACGCCAGCAAGGCGCTCGACCTCGCCCGCAGCCGCTATCGCGACGGCGTCGAGCAATTCGTCACCGTGCTCGATGCCGAGCGCACGCTTCTTTCCGCGCAACAGCAGGCGGCGCAGAGCGCGACCAATGTCTCGACCTATATCGTCGCGCTCTACAAGGCGCTTGGCGGTGGCTGGGAGAACAACTTCCCGCCCGAGCCGCACGCACCGCTCACGGCGGCGCTGCCGGGACTGTAGCTATTCAAACGCGACGCTGAGCCCGCGCCGCTCGCATTCCGCAGTGATTCCGGCGGCGATCCTCTGCAGATCCTCGACGGCGATCTCTTCGTCCTCGTGCGGCGGATCCCAGGTGAGAATCTCGTCGAGCCGGATGACGAAGTCCGCCGGCTCCTCGATATCCGGCAGATCCTTGACGGTATAGATCGTCAGGCGCTTCTCGCCGCTCGACACGCGAAACGCGCCCTCGGTGAGCTCGACGGCCAATCGTGCCCGGGCGCTCAAAAGCGCGCCCCGGCGTGGCCCGTTATGCCCGCTCCCACCATCCGCTGCTCCTCACTGCGGCGACGACCTTGCGCATCACGCTCGGCAAAGCCTCGGCCTCAATATCGCTGACCCAGCGGCAGCCTTGCGGCGGCTTTGTGCCGCGACGGCCATCCGCGACGAAAATATCGAGAGTTAGAATAAAATGCGTGAACTGGTGCATGACCGTGACATCAAGGCGATGATAATCGGCGATCAGCGGGGCGTCACGCAAGGCGTTCGTTGGGTCGTAATCCGCGCTCCACTCCGTCCCCGGAAATTCGCTCATGCCGCCGAGCAGGCCCTGTGGCGGACGGGTGCGCAGCAATAGCTCTGCGCCGCGGCGCAGAAAGAACGCCGCCCCGCGCCGCGCCGGACGCGCGGCTTTTGCCGCCTTGCGCGGCCAATCCTCCGGCGACAGGCGCGCTGCCGCCAGGCAGAACGTATTGAGCGGGCACAGGCCGCAGAGCGGCCGGCGCGGCGTGCAGATTGTCGCGCCGAGGTCCATCATGGCCTGCGCAAAATCGCCCGGCCGCTCTGGATCGAGCAGGCTTCGCGCGTGCGCCGCGATCAGCGGCTTGGCCGCGGGCAGCGGCGTGTCGATCGCATAGAGCCGCGCGATGACACGCTCGACATTGCCATCGACCGCGACGGCCTGCCGCCCGAAGGCGATGGCGGCGACCGCACCCGCCGTATAGGGGCCGATGCCGGGCAATTGCCGCAGCTCCGCTTCCGTTGCCGGAAATTGACCGCCATACCACACCACGACGGCCTTGGCGCAGGCGTGGAGATTGCGCGCCCGCGCGTAATAGCCGAGCCCCGCCCATTGCTGCATCACGGCTTCGACCGGCGCAGCCGCCAGAGCCGCGACATCCGGCCAGCGGCGACGGAAGGCGTCGAAATACGGCTTCACCGCCGTGACCGTCGTCTGCTGCAGCATGATCTCGGAGAGCCAGACGAGATAGGGATCGGCCGTCTCGCCCGGCTTGGCGCGCCACGGCAGATCGCGGCGCTGGCGATCATACCAGGCGAGCAGCGCCGCGGCCGGGCTGCAGCGCTCCCCTTTGGGCGTCTGGCGCAGGGGCTGATCCATGCTCAGCCTCTATCAGCGCCCCATTCTGTCCGCCACCCCAATCGTATATGACGGCGGTATGCGCCCCTCGATCCTCGATCCCCTGTTCGCGCCGGCGACCGGTCTCGCCGGGGTTGGGCCGAAGATCGCCAAGTTGCTCGACAAATTGCTCGGCACGAGCGAGGGCGCGCGCGTCGTCGATCTCCTCTTTCACCTGCCGGTGAATACGATCGACCGCCGTCACCGCGCCAGGATCGCCGAGGCTCCGCGCGATCAGATCGTGTTGATCGAGGCGCAAGTGGTCGAGCATCGGGCGCCGCCGCCCCGCTCGCGCGCGCCCTACAAGGTATTGGTCGAGGACGGGACTGGCGACGTTCTGCTGGTCTTCTTCCTTGCCAATCATGCCTGGATCGAAAAGGCCCTGCCTATCGGCACGCAGCGCTTCATCTCCGGCAAGCTGGAACTCTGGGAGGGCCACCTCCAGATGGTGCATCCCGACCGCGTGGTCGATGCCGAGGGCCTCGCGCAAATGCTGCTCGTCGAGCCTGTCTACGGGCTGACCGAAGGCCTCGCGCCCCGCGTGCTGGCGAAGATCATCGGCGCCGCCCTCGCGCGGCTGCCGAAATTACCAGACTGGCTGGCGGAAAGCCGCGCCAAACCGCCGAATCTGCCGGGCTTCACCGAGGCGCTCGCGATAGTGCATCATCCGCCGGAGCCGGAGGCGATCTCGCCCAATGCGCCGGCGCGGCTGCGGCTCGCCTATGATGAATTGCTGGCGCATCAACTGGCGCTCGCTCTGACCCGCGCGCATCTGCGCCGCACGGCCGGCCACAGCCATAAAGGCGACGGCACCCGCAGCGGCGCGATCCGTGCCGCCCTGCCCTTCACGCTGACCGGCGCGCAAGAGGCTACACTCGCCGAAATCCGCACCGACCTCGCCGCGCCGGAACGCATGTTGCGGCTGCTGCAGGGCGATGTCGGCTCGGGCAAGACAATCGTCGCGCTGCTGGCGATGGCCGAAGTTGTAGAGGCCGGCCGCCAGGCGGCCTTGATGGTGCCGACCGAAGTGCTCGCCCGCCAGCACTTCGAGTCGATTGCGAAATATGCCGAACCTTCCGGTCTGCGCGTCGCTTTGCTCACCGGCCGCGACAAAAGCGCAGAGCGCACGCGCACGCTCGCGGCGCTGGCCGAAGGCGCGATCGATATCGTCATCGGCACCCACGCCTTGTTTCAGGAGAGCGTCGCTTTCCACGACCTCGGCCTCGCCGTCGTCGATGAGCAGCATCGCTTCGGCGTGCATCAGCGTCTGGCGCTCGGCGCCAAGGGGGCCGGCGCCGATATCCTGGTGATGACCGCGACGCCCATTCCGCGCACGCTCGTCCTGACCTATTTCGGTGACATGGATGTCTCGACGCTGCGCGAGAAGCCACCCGGCCGCCAGCGGATCGAGACACGCGCGCTGCCGCTCGACCGCATCGGCGATGTCATAGCGCGCCTGCAAAGCGCGATTGCGAGCGGCGCCCGCGCCTACTGGATCTGCCCGCTGGTCGCGGAGAGCGAGGCGCTCGACGTCGCGGCGGTCGAGGAGCGTTTTGCCGCGCTGAAGGAGATTTTCGGCCCGCGCGTTGGCCTCGTCCACGGCAAGATGAAGGGCGCCGACCGCGACAAGGCCATGGCCGCCTTCGCCAAGGGCGAGACGCAGGTTCTTGTCGCGACGACGGTGATCGAGGTCGGCGTCGATGTGCCCGAAGCCTCGATCATCGTCATCGAACATGCCGAGCGCTTCGGCCTCGCGCAATTGCATCAATTGCGCGGACGCGTCGGACGCGGGCGCGCGCAATCGACCTGTCTCCTGCTCTACAAACCGCCGCTTGGCGAAACTGCCAAGGCGCGGATCGAGATCATGCGCGAGAGCGACGACGGCTTCCGCATCGCGGAGGAGGATTTGCGCCTGCGCGGCGGCGGCGACGTGCTCGGCACGCAGCAGTCCGGCCTCCCCGGCTTCAGACTGGCGGAGCTCGATGTTCATGCCGACCTGCTGAAACTCGCGCGCGCCGAAGCGCAAAACATTATCGCCACCAATCCCCGTCTCGAAGGCGCACGCGGCAAGGCGCTGCTCGCCCTGCTGCATCTCTTCGAGCGCGAGACGGCGGTGAAATTGCTGCAGGCGGGGTAACCGACGTCGTCATTGCGAGCGAAGCGAAGCAATCCAGCCTTTGACTTCTGGATTGCTTCGTCGCTACGCTCCTCGCAATGACGACGGGATTTACAACCACGCACTTCGCTCCTTATGCCGAAGCCGCCGCGCGCATCGTCGCGCCTTTCGTTGCGGCCGATCTCTTCGCCGGCTGCATTCTCGTCGCGGAGAAAGGCGTACCCCTCTTACGTCAGGGCTTCGGTCTCGCCGACCGCGAATGGAACATCGCGCATCGCCCGAGCGGCAAATTCCGCCTCGGCTCGCTGACCAAGCAATTCACCGCCACGGCAATTTTGCAACTGGCGGAGCGCGGCCACCTCGCGCTCGACGACAGGGTCGCGCGCCATTTTCCCGAAGCGCCGGCTTCCTGGGCCGATGTCACCCTCTTCCATCTGCTGACGCACACATCGGGGATACCGAGCTATACGTCGCTGCCGCATTTCTTTGCGCAGGAAGCGCGGCGCGACCGCACGCCACGCGAGATCATCGCGCTCACCGAAAACATGCCACTCGATTTTCCGCCCGGCAGCGCCTTCAAATACAACAATGGCGCCTATGTCATCCTCGGTCACATCATCGAACTTCTGACCGGGCAGAGCTACGAAACCTATCTGCGCGAGAACATTCTCGATCCGCTCGGCTTGAACGATACGGGCTATGAGCATGTCGCGGCGATCCTGCCCGAGCACGTGCGCGGCTACCGCTTCAAGACCGGCAAGATCGAGAACGCCGGTTTCCTCGCCATGAGCGTGCCGCATGCCGCCGGCGCAATTTATTCGACGCTCGACGATCTGCTCGCCTGGCAGCGCGCGCTTGTCGCCGCAAAGCCGTTCAGCCCGGCCTCGGCCGCGCTGATGTTCAAGGATCACGGCCACGGCTACGGCCTCGGCTGGGGAATCCAGACGCAATTCGGACGCCGGCAATTCGTCCACGCCGGCGGCATCAACGGTTTCAGCATCGTCGTCAGTCTTTATCCGGACGATGATCTTTTCATCGCCGTGCTCGCCAATATCCAGGCGGCGCCGGTGCAAAAGATCGCCAGCGATCTCGCGGCGCTCTATTTCGACGTTGGGGTAGAGAAGCCCGCGCTCGTGCTCGACGCGGCATTGCTCGCCGATTACGTCGGCAGCTACCGGCTTGCGTCCGGCCGCGTGCTGCGCATCACCCAAGACGGGCCGCGGCTTTTCGCCGAGACCGGCGACCACGCCCGGCAGGAATTGCGCGCGGTGGATGACCAGACCTTCGTCGGATGTCTGATCGATTGGGAATTGCGCTTTGCGGCCGACGGCGTCGAGCAGGCCGCGAGCGTGGTCTTCATCCGCGATGGCGCAGAGTCGCGCGGGATGCGCGAGGATTGAACGTGTCAGGCAAGGCCCGCGGTCATTGCGAGGAGCCTTAGCGACGAAGCAATCCAGAAGTGAAGACTGGATTGCTTCGCTCCGCCGCAATGACGCGCGGAGACTAATGTTCGCGCAGTTCTTCTTCGACCTCGACGGTGTCGGTCTGCTCTTCGCTCTGGCGGCCGCGGCGGCTGGCACCGTTCAAAGGCCGCAGCTCGCGCGGCAGCGGGAAGAAGACGCTCTCGTCCGCCGTCGAGACGATCTCGATATCAAGCTCGAAACGCGCCGCGAAGGCATCCATGATTTCCTCGACCAGCACTTCCGGCGCCGAGGCGCCGGCGGTGATGCCGACCGATTTCACGTTCTTGAACGAATCCCAATCGACATCGTCGGCGCGCAGCACGAGCCGCGCGAGCTTGCAGCCGGAGCGCTCCGCCACTTCCCGCAGACGCTGCGAATTCGACGAATTGGACGAGCCCACGACGATCATCGCATCGACGGTCGGCGCAATGCGCTTCACCGCCTCCTGGCGATTGGTCGTCGCGTAGCAAATGTCTTCCTTGTAGGGACCGATGATCTTCGGGAAACGCCGCGTCAGCGCATCGACCATCTGACGCGTATCGTCGATCGAAAGCGTCGTCTGCGTAACATAGGCGAGATTGCTCTCATCGACGCCAGTCAGATTTTCGACATCTTCCGGCGTCTGCACCAGGATGATGGAGCCCTTGGGCAATTGGCCGAGCGTGCCGACGACTTCGGGATGACCGGCATGGCCGACGAGGATCACCTGATGGCCCCGCCGGAAATGCGCTTCCGCCTCGCGATGCACCTTGGTCACCAGCGGGCAGGTCGCGTCCAGTGCGAAAATCTTGCGGGTATCGGCGTCGGCATGGACCGACTTCGGCACGCCATGCGCGGAAAAGATGACCGGCTGTTTCGTGTCCGGGATTTCGTCGAGCTCCTCGACGAAAATGGCGCCCTTCGCCTTCAGCCCCTCGACGACATATTTGTTGTGCACGATCTCGTGGCGGACATAGACCGGCGCGCCATAGATGCGCAGCGCCTGCTCAACCGCGTCGATGGCGCGGACGACGCCGGCGCAGAAGCCGCGCGGCGCGCAGAGGAAAATCTGCAGCTTGGGCTTGCTCGTCACCTCAAGATCGGCGGACAAGGTCTCGGGCATCGGTGATTTCCATCAAGTGATTGGGATTGCTAATCAATCCTCGCCGCACAAGGCAGGCAGGCCGCATCACGGGCTTCCACCCCAGCTTGTGGGCTGGGCGAGGCGCCCTGTCAAGAGATAGGCCGCGCGGCGCATTATCCCAAGCCCGTCAGCGCCGTTCGGCGAAAAAACCGCGCAGCAGGGCCGCGGCCTCGCCCTCGCGGATGTTCCCGTAACATTCCGGCGCGTGATGGCAGGTCGGCTGGGCGAAGAAGCGCGGCCCGTGCTCGACCGCGCCGCCCTTCGGGTCCGGCGCCCCCCAATACAGCCGGCGCAGGCGGGCGAAGGAGATCGCCGCCGCGCACATGGCGCAGGGCTCCAGCGTCACATAGAGGTCACAGCCGATAAGCCGCTCCGAGCCGAGGGCCTGGCTGGCGGCGCGAATCGCCAGAATCTCGGCATGGGCCGTCGGGTCCTTCAGCTCCAGAGTGCGGTTGCCCGCCCGGGCGAGAATCTGGCCGTCGCGCACGATCACCGCACCGACCGGCACTTCGCCGCGCGCGGCCGCCGCGCGGGCTTCGTCCAAAGCCGCGGCCATAGCATCGGGGCGGGTAACGATCTCTACCATCGCGAACCTTACTGACGAACCTTTCCCTTCCTTCTGGTTCTGCTATCAAGCGCCATGCGTCAAGAACACGGCCGGCCCGACAAACCCAAGCTTCATAAACCCAGGCGCGCCGTTCCGCGCGCGGCGGCGCCGTCCGAAAAGACCGGCGATCGTATCGCCAAGGTCATCGCCCGCGTCGGCCTTTGCTCACGCCGCGATGCCGAAGCCTGGATCGCGGAGGGCCGCGTCGCCGTCAATGGCGCGGTGCTGACCTCGCCCGCGCTCAATGTCGGCCCGGACGACAAGGTCGAGGTCGACGGCAAGCCGCTGGCGCAGCGCCAGCGCACCCGCCTGTTTCTGTTCCACAAGCCGCGTGGCCTCGTCACCACCAACAAGGACCCGGAAGGCCGGTCGACGATCTTCGATTATCTTGCCGAGCATCACGCGCAGGCACCCCGGCTCGTCAGCATCGGCCGGCTCGACATCAATACCGAGGGGCTGCTGCTGTTGACCAACGACGGTGGCCTCGCGCGCTTGCTCGAACTGCCTTCGACCGGCTGGCTGCGCCGCTATCGCGTCCGCGCCAATGGCACGACCGATCAGGCGCAGCTCGATACATTGAGACAGGGTTTGACGCTCGACGGCATCCATTATGCCGGGATCGAAGCCACGCTCGATCGCGAGCAAGGCGCCAACGTCTGGCTCACGATGAGCCTGCGCGAGGGCAAGAACCGCGAAATCAAGCGCGTGCTCGAACATCTCGGCCTGTTCGTCAATCGCCTTATCCGGCTCTCCTATGGGCCTTTCCAGCTTGGCGATCTTGCAGACGGCGCGCTCGAGGAAGTCCGCGGCCGCGTGCTGCGCGACCAATTGGGCGAGGCGCTGCTGAAGGAATCCGGCGCCGATCTCGACGCGCCGATCGATGCCGAACCCGTGCGGGAGGAGAAGCGGCCGCCGCCGCGAGGCGTGCCAGCACCTGCGGCGCGAGGCGCGTCTGCGGCACGCGGTCCGGCACCCCGCGGAAAAATCCGCGCCCACCGGCCCCCGGTCGAAGCTGAACCGGACAAGCCGCGCCATCGTCCCCTGCCCGGCCCGCGCAAACATGTCTCCGCTCTGCGCGCGCAGCAGGACGAAGGCCGGCGCGGCAAGCGCCAGCGCATCGAACGCGCGACGACGGAGGACCGCAAGGGCCGCGCCGTCGCGGTCGAGCGCCACGTCGCCGCCGTCCCCGCAAAGAAGCCGCGCAACAAGACGCCGCGCCCCGATTCACGGCCAAATGCACGGCCTGAAGTGGCCTCAAACGCACGTCCCAATACGCGCGCAGATGCACGTCCGGACAAACGCCGAGATGCACGCCCGGATACGCGCGCAGGTACGCGCCCGGATACACGTCCGAATAAACGCCAAGACGCACGCCCGGATAAACGTGCAGATGGACGCCCGGAAAAACGTCCGAGCGCGCGACCCGACGGCCGCCCCAGCTTTCGACCAGGTGGCGCGAAACGGCCCCAGAAACCCGGGCGTCCCAGCGGCGGCCCGCGGCGGCCGGGCGCACGCTAAGCCGTGCGGATCGTCGCTGGCAGACTCGGCGGCCGCGCTATCCTTGGCCCCTCGGATAGTGCCATCCGGCCGACATCGGACCGGCTGCGCGAGACCGTGTTCAATATCCTCATCCACGCCTATGACGATCCGGTCACGGATGCTGCCGTCATCGATCTTTTCGCCGGCACCGGCGCGATGGGGCTAGAGGCTCTCTCGCGCGGCGCGCGCAAGGTGCTGTTCGTCGAAGAAGCGGCCAAGGCCCGTGCTCTCATCCGCGCCAATGTCGATGCGCTCGGCGTCGGCGGCGAAACGCGGATCTTCCGCCGCGACGCACGCAAGCTCGGCGATGCGCCGCCCGGCGAGACATTTGGCCTTGCCTTTCTCGATCCGCCCTATGATCAGCATCTCGCCGAACAGACTTTGATCGCGCTGCGTGAAGGCCAATGGCTGACGCCGGAGGCGCTTGTCGTGATCGAGGAAAGCCTCGACGCGGATGTGGAGATCCCGGCGGGTTTCCGGCTGCTAGAAACGCGCGGCTACGGTACGACGAAAATCATTTTCGCGCAGGCGCACGGCGCGCACTGAGATATCTATAACCACTGTCATTGCGAGCGAAGCGAAGCAATCCAGGGCAGGTTCTGGATTGCTTCGTCGCTTGCGCTCCTCGCAATGACGTCAGGAGCCGAATATTGGATATCGGTTCCGGTCTAGTTTTCGACGAAAGATTTGAGACGCGACAACGCTTCGTCCCATTGCGCCGAGACGTGCTCGAGATAGGATTGCAAATCCTTGAGCGGCTCGGACCGCAGTTCGAAAAGGTTCTCGCGGCCGATACGCACGCTGCGTGCGACACCGGCGTTTTCCAGCACACGCAGATGTTTTGTGATCGCCTGCCGCGTCAGCGTGGAGCCCTCGGCGAGCCGCGCAATCGACTGCGGCAGGCCGCCGGCAAGCTTGCCCATCAACGTGAGGCGTGTCTCATCGCCCAACGCCGCAAACGCAAGCGCATGCTGTTCAAGCTCGGAGCGCTTCGCTGTGGCTCGTGACATAGGTTTCGATATTGCCCAATTGTGCGGCCCAGCCGACTTCATGCATGCGGAAGGCTTCATCCCGGCGATGGGCTGGTATGGCATCAAAGCCTGATTCTCGCACAGAAAGAAGCGTACCGCCGGCTTTCGGTGCGAGCCGGAACTCGACCAGGGTCGATGGCTCCTTGCTGTAATCGACGTCCGTCCGCACCGCGTAAGGATGCCACGTATAGGAAAAGAAGGATTCCGCTTCGATCTTTCGGACCGAGAATTCCATGATCATCTTCTCGTTGCCGCAGGAGCTGTTGCGGCCACGCGTGGTCTTGCCCTCGATAAAAGGGCCTACCAGTTCGACGCGGAACCACGCACCGAATTGGCGATAATCCGTCAGCGCCTGCCAGACCCGCGATTGCGGCGCTTTCAGCTCGATCTGCTTTTCGATGAAATCGGACATAGGCAACCTCCTGGTTGCTTTTTAATACGACAGGACGCGACAATACGCAACCATTTTATTGCATAATTTTCGAAAGGCAGATTATTTCCCCTTCAACGCCCGCCAGCCGATGTCGCGGCGGCAGAAGCCGCCCGGCCAATCGATCGCATCGACGGCGGCGTAGGCGCGCGCCTGAGCCTCTGCCAGCGTGGCGCCAAGGCCGGTGACGTTGAGCACCCTTCCGCCATCGGCCAACAGCCGCGCCCCGTCCCGCTTCGTCCCCGCATGGGTGACGATGACGCCGGGCAGCGCCGCGGCCTTGTCGAGCCCGCGGATTTCCGTGCCCCTTTTCGGCGTGCCGGGATAGCCCTCGGCCGCGAGCACGATTGTCAGCGCGTGTTGCGCCGAGAAGGCAAAATCCTGTTTGGCGAGCCGCCCTTCGGCGCAAGCCAGCATCAGCGCCAGCAGATCGCCTTCAAGCCGGGGCAGGATCGCCTGTGTCTCCGGGTCGCCGAAGCGCACGTTGAACTCGATCAGTTTCGGCCCATCGCGTGTCAATATAAGCCCGGCGAAGAGGACGCCCTTGAATGGCATCCCCATCGCCGCCATGCCATGCAGCGCCGGGCGGACAATCTCCGCCATGACGCGCTCGCTCAGCGCCGCATCCATAACGGGCGCCGGCGAAAAGGCGCCCATGCCGCCGGTATTCGGCCCCGTGTCGCCCTCGCCGACGCGCTTATGGTCCTGCGCCGAGGCGAAGGCCCGCGCCGTCCTGCCGTCGCAAAGCGCGAAGAAGGAGACTTCCTCCCCCTCCAGAAACTCCTCGATGACGAGCGACTGGCCGGCCGCGCCGAACAGGCCGCCCAGCATCTGATCGACGGCGGCCTCGGCCTCCGCGACGGTTTGCGCGACGACGACGCCCTTGCCGGCGGCGAGTCCATCGGCCTTGACGACGATGGGCGCCCCTTGCGTGCGGATATAATCCTTCGCCGTATCGGCATCGCCGAATTGCGCCGCCGCCGCGGTGGGAATCGCATAGGCGGTACAGAGATCCTTGGTGAAGCCCTTCGAGCCTTCAAGCTGCGCCGCAGCGCGGCTCGGTCCGAAGGCTTTGATGCCGGCCTCGGCCAGAGCATCGACCAGCCCGGCGACAAGCGGCACTTCCGGACCGATGACGACGAAGCCGACGTCCATCACCCGGCAGAAATCGATCACCGCCTGCGCGTCCGCCGGATCGAGCGCGACGCACTGCGCGACCGCGCCGATGCCGGGATTGCCGGGCGCAGCGAAAAGCTGGCCCAGCAGCGGGCTCTTGGCGATCTGATTGGCCAGCGCATGTTCGCGCCCGCCGGAGCCGATGAGAAGGACGTTCACGGCCGTTCCTTAGCCGCGACGCGCGCGAATGGCTAGCGCCTATCGCCGCCCGAAGAGCCGCTCGATATCCGCCAGCTTCAATTCGACATAGGTGGGCCGGCCGTGGTTGCACTGGCCCGAACCCGGCGTGCGCTCCATCTCGCGCAGCAGCGCGTTCATCTCTTCCGGCAGAAGCCGCCGCCCGGCACGGACGGAGTTATGGCAGGCGAGCGTCGCCAGCACGTGATCGAGCTTGCGTTCAAGCGGCGTGGCAACGCCTTCATCCTCCGCGAGAACATCGGCGAGATCGCGTAACAGCGCGTCGGCGTTGAGGTTTTTCAGAAGACTGGGATGCTCCCTCAGCAGCAGAGCACCGGGGCCGAAGGGCTCGACCACCAGGCCGAAATCCGCCAGCAGCGGCGCCGCATCGGCGAGACGGCGCACCGCCGCCGCCTCCATTTCGACCACAGCCGGAATCAGCAGAACCTGCCGCTCGATCCCGCCCTTCTCGCGCGCGGTCTTCATCTTCTCGTAGACGAGCCGCTCATGCGCCGCATGCTGATCGACAACGACAACGCCGTCGCGCGTCTGGGCGATAATATAGGTTTCGTGGATCTGTGCCCGCGCCGCGCCGAGCGGAGCTTCCAGGGCATCGGGCCCTTGGGGGAATGCTTCGACGGATGCACGCGCATCGGCACCCGGCGCAAGGCCCGTAAAGCTCGCCTGCGGCTCGGCGACGCCGGGATAAGCGACGGATGTCTCCGGCGCCCAATGGGCCGGCTGCGGACGCTGCCAGCCGGCAAAGCCGTTGCCCCTCGGGCGCGACAGCATATCGAGCGCCGCCGCGCCATTGCTCGGCGTTGCGCGGTGCAACGCGCCTTCCAGGGTTTGTTTCACCGCGCCGACGACAAGGCCGCGCACGAGGCCCGGATCGCGGAACCGCACTTCCGCTTTCGCCGGGTGCACATTGACGTCCACCTCGCGCGGATCGCAGGCGAGGAAGAGGACGAGCGCCGGATAGCGGCCGGCCGGTAGATAATCGACATAGGCGCCGCGCGCCGCCCCGGCGAAAAGCTTGTCGCGTACCGGGCGGCCGTTGACGAAGAAATATTGCCCATTGGCATTGGCGCGATGCCAGGTCGGCAGGCCGGCAAAGCCCCAAAGCCTGATGCCTTCGCGCTCCGCCTCAAGCGGCAGGGCATTGGGCTGAAAATCCTTGCCGAGGATTTGCGTCAGCCGCCGCAGCAGGCCATCGCCATCCGGCGCACAGGGCGCGTAATCGAAGCCGGAGATTTCGGGACCGGACAAAGCGAAACGCACCTGCGGATGCGCCATCGCCAGCCGCTGCACGACATCGACGACCGCCTGCGATTCGCTGCGGTCGCTCTTCAGGAATTTGAGCCGCGCCGGCGTGGCGGCAAACAACTCGCGCACCTCGACCCGCGTGCCCTGCGGTTGGGCGGCGGGGACGAGCTTGCGCTTCAGGCCCTGATCGACGCGGATATGGCCACCCTCGCGCGCCGCCTCGGTGCGCGAGAAAATATCGAGGGTCGCGACCGAACCGATCGAGGGCAAGGCCTCGCCGCGAAAGCCGAGCGTGCCGATGTGCGAGAGATCGCCGTCCGGCAATTTCGATGTGGCATGGCGCTCGACGGCGAGATCAAGATCGGCGGCGCTCATGCCGGCACCATTGTCGATGACGCGGATGAGTTGACGCCCGCCGGATTCGATCGCCACTTCGATCCGCGTCGCCCCCGCATCGAGGGCGTTCTCGACCAGCTCCTTCACGGCGGCGGCCGGGCGCTCGATCACCTCGCCAGCGGCGATGCGATCGACAAGCACGGGATCGAGACGGCGGACGGGCATGGCGCAAACTTCTGTTCTTGACAGATGATACTATACCGTCTCCGCGTCATTGCGAGCGAAGCGAAGCAATCCATGAGCATATGCTGGATTGCTTCGTCGCCTCCGGCTCCTCGCAATGACGACTTTCAATAGCTTATTATAGCCCCACTGGCCTCCCCGCGACGGCGACGAGCAGCGAGCCATCGCCGAAGAGGCGTTTGGCGGCGCGCTTGGCGTCCTCCAGCGTCACCGCCTCGATCAGGCCGTTACGCGCGTCGAGATAATCGACCCCGTGACCCTCGGCCTGCAGGCGCACGAGATGCGCGGCGATCTTGGTCGAGGAATCGAAGCGCAGCGCGTAGGAGCCGACGAGATATTTCTTCGCCTTGTCGAGTTCCTCGGCGCTCGGGCCGGCCTCGGCGAGACTGCGGATTTCGCCTTGAATCACCTGCAGCGATTCCGCCGCGCGCTCGTTCTTGGTCGAGGTGCCGCCGAAAAGCATCGCCGCATGGTCCTGCGCCGAGAGCTGCGAATAGACCGAATAGGCAAGCCCGCGTTTTTCGCGCACCTCGCGGAAGAGCCGCGCCGAGAAGACGCCGCCGCCGAGCACATGATTGACCACGGTCGCGGGGATGAAATCCTTGTCATCGCGCGCGATGCCCTGACGGCCGAAGCGGATGGTCGATTGCGGCAGATCGATATCGACGATCTCCTGTGTCCCGGCCCCGGCGAAGGCGACGTCGGGCACCGGAAGCAGCGCGGCATTTTCCGGCAATCTGCCGAAAACATCGTCGAGATAGGTACCAAGCGCCTGCGCGTCGATCGCGCCGACGACCGCGATCTTCAGATTGTCGCGGGCGAGATTGGCGGCACGCAAATCAACGACATGCGTGCGCGACAGCGAGCCGATGGTCGCAAGATCGCCGCGCACCGGCGCGCTATAGGGATGGCCAGCATAGGCGATGCGGCGGAAGGCGCGGCTGGCGACCGAATCGGGATCGTTGATCTCGCGCTTGAGGCCGGCGGCGATCTGGCTCTTCACCCGCTCCAGCGGCTCGAGATCGAGCCGCGCCTCGGCGACCGCGAGGGCGAGTAGCTCGAACGCCTTGGCCTTGTTGCGCGCCAGCGTCTGCATGCGTCCGACGAGGAGATCGCGCTCGGCCGAGAAGCCGATCTCGATGGCATGTTCTTCAAGCACGCGGTGGAAGGCTTCGGAATCGTAAGGCCCCGCGCCTTCGTCCAGCAGGCCGGCAAGCAGCGTCGCGACGCCGGGCGCTGCCGACGGGTCTTGCGCCGCGCCGCCGTGGAAGGCGAATTCGACCGCCACCAGCGGCACGGTATAGTCCTCGACCAGCCACGCCGCGATGCCGCCGGGCGAGACGATCTGCTGCACGCGCGCGGCGCGGGCGCCCGCGGGTTTCGGCTCGGTCTTCAAAGTGTCGGTCATCGGTAATCCTGGTTATTAGGCGGCGCGGCCAGAGGGCAGCAGAAAGCCGGTGACGCCGCGCTGCCGGTCGAGCCAGCGTGCCGCCTTGACGACATCGGCCGCGCTGACAGCCTCGATCCGCTCCGGCCAGTTCTGAATCTCGTCGAGCGACAGGCCGGTGGCGAGCGAGGCGCCATACCATTGCGCCATCGTGGCCTGATTGTCCTGGGCATAGATCGTGTCGGCGACTAGGCGCGAGCGGGCGCGCGCGACATCGGCCTCGTCGGCGCCCTTTTCAGCAAGGCTGGCGAGGATGGACGCGATCTCTTCGTCGAGCGTCTCAAGCGAAACGCCGGGCGCCGGCATGCCGTAGATATAGAAGCGGGTCTCGTCGAGCGCCGTGCCGCCGTAATAGGCGCCGACCGAGACAGCGAGCTTCTTTTCGACAACCAGCCGCTTGAACAGCAGGCTCGCCTGACCACCGCCGAGATAATGCGCAAGCACTTCCAGAGCCTCCGCCTCCCGCGGCGCGGTCTTGTAGGACGGCACCAGGAAGCAGGTTTGATAAGAGGGCTGTTCCACTTTCTCGTCGGCAAGGGTCACGAGCCGATGCGCATGTGGCTGCGGCTCGCGCACGCGCCAGCGCTTCGGCGCCTCGCCGCGCGCGGGGATCGTGCCGTAGACCTCGCCCGCGAGCGCGATGACCTCCTGCGGCTCCACATCGCCGGCGACGATCAGGATGGCATTTTCCGGCGTGTAGAAGCGCTGGTAATAGGCGAGCGCGTCGGTGCGGCCGAGACCAGCGATATCATCCGCCCAGCCGATGACCGGCAGGCCATAAGGATGGCGCGTGAACAGCGCCGACTGGACCGCCTCGCTCAGAAGATCCGACGGGTCGGAATCGGTATGCATCCGGCGCTCTTCCAGCACCACGTCCCGCTCCGGCGCCACCACCTCGTCGGTCAGGACGAGGTTCTGCATCCGGTCCGCCTCATAATCCATGCAGGTGCGCAGATGCTCTTTCGGCACGCGCTGAAAATAGGCGGTGTAATCGTTCGATGTGAACGCATTCTCCTGGCCGCCGACGTCGGCGATGAGTTCGGAGAATTCGCCCACCGGGTGATCTTTGGTACCCTTGAACATCAGATGTTCGAGAAAATGGGCGATGCCGGATTTGCCCGCCGGATCGTCGGCCGAGCCGTTGCGGTACCAGACCATATGCGTGACGACCGGCGCGCGATGGTCGGGAATCACCACGATTTCGAGGCCATTGGCGAGTTTCGCGCTGGTCACCCTGGGACCTGCGGGCTGGGCGGGCGCGGTCGGACTTGGCGTAAGCGGGGCAATAGCGGATTCGGGCATGTCTCGTTCCGGAAGGTCTGGAGATGCGGGACGGCGGCGCGGCCGAGGCCATCCCGCCGGCTAGGCTAGACCGGGTGATATATAGGATGCAATTGCGCCAAACGGCAGGGGCGCGCCATTCGGCCTGACCACGTGTCGTCGGAAACCGGGCCCCAAGGCGGCGTGACGAATCAGCCGTCGCGATAGACCTTTTCGCGGCGCTCGTGGCGTTCCTGCGCCTCGATCGAGAAGGTCGCGATAGGCCGCGCATCGAGGCGCTTGAGCGAGATCGGCTCGCCTGTCTCCTCGCAATAACCGTAGCTTCCATCCTCGATACGCCCGAGCGCCGCATCGATCTTGGAGATCAGCTTGCGCTGCCGGTCGCGGGCGCGAAGTTCGATGGAACGGTCCGTCTCGGAAGAGGCGCGATCGGCGAGATCGGGAAGATTCTCGTTATCATTCTGCAGGACGACGAGAGTCTCGCGGCTTTCCCGCAATATGTCTTCCTTCCAGGCGAGCAATTTGCGGCGAAAATATTCGCGCTGCCTCTCATTCATGAAAGGCTCGTCTTCCGAGGGCCGGTAATCGATATCGATTGCATCACTCGGCACGTCCAGAATCTCCGCACCTCAAACGAAATCGATGGCCTTATAACGAGATACGCCGTGCGAGACAATAAGCTCGTTATATTCATTCCCCGTTTTCAACGGCGAAGCTGCGGGGCTGGCGAGACGGCTATCACGCCGCCGCCGGCGTTTCGAGCGCTTTGTGCAGATTCTCGCTGATCTTATCGAGGAAACCCGTGGTCGAGAGCCATTTCTGGTCGGCGCCGACGAGCAGCGCCAGATCCTTGGTCATGAACCCGGATTCGACCGTATCAACGCAGACCCTTTCTAAAGTGGCGGCGAAACGGGCGAGGTCCGCGTCGTCGTCGAGCTTGGCCCGATGGCTCAGCGCGCGCGTCCAAGCGAAAATCGAGGCGATCGAATTGGTCGAGGTCTCGCGGCCCCTCTGATGTTCGCGATAGTGCCGCGTCACGGTGCCGTGCGCCGCTTCGGCCTCGACCGTCTGCCCGTCCGGCGTCAACAGCACCGACGTCATCAGGCCGAGCGAGCCGAAGCCCTGCGCCACCGTGTCCGACTGCACGTCACCATCGTAGTTTTTGCAGGCCCAGACATAGCCGCCCGACCATTTGAGCGCCGAGGCGACCATGTCGTCGATGAGCCGATGCTCGTAGGTGAGCCGGGCCGCCTGATATTGCGGCCTGAACTCGTTCTCGTAGACTTCCTGAAAAATGTCCTTGAAGCGGCCGTCGTACGCCTTGAGAATCGTGTTCTTGGTCGAAAGATAGACCGGGAACTTGCGCAACAGACCATAGTTCAGCGAGGCGCGCGCGAAATCGCGGATCGAATCGTCAAGATTGTACATCGCCATCGCGACGCCGGAGCTGGGGAAGTTGAACACTTCCTTCTCGATGACGGTACCGTCGTCGCCCTCGAATTTGACGGTGAGCCGGCCCTTGCCGGGCACTTTGAAATCGGTGGCGCGGTACTGATCGCCGAAGGCGTGGCGGCCGACGACGATCGGCGCCGTCCAGCCGGGCACGAGGCGCGGGACGTTCTTGCAAATGATCGGCTCGCGGAAAATGACGCCGCCCAGGATGTTGCGGATCGTGCCGTTTGGCGACTTCCACATTTCCTTCAAATTGAATTCTTTGACGCGCGCCTCGTCCGGCGTGATCGTCGCGCATTTGACGCCGACGCCATATTTCTTGATCGCATTGGCGGCATCGACCGTGACCTGATCGTTGGTCGCGTCGCGGTTCTCCATCGAGAGATCGAAATAATCGAGCCGGATGTCGAGATAGGGATGGATCAGCTTGTCGCGGATGAGATGCCAGATGATCCGGGTCATCTCGTCTCCATCGAGCTCAACGACGGGATTTGCGACCTTGATCTTGTTCATGGCAAAACCTTCAGTATTGCGTAGGGGCTGACGCCCCTATAGCACCGGCATCTGGGGTCGAAAAGCGGTGCAGACATGGACTTTGCGCCGATTTCGGCCTGCGGAAATTTCGGCTCTCGAGATGAAACTTCGCCTGTAGAGCGATGACTGGCGCTGGCACAAATCATACCATTCCGAGCCTCACTGGCGGCCCTGCCGTGATTCTGGTGCGGCCGCAGCTCGCCGTGAATATTGGCATGTGCGCGCGGGCCATGGCGAATTTCGGCTTGAGCGACCTGCGTCTCGTCAATCCGCGCGAGGGCTGGCCGCGCACCGGCGCGCTGCGCAAGGGCGCCTATGCCGCCGCCGCGGGCGCTGTGCATCTGCTCGAAGCAGCGAAGCTTTTTTCGAGCCTCGAAGAGGCGGTCGCCGATCTCAACGCCGTTTATGCGACGACGGCGCGGGAGCGTGGCCAGTTGAAGCCCGTGCTGGCGCCCGATGCCGCGATGAGCGAGGCGGCGGCGCGCGTCTTGGCGGGCGAAAAGCTCGGGATTCTCTTCGGCCCGGAGCGCACCGGCCTCGACAATGAGGAAATCGCGCTGGCCGACAAGATCATCAGCTTTCCGGTCAATCCGGCCTATGCCTCGCTCAATCTCGCTCAGGCCGTGCTTCTCGTCGGCTACGAATGGATGAAGGCGGCGCACGGCAGCGCACCGCCGTTTCAGCCGCCGGAGCGTTCGCCCGGGGCGCCGCGCGAGATGATTCTCTCCTTTTTCGCCTATCTTGAAGGCGAACTGGAGCGCGTCGGCTTCTTCCGTCCGCTGGCGAAGCGGCCGGTGATGCAGAACAATCTGCGCAACATATTTCACCGCATGAACTTGTCCGAGCAGGATGTCAGCAGCTTGCGCGGCATGGTCGTGCGGCTCGTTGAAGGACCGCGCGCGGGGAAGACCCGGAGAAAACCTCAACCGCCGTCCGACGATAAGGGCTGAGCCACGGATTCGAGCGACTTGCCTTCGGCGGCGACGCCGAAGAAGGCTTGTACCACCCCTGCCCCGATCATCAGCGCGGCACCGATAAGATAGCCGATCAGCACGAGGCCCCGCTTTTCCGTTTCGATCAGCGCGCCGAAAAGGACCGGCGCGGCGATACCGCCGACGCCCGTGCCCACGGCATAAAAAGTGGCAATGGCCAGAGCCCGGATCTCGACGGGGAAAATCTCGCTCACCGTCAGATAGGCGGCGCTCGCCGCGGCGGAGGCGAAGAAGAAAACGATCATCCAGGCAATCGTCTGCGTTCGCGCATCCAGTACCCCGGCGGCAAACAGAGCCGCCGACAGGGCGAGCAGCGCGCCGGCGATGACATAGGTCGCGGCGACCATCGGCTTGCGCCCGATCTTGTCGAAAAGCGGCCCGAGCAGCAAAGGCCCCAGGAAATTGCCGGCTGCGAAGGGGAAGATGTAAAGCCCGACACTCTGCTGCGACACATGATAAAAAGTCATCAGCACCAGAGCATACGTGAAGAAGATAGCGTTATAGAAAAAGCTCTGCGCCGCCATCAGCGTAAGGCCGACGAGGGTGCGCTGGCGGAATGTCACGAACAATGCACGGAAGACTTCGCTCAGATGCGTGGCGTGGCGCGGCTTGATGCGCAGCGGCTTCAGCGTTTCCGGCGCGCTGAGCGCGATGCCGCGCGTTGCGAACTCCGCTTCAATCGCGTCGACGATCGCCTCGGCTTTTTTCTCCTGCCCGTGGATGACAAGCCAGCGCGGGCTTTCGGGGATGAACCTCCGCAAAGCGAGGATGCCGAGCGCCAGCACCGCGCCGATGAAAAAGGCCAACCGCCAGCCGAAATCCGGGGCGAAATACAACGGGTTCAATAGCAAAATGGAAGCACCTGCGCCCATCGCGCCGCCGATCCAGAACGAACCGTTGATCGCCATATCGATGCGCCCGCGCAGCCGCGCCGGAGTGAATTCCTGGATGGTCGAATTGATCGCGCTGTATTCGCCGCCGATTCCCGCGCCAGTCAGAAAATGAAACAGGCAGAAGCTCACGAGGCCGAAGCTGAAGGCCGTCGCCGCCGTCGCCGCGGCATAGAGCCCAAGCGTGATGAAAAAGAGCTTTTTGCGGCCGAACCGATCCGTCAGCCAGCCGAAGACGAGCGCGCCAACCACCGCACCGGCGAGGTAGAAACCCGAAACAAGACCGATATCCCGGTCGGAGAAGTGCAGCACCGGACTCGCTCTGAGCGCGCCGGCGAGCGAGCCCGTGAGCGTCACCTCGAGCCCATCCAAAATCCAGGTGATACCGAGTGCGATAATGACGCGCATGTGGAAACGGCCGAACGGCAGCCGATCGAGTCGCGCGGGAACGCGCGTCGCGATGATCGGCTCGTCATGCGTAGCTGCTTCTTGCGAGGCTTTTTCCTGCATGGATTCTCCCCGTGCTAAACGCGCACCGCAGGAAAAAGCCTCAATTGGGCCGCGAGCCTTTGCGAACTGTGACTTTCCTGCTTCGGCCGAGAGGTGAAATGGGTCGATCTTGGCGCCGGAACGCGCTAAGGATCGCCGCAGCCCGAGTGGGCAATTCAACGCAGTTCAATCCAAGGCCCCGTCCAAGCCCTTATGCCGAAACCGCCGCATGTTGTCGTCTTTGATTCCGGGCTGGGTGGCCTCACCGTCCTTACGGAAGTGATGCGCCAGCGGCCGGATGCGCAATGCCTCTATGTTGCCGACGACGCGGGCTTTCCCTATGGCCGGCTCAGCGAACCGGACCTAATAAAGCGCGTCGGCACGGTCGTGGCGCGGCTCGTCGGCGATTATGCGCCCGATGCCATCGTCATCGCCTGCAACACTGCCTCGACCCTGGTGCTGCCGCATCTGCGCGCCGCCTATCCCGGCCTGCCCTTCATCGGCACCGTGCCTGCGATCAAGCCGGCGGCGACGCGATCGGCCTCGAAGCTGATTTCCATTCTGGCAACGCCGGGCACCGTCGCGCGCGACTATACGCACGATCTCGTGCGCACCTATGCCGCCCATTGCGATGTGACGCTCGTCGGCTCGACCAAGCTCGCCAGCCTCGCCGAAGCCTTCATGAAAGGCGAACCGGTTTCCGACGTTTCGCTCACAGATGAAATCGCGCCGAGTTTTGTCGAAAAAGACGGATTGCGAACCGATTGCATCGTGCTGGCCTGCACGCATTATCCGCTGCTGCTGGCGCAATTCGAGCGGCTCGCGCCCTGGCCCGTCGTCTGGATCGATCCGGCCGAGGCCATCGCCCGGCGGCTCGACCATGTCTTGCGCGAGGACCTCGGCCGGGCACCCGCGGCGCAGGCCGCCGCCGGCCATACCGCGCTCTTCACCAGCGGCGCAGCACCGAGCCCCGCGCTCGCCGCTGCCCTGGCCGAGCGCGGCATCGTCGAGATTGCGGAAAATCCAATCCCGATGCAAAGCGTGTGACGGCTTAATCTGCCAGCAACGCGCGGGCTTTCGCCGCATCGTCGTTGATCTGCGCGACGAGCGCCTCGACAGACTCGAATTTCAATTCGTCGCGCAGGAAATGCACGAAGGCGACTTCGATCATCTTGCCGTAAAGATCGCCGGAGAAATCGAAGATATAGACTTCGAGCAGCGGCGCGCCATTGTCGAATGTCGGGCGCGTGCCGAAGCTGGCAACACCGCCGTACCAGGTCTCGCCGATCCGCACGCGCACGGCGTAGATGCCGTGCCGCAGCCGCACCGAGTGATGCAGCCGCAGATTGGCGGTGGGAAACCCGAGATCACGGCCGCGCTTCTCGCCGTGAATGACTTCGGCGATGACGAAATAGGGATGGCCGAGCAAGGTCTGCGCGCGCTCGACATCGCCAGCTTCAAGCGCCTTGCGCGTCTCGGTCGAGGACGCCGGCACGATCGAGCCGCTGGAATCGGCGGCGATCCGCTCGACAATCTCGACCGCGAAACCATAGCGCTGCCCGGCTTCGGCCAGAAAGGCAGGCGTTCCCAGCCGGCCCTTGCCAAAGTGAAAATCATAACCGGCGACGACACCGCCGATCTTCAGCCGCCGGACAAGAATCTCGCGGACGAAATCCTCCGCCGGCATCGCGGCGAGCGCGGCGTCGAACGTCAGCACGATCATCCCCTCAACGCCCGCCCGCGCCAGCGCGACCGCCTTGGTCTCCTGCGGGGTGAGCCGAAAGATCGTATCCGTTCTAAAGAAGAAATCCGCCGGATGCGGCTCGAAAGTGAGCACGATGCAGGGTCGGCCGAGCTGGCGGGCGACGGCCTCGGCGCGCTTGAGCACCGCGACATGGCCGCGGTGGACGCCGTCAAAATTGCCGATGGCGGCGACCGCGCCCTCGAAGCCTGGCGGCGGCACCTCGGGATCGACGGCAACGACGAAACGAGGCGAGGAAGGCGCAGCGAGGGATTGAACCATAGGAACCGCAAGAGGCGGCGCCTGCCGCCGAACGGGCGCGACCCTGCCGCGCGCCGCCGCGCGCGTCAAGCGCGGGGAACAAGCCGCCGCAATGAGGCAAAAATTTGTTTTGCTTTTTGTCGTGAGGCGTTGCGCGCCCTGATCGCGTTTCCGGCGTTTTAAATTAACGGAATTGCAAGTGCCGCTACGTTTAATTGCGTGGGGCCAACGGAGGCTTTTCTCCGGGCACTGCGCGATAGCTTATTTTTAACCGACCGTCGCGTCCGGCCGGAGGACTTAATGATTATTGAACCCTCACTCCCGATCCTCGTCGTGGACGATTACATGACGATGGTCAGAATTATTCGCAATCTGCTGACGCAGATTGGCTTCACCAACATCGACGAGGCGTCGAGCGGCGCCGAAGCGTTGGAAAAGATTCAGCAAAAGTCCTACGGGCTGATCATCTCGGACTGGAATATGGAGCCAATGACCGGCTTCCAGCTCCTCCAGAAGGTCCGCGAACACAAGGATCTCACTGAGGTCCCCTTCATCATGGTCACGGCGGAATCCAAAACCGAGAACGTGATTGCCGCCCGCAAGGCAGGCGTCAACCATTATATCGTCAAGCCTTTCAACGCCACGACGCTGAAAGCCAAAATCGATTCGATCTTTACCACCGCTGCGGTCGCCTAGCGCCTTACCAGGCCAATTCGGTGGCCACCGCGGTCGGCTTGAAGCCGAGATTCTCGACAAACTGGTGAAATGCCGCGGCGTTGAGCGGGCCGTTACCGGCCTCCTCATGCAGCTCCGCCCGGTGGATGCCACTGGTCACGAACAGCGTCGCCAGGCCCTGCGCCTGCGCGCCCTTGATGTCGGTATGCGCCGAATCGCCGATGGCCAAAACCCGGCTGGAGTCGGTCGCCGCGCCCCGGGCGCTCGCGGCAAGCGCCAGCGCCCGGCGATAAATCTCCGCATGCGGCTTGCCCGCCTGGACAACGCGCCCGCCCAGCGCCTCGTAGGCTTCGGCCAAAGCCCCGGCGCAATAGACGAGCCGGTCGCCATGCTCGACGACGATGTCCGGGTTGGCGCAGATGAATTCGGCGTCATGGCGACGCAGCAGCCGCAGCCGCGTCTCATAATCGGCCGGGGTTTCGCGCTCCGCCGCTTCGAGGCCGACGCAGACGACATAGGCAGCCTGTTCGATGCCGACGAATTTGAGCTTGTGGCCGAGCTGCGTCTCCGCCTCGCTGAATATCTCCATATCGCCTTGAGGGCCGATATAGGCGAGCGGCAGGTCGCCGCGCTCGCGAATCAATGAAACCGTCACGTCACCGGAACTGACGGCGCCGTCGTAGGTGTCATGTGACACTTTCAATCTATCGAGCATCGCGACGACGCGCCAGCGCGGACGCGGTGCGTTGGTGATGAGGACGACGCTGCCGCCCTTTTCGCGGAATCGCCGCAAGGCGTCGGTAGCTTTTTCATATTGGATAACGCCATTGTGAACGACGCCCCAGACATCGCAGAGGATCACGTCGTAATCGTCGGCAAGCTCGCGCAGGCCGCCGATGAAGCGCGGCGGACGGATCGTTTCAAGCGAAGGATGGGGGGGCATCGAAAGAATTCTCACTTGCAAATGACGGACATATAATCATCGACGATGGCGCGGCGCGCGAAATTCGCGTCTCGCTTTGCCGTCGGCGAGCTGCAGCGCCTTGCGATATTCGTCACGCTTGGCGTGGATCGAGGCGATGACGAGGCCCATCGGGATGCCCAGATCCACAAGCGCAGCCTCCGACAATTGCAGACTGGCCTCGACCGTCTCGGGAACCGCGTCGGTCACACCAAGTTCGTAAAGCGTGCGCGCATGCTCCGCATCCCGAGCGCGCGCGACGATCGTCAAATCCGCATTGAGCGGCCGCGCCGCCGCGACGATCTCCTCGGAGGCCTGCGAGCCGCCGACCGTTACGATCAGGGCGCGTGCGTTGGCAATGCCGCAGCGCGCGAGAAACTCGGGCCGGCTCGCATCGCCCCAATAGATTTCCAGCCCCTGCTGACGCAATTGCTTGACGAGGGTGGCGCCGGTCTCGATCGCGATGAAATCGATCGCGTGCGCTTTCAACATTTCGCCGACCAATTGGCCGACGCGGCCGTAGCCGACGATAATCGCCTTGCTCGCGGCGCCCTCTTCCTGCGGGGACGGAAGCTGAGCCAGTTCGGCGTCCGTCTCTGCTTTTGGCCGCGGCAGCCGGCTGACGAGAATTCCCATCAAGGGCACAACGAACATTGAGAGCGTCACCGCGACGAGGGCGTCGCCGCCGATCTGCGCGCCCAGGGCACGGCTGGCGATCGCGCTCGCAATCACGACCAGCGCGAATTCGCCGCCCGGCGCAAGCATCAATGCCGTTTCGAGCGTCACGGCCGGGCTGAAACGGAACAGGCGCCCTGCGGCATAGGTCGCAATTGCCTTGATCGCGATGAATCCGGCAGCGAGGCCGAGGGTGCGCAGCGGCGAGGAGAAGATGAGCGAAAGATCGAGGCCGGCGCCGACAGAGAGAAAGAACAGGCCGAGCAACAGCCCCTGGAACGGCTCGATCGTTACCTCGATCTGGCGGCGATATTCGGTCTCGGCGAGGAGCAGACCGGCGATCAGCGCGCCGAGCCCCATCGACAGCCCGCTGACGGCGGAAACGACGCTGGTGCCGATGACGACAAAAAGACAGGCGGCCATGAAGGATTCGGGCAAGCCGGCCGCGGCAACGAGGTGAAACAAGGGCCGCAGGACCAGACGGCCGATGAGCGCCACCGCGCCGATGCCGAGGCACGCTGGCAAGACGGTGTAGAGCAGCACCGCGTCGAACCGATCGTGGTGGGCGCCGAGGATGGTCACCAGGAACAACAGCGGCGCGACCATCAGGTCCTGAAACAGCAGCACCGAAAAGATCGTCCGGCCCGTCGTCGTGCCAAGGCGCTTGCGGTCGGCGAGCACGGGAATGACGATCGCTGTCGACGACATCGCCAGGGCGAGGCCGAGAATGAGTGCCGAAGCCGGCGAATGATGCAGCGCCAGCGCAAGGCCGCCGAGCACCAGCGCCGAGCTGAACACCTGCGCCGCACCGAAGCCGAAGACGAGGCGGCGCAGGTGCAGGAGACGCTCGAAGCTCAATTCGAGCCCGATCATGAACAGAAGAAAGGCGACGCCGAAATCGGCAAGCGGCGTGATCTCGTCGAGATTATCGAGCGTGATGCGCGAGAGCCATGCGGGGGCGGCGCCGCTGGTGACGAGCGCGCCGAGGCCGTAAGGCCCGAAGCAGAAGCCGGCGACGAGAAAGCCGAAGATCGGGCTGACCTTCAGCCGCCGGAACAGCGGCGCAACGACGGCGGCCGTGCCAAGAAACAGCAGAATACTTTTGTAATGATCGGGCGAAGACGTCATGCAAAATCCTCGTCCGTTTGCCTATTGCCTGCGCGCCGCCGCGACTAGCCCCACCAATGCCGCAGGCAGAAGAACCGAGGCCAGGCCGAAACGATGCGTGGCGAACGCCGAAACCGCGCAGCCGCCCGCGAAAAAGATGATCCGCGCGCCGATTCCGTCGGCCTTGACCATCGGCACGTCCTCGGGCGCCGCCAGCACCTTGCGCCACAAAGCGACAAAAAGTTTGGCCGAATTGGTCGTCATCACGGCGCTTGTCGGGCCGAGCGTGGCATCCAGTTGGTGGGCGGCATTCTGGAAGGCCATCGCGAGCACCAGCGCCATCGCCAGCCACGCGATATGCGGCTGCACCTGCGGGAAAAGCGCGAGCAGGCCGACGCCGCCGAGCAAAACCAGCTCGCAGATGAGAACCGTGCCGATGCGCGCCGCGGTGCGGTCGTAGAGAAAAGTCGCCAGCGGCACGCCGATGAAAAATACCGGCAATGCGATCAATTTGAGCCAATCGACCCCACGCACGCCATGCACGAGCGCGATGGCGAAAACGACGAAGTTGCCGGTGATATGGGCCGAGAAGAGTTCCGAAACGCCCAGAAAGGTCGCTGTATCGATATAGCCGGCGACAAAGGCGAGCAGAACGCCGCTGCAAAGACGGATCGAGTTTTGCATGGCCGCGGCCCTCGTTTTACCTGCCGGGCATGAAGCAGCGGGCGCGGAACGTCAAGGTTACCAGCGCCTTGCTGCGGAGACGCGGGGCGAACACCCTTTTCTTTCGCGCCCGGAGCCGCCATCTTTGCGCAATGGCCAAGCCGACCACAAACAAGCCGATCACCAACGCGCCCGAATTCACCGTCGGCGAACTTGCCGGGGCGTTGAAACGCACGATCGAGGAAAGCTTCGGCTTCGTGCGCCTGCGCGGCGAGATTTCGAATTATCGCGGGCCGCATTCGTCCGGCCATGCCTATTTCAGCCTGAAGGACGAGACGGCACGGATCGATGCCGTGATCTGGAAGGGCACGCTGGCGCGGCTGAAGGTGAAGCCGGAGGAAGGGCTCGAAGTCATCGCCTCGGGCAAGGTGACGACTTATCCCGGCAAATCGTCCTATCAGATCGTCGTCGAAAGTCTCGAGCCCGCAGGACTCGGCGCGCTCATGGCGCTGCTCGAAGAGCGCCGCCGCAAGCTCGCGGCCGAGGGCCTCTTCGACGAAGCGCGCAAGCAGATCATTCCATTTTTGCCGGCGATGATCGGCGTCGTCACGTCGCCGACCGGCGCGGTGATTCGCGACATTCTCCACCGCATCGCCGACCGCTTTCCGCGCAATGTCCTCGTCTGGCCGGTGCGCGTGCAGGGCGAGACCAGCGCCGCCGAAGTCGCCGCCGCGATTACCGGTTTTAACGCTATGCCCGAGCCGCGCCCGGATGTCCTCATCGTCGCGCGCGGCGGCGGCTCGCTCGAAGACCTCTGGAGCTTCAACGAAGAGATCGTCGTGCGGGCGGCCGCGGCCAGCCTCATCCCGCTGATCTCCGCCATCGGCCACGAAACCGACTGGACGCTGCTCGATCACGCCGCCGACCTGCGCGCCCCGACGCCGACGGGCGCCGCCGAAAAGGCCGTGCCGGTGCGCAGCGAATTGCTGACCGCACTCGCCGATCTCTCGCGCCGGCAGGGTAACGCGGCCTTGCGCTTTCTCGCCCAACGCCGCGCCGACTGGCGCGCCCTCGCCCGCGCCCTGCCGCGCGGCGACGCCCTCCTCGCGATTCCGCGTCAGGACTTTGACCAGACGAGCACGCGGCTCGCCAATGTCATGGCCGGCGTAATCGACCGGCGGCATATCGCTCTGGCGCGCCTCGCGCACAGGCTCACCAGCCAATCGCCGCAAGCGAAAATGGGCCGCGCTGCGCAAAAGCTCGATGCTCTCGAGCATCGTCTGCGTCGCGCGGCCGCCCAAACGGCCGAGCGCGGTCGCCAGCGGCTTACTCAGGCGCATTTGCGCCTCGGTACGGCGCTGGCGGGACGGGCGCGGCTTGAAGCCCAGAAGGTCACGACGGCACGCCAGCGCCTCACGGGATTGGATGCGCGTTTGCGCCGCGCCGCCGCCGCCGGGCTGGAGCGGCAGGGTCAGGTGATCGAGTCGCAAGCGGATCGACTTCATCAGGCACTTGTCGCGTTTGTTGGAGAGCGCCGGCAGCATTTTGTCCAGGCGCATTTGCGCCTCGGCACGGCGCTGGCGGGACGGGCGCGGCTTGAAGCCCAGAAGGTTACGACGGCACGCCAGCGGCTCACGGGATTGGATGCGCGTTTGCGCCGCGCCGCCGCCTCCGGGCTGGAGCGGCGCGGCCAAAGGCTGGCGGCCCAGACCCAACTTCTCGGCACGCTCGGTTACCGGCAAGTGCTCGCGCGCGGCTTCGCTCTGGTCCGCGACGCCGACGGAATGCCCTTGCACCGCGCCGCCGATGTCGCGGACGGCGCCCGGCTCGACATCGAATTCGCCGACGGTCATCGCAGCGCGACCGCGGGCGAGGCGACGAAAGCCGCCCCGGCCAAGGCCGTGCGCGCCCGTGCCAAGCCGACGCAAGGCTCGCTGTTTTGAGCCTGCTGGCGCTCCTGGCGGACGTCCACGGGAATCGCGAGGCGCTCGACGCCTGTCTGGCGGATGCGAAGGCTCGAGGGGCGACACAATTCGTCTTTCTCGGCGACCTTGTCGGCTATGGCGCCGACCCGGCCTATGTCGTCGATCTCGCCATGCGAAGGCAAAGCGACGGCGCGATCCTCGTCCGTGGCAACCATGATGCTGCGATCATGGATGGCGGATACGAAATGAATGACGACGCACGCGCCGCGATCGACTGGACACGCGAAAATCTCGACAAAGAGCAGCGGACTTTTCTCGCGAATCTACCGCTGACTGCCGAACTGAATGATATTCTCTTCGTCCATGCCGATGCGTCAGCTCCGGCGCGCTGGATCTATGTTACCGGCGCCTTTGGCGCGCAGTCTTCGATGCGCGCCACGCCGAAGCGCCTCACGTTCTGCGGCCATGTCCATCGCCAGCAACTCTACCGTTCGAGCGTGTTTGGACCGCCGGGCGCCAAAACCCCCGAAGCAGACATTCCGATCAAGATCGATGGGTCGCGCAAATGGCTCGCCGTTCTGGGCGCGGTCGGCCAGCCGCGCGACAACAACCCGGCCGCCGCCTACGCGCTCTATGACACAGCCGCCTCTCGGCTGATTTTCCGGCGCATCCCCTACGACATCCCTGCGGCCGCACGGAAAATCCGCGCCGCCGGTCTGCCGGAAACCCTCGCGAAGCGGCTTTTCACCGGCCGGTAGCGCGTTTTTACGCGCCAGGTCTCGGTTCGGGTGGAAATTCCGGTACGGCTAGCCTATTATCGCTTGAGTGTCCTTGCGAAACCGCATCCGAGAATGAACCGCTACGAACGCCAACCCCTTTCCGCCGGCGAAGCCGAAATCGAATATCTCGACGGCGATATTCGCGTCTTAAGGCCCGGAGCTTTTGTGCGCTGCGCCGCGACCGGTGTCCCGATCCCGCTGGAAGACCTGCGCTATTGGAATGTCGATCTGCAGGAGCCTTACGCCAGCTATCAAGCCAAATTGCAGCGCATGGGCATCAAGCTCGGCAAATAGCTTCGGCGAGAAGCGTCTGCCGCGTGCTCTGCGTTAATGCTGCCATTGCCGGCTTTCGAAAGAAAGCTGAGCAAGATGCGGCTCGATCGCGCTCATGATCCGCTCGCAGGCGCCTCCGAGTTCCTTGACCGTCTCGCTGGCCGCACGTGCCATCAAGCGCGATTTGCCGGCATCAGCGAGCAGAATGGCGACGACGCGGGCCATCGTGTCCGCATCGGCAACGGTGACGGCGCCCCGCGCCTCGTCGAGCACCTGATAGACTTCGCCAAAATTCGCAACATGCGGCCCATGCAGGATCGCGCAGCCGAGCTTGGCCGGCTCGACCGGGTTTTGGCCGCCGTTCGTCGCCGGCAGCAGCGATTTGCCCAGGAAGGCGATGCCCGCGACGCGATAAAACAAGCCGAGCTCGCCGGTCGTGTCGGCGACGTAGATTTCCGGCAAGGCCCCGTTTTCAGAAACCTCCGTCGAGCGCTGCGCGACCGCCAGGCCGCGCGCATGGGCGAGGCCGGCGATTTCGCCGCCACGCTTGGCGTGACGCGGCACGATGATGGTCAGCAGACCGGGTACGGATTGCGCCGCGATCTGATGCGCGGCGAGAATAATTTCCTCCTCGCCGCGATGGGTCGAGGCGGCAACCCAAACCGGCCGCGCCCCGATCCGCACCGCGAGCGCGGCCAACGCCTGACGATCCGCCGGCGGCGCGCTGACGTCGTATTTGAGATTGCCGGCGATTTTGACATGGCGCGCCCCAAGCAAGGCGAAGCGCTCCGCATCCACCTCGCTCTGCGCCAGGCACAGATCGACCGCGCCAAGCAGCGTCCCGATGAAGCCGGGAAGCCAGCGCCAGCGCTGAAACGAGGCTTCCGATATCCGCGCATTGACGAGAAGGAGCGGAATGTTGTGGCGCCTGACGGCGAGAAACAGATTGGGCCAGATCTCGGATTCGGCGATGAGCGCCAGATTTGGCCGCCAATAGGCGAGAAAGCGGGTCAGGAATTGCGGCACGTCCAGCGGCAGGAACTGATGCAGCGCGCCGGCCGGCAACCGCGGCGCGATCACCGCCGCGGCCGAGCTTGTTCCGGTCGAAACCAGGATCGTGAAGCCACGCGCGGAGAGCCGCTCGACCAACGGCAGAAGCGCCAGACTCTCGCCGACGCTAGCGCCATGCAGCCAGGCCAGAGGTCCCTCGGGCCGCGGCTGGGTCGGGCGGCCGAGCCTCTCGCCATCGCGGTCCGGTTCGTCGCGCCGCCATTTGCGCCGCACGTAGAGTACGACCGGGCTGAGCGGCGCGAGGGCCGCGCTGGCAGCCTGATAAATGGGCAGAATGGGAAGGGCTTTGAGCAAGTTATGAGACGCTGTGGGAGGGGCACAAGCGACGAGGCCAGCCGAAAATAGTCAATAACCAGACGGCGGCGCAATCAAGCGCCTGAAGGTTGTACGGAACGCATTTGAAGGAAGTTTGGCCAAAGCCGGTCGCGACGGGCTTTGGCGTACAATTTGTTCAAAAAAACAAATATCTGATGCCAATTCGGCGCCGCCTCAACTCTTTGGCGGCTCCGCCGGATCGAGCAGGCGGTGCAGATGCGCTACGAAATAGCGCATATGGGCATTATCGACCGTCGCTTGCGCCCGCGTCCGCCAGGCTTTGTAGGCCGATTGATAATCCGGGAATATCCCGACGATGTCGATAGCATCGAGATCGCGGAATTCGGTACCGTCGAGGTCGACGAGTTCGCCGCCGAAGACGAGATGAAGACGCTGTTTGTGTTCGTCCGCCGCCATAAAATACCTGTTGGATTGGGAACGTGGATGGCGAAGGACGTTTAGCAAAAAACGGGCAAGAACTAAAGCTCGGGCGCCGTGGCGTGGCCGTCCGCGGCGGCAAGTTGCGCCAGCAACACCTCGGGCCCCGCCACCAATTCGCCGTGCATCGTGTGGACGCGGTTATAGAGCGGCTGGCGGCCGCGCAGGCTCCGCAACGTGCCCCCGGCCTCGGTAACGATCAGATCGCAGGCGGCAATATCCCAATCATGCGCATTGGCGGAAATGAGCGCGGCATCGAGCGCCCCCGCCGCCACTTTCGAGACGCGGACCGCGAGCGAGGGAATTTTCGGCAGCAGCTCGAATTCAAGTCCGGCACTGCGTAGCCGCTGCGCGAAGCCGAAGGGGCCGCCAACCATCGCCTCGGCATCGAAACTCCGACGGCGCGAGACCTCGATCGCCCGGCCGTTGAGCCGTGCGCCGGCGTCCTTGACCCCGACATAGGTTTCCGCGAGGGCCGGCGCGTGAACGATGCCGATGACCGGGCGATGACGATCGACGAGCGCGACCGAAACCGCCCAGACCGGATTGCCCGTCGCAAAGGCGCGCGTTCCGTCGATCGGATCGACGACCAATACAAGCTCGCCGTCCCGCCGCTCCGGCGCGTCGGCGGATTCCTCGGACAGCCAACCGGCCGCCGGCAAAAGCCCGCGCAGGCGCTGCTCGAGAAAGCGATTGACGGCAAGATCAGCCTCGGTGACCGGCGAGCCGTCCTCCTTGCGGTGGATCGGTGCCGAAGTCTTTTCCCCCGGACGGAAATATTCCTGCGCGAGCGCTCCCGCGGCCCTGGTGACATCGGTCAACGCGGCGACAAGCGCATGATCATGCGACAATGGCTCCACGTCCGAATTCCGCCTTTCAGGCGCGAGGCCCGCCGCGCTACGCGGCTCACCCTCGACAGGCCGGTTTGGAAGCGGCGCATTCATGCTTGCCGGGCCTTGGTTTGGAGCGGAGCGCGCCGAAGCGCCAAAGACGCGCCCGTCGAATTGCGATGATTGCGCGCCTTTGATCAATGTCCGCCAATTTCCATCTGAAACGGAGCAAAATTCAGGCCGCATCGCCATGTTGGCGGACCGATCTCCCATGATCCGTAAATAGGACGCGGAGATGAGTTTTTCATTAAAATTGCGCCGTTTCCGCCAACCTCCGAGCAAGCATCAAGTCAAAAATCTGTATTTAAATCAATTGCTTAATAGTCATTTCGCGGATCTTGCAGCAGGCTATCCTCCTTCATCAAGCCCAGCGGAGAACGCCATGCCGAAACTCGACCGCAACCCCGAAGGCCTTGCCTATTGCGAGCGCGACCAGCGCGCCGACGGCGGCACGCGGACCGTCCGGTTGAACCCGCGGGACGTGCGCATCGAGCGCGCGCTCGCCGGGGTCAAGATGCGGCTCGCCATCCCGATCCAGGCTTATCGCGGCGTTGTCCTCAGCCGCGAGGACAAGCTCGAACGGCAATTCTATCGCCTCAGCCTGGCCCACAGCGATACCGATCTTTCGGTGACGCTGGCGCGCGCCAACGACATCGCTGCCCTCGTCGACCAATGGAGCACCTGGGCGCGGTTCTTCGCCATGCCGGCGCTGCTCGACGAGACTATCGGCACACCACCTGCGCGGCGCGCGACCCGCCGCCCGAGCCGGCGCCGGGTACTCATCCGCGCCAGGCGCCCACGCGCCCGCACGCGCAATCGCCCCGCGGGCCTCGCCGGTGCGCCGAAAATCATCTCGCCGGAGGGCGAATTGTTCTCGCGCGAATAAACTCAGATCTGCCGATAGCTGCGGTGCAGGTAGAGCAGAGCTTCGCTCCTCGGAGCGACCTGCACCGCCTCCACCTGTCCGATCAGGATCAGATGCGTCGAGATTTCCCGGCTCTCGATCAGCCGGCAATCGAACACGGCCAGCGCCGAGGTCAGCACGGGCGCCCCGGTCGTCAGCGTCCGCCATGTCGCGGCGGCAAAGCGCTCTTCGAGGCTATGCTCCGTCCGGCCGGCGAAAATATCGGACAGTTCCTGATCCGCGCTCGCCAGCGTATTGACGCAGAAGACGCCGTTTTCCAGCAGCAGCGGCGCGGCGCGCGATGACTTGTTGAGACAAAACAGCATTGTCGGCGGCTCGGCGGTTACCGACGTGACGGCATTGGCGGTCACGCCAGCCGCGCCCGCAGGTCCGCCCGTCGTCACGATATGAACCGCAGAGCCCACCCGGCTCATCGCCTCGCGGAAATGTTCCGGCTCAACCGAAAACCTGTCATGAATAACCGCGTCCATAAGCTTGCTTCCGCGCCTCCGAGGCCAGACCGCCCCGTCCGGGCGGCGTTTCAGTCAGATAGATAACTACACCAAATCAATAAACAAAGGCCAAGGCCGCATGAGGGGAAACATTCAGGGAAAGCTGGCGAAAGCCCTTGTCTATGGCCTTTTGACGGGCCTTTTCACCCTGCTTCTGCTCTCACCGCCCTCTTTCGCGGAGGTCCGCATCGGGCTTGCGGCGCCCTTGAGCGGACCGGATGCCGTCTTCGGCATCGAATTGCGCAACGGCGCGGAGCAGGCGGCGGCCGACATCAACGCAACGGGCGGCGTGCGCGGGCAGAAGCTCGTCATTGTCGCCGCCGACGATCGCGGCGAGTTGAAACAGGCGCTCAATGTCGCCAACCGCTTCGTCGCCGAGAAAATCTCCCTTGTGATCGGCCATTTCCAATCGAGCCTGACATTGGCCGCCTCGGAAATCTACGCCAACCATTCGATCCTCGACATCACGGCCTCGGCAACCAATCCGCAGATCACCGAGCGGGGCCTCGATCTGATGTTCCGCACCTGCGGACGCGACGATCAGCAGAGCGCCGTCGCCGCCACATTCCTGGAAGCGCGGACAGAAAAACGGATCGCGATCGTCTACGACAACACCGCCTCCGGGAAAAAGCGCGCCGACGATCTGCGCGCCCGTCTGGCAAAAGCCGGGATCGCGGATGTGCTCTATGCCGGCATCGACAAGGACGGCGACGACGGCGGGCTCGTCGGCCGGATCAAGGCCGCGGCAGCCGACGTTGTCTATTGGAGCGGCGATGGCAACGATGCGGGCCAACTCGTCAAGGAGATGCGCGCGGAAGGGGTGCGGGCGCTGTTCGTGGGCAGCGATTCTCTCGCCTCGGACGAATTTGCCCTTGCCGGCGGGAGCGCGGTCGAGGGCGCACTGATGACCTTCCCGACCGATCCGCGCCACAGCCCACAGGCGGCGGCTGTGATGAGAGAATTCAAGGCGCGCAAAATCGATCTGGAGGTTTTCACGCTCTATGCCTATGCCGCCGTCGAAGTGTTGGCGCAGGCCGCAGAGGCCGCGGGAACATTCGAGCCAGCCGCGATAGCCAAGGCGATCCATTCCGGCCGGCCATTCAAGACCGTGCTGGGAACGCTCACTTACGATGCGAAGGGCGATGTCACGACGCCGGATTATCAGATTTACGTCTGGAAGCGCGGCTACGAGGATCAACTCGAATATGACGAGACGAGCCGGTAGCTCACCCCAGATGGGCGAGACCTGGAAAGGCCTGCAGCAGCCAGAACGACAGGTTCTGCATCGTACCGGTGAGAAAGGCGATGCCCGTTGCCACCAGCAATACGCCGACGACGCGCTCGACCGCGCCGAAATGCGCGCGGAATCTTTTCAGGAAGCCGAGGAAAGGCTCCAGCGCCGCCGCGGCCAGCAGGAAGGGAATGCCGAGGCCGAAGGAATAGACCGCGAGCAGGCCAGCGCCCCGCGCTGCCGTCTCCTCCGAGGCGGCGATCGCCAGAATGGCAGCGAGGATCGGCCCGATGCAGGGCGTCCAGCCGAAAGCGAAGGCGAGCCCCATAATATAGGCGCCCCAGAGTCCGAACGGCTTCTGCACGTCGAGCCGCTTTTCGCGGTAAAGCATGCCGATCCGGAAAAGCCCGAGAAAATGCAGGCCCATGGCGATGATCGCCAGGCCCGCGAGAAGCGACAGCGTGGCGATATGGGCGCGCAATATCTGGCCGAAGAACGAGGCCGTCGCGCCCAGCGCCACGAAAACTGTCGAAAAACCCAGAACGAAAAGGATGGCGGCAAGAAAAATGTCGCGCCGCGCGCGCGCGATCTTCTGCGTCGCGACATCTTCGATCGTCGTGCCCGCGATGAAGGTGAGATAGGGCGGAACCAGCGGCAGAACGCAGGGGCTAAGGAACGAGAGAAGCCCCGCCGCTGCGGCGGCCGAAAGCGTGACGTTATTGACCATCGGCTGGTTTCTTAGACTGAATAAAGGGGTGAAGAAAGCCGGAAGCGTCACACTTACGTGACGCTCAGGCCACGGGGAGCCGTTTAACCCCGGTTCAGCGACGGCGCGGCAGCTTTACGGCAAGACATTCCCCACAGGAATCGCTATGGAAAGCAAGCCAAAGAGAACCATGCCAAGCTACAGCCTCCTCCGGCGCTCCCCCGCGCTTAGCGTTTGCCCCAGCCCCTGAGCCGAAGGCATGAGGGTTCTCGCCGCCTTTGTCTTCAACGTGCTCTGCAATTTCGCGATCGGGCTGCTGGTCGCGAAGTTTCTGGGGCCGGCTGAATACGGCCGTTTCGCGCTCGCTTTCGCTGTGGCGGTCGCGGTGCAGACCGGCTTTTTCGATTGCCTGCGCCTCGGCGCGACGCGGTTTTATTCCGAGCGCGTGCGCAAGGAAGATCCCACCCTGCGGGCGACGCTCGACGTCACCTTCATCGTCATCGCCCTGTCGATGAGCGTCGCGGCCAGCCTGCTGTTTCTTTCCGGCGCGCATTTCACCCTGTCGAACAGCCTGATTGCGCTTGCCCTCATTTGCGCCGTCTCGAACGGTGTCTTCGACTATAATACCGCCCTCGTCCGCGCCCGCTTCCACGACCGGCTCTATACAAGGCTGATCCTCGTCAAGAACGCCTTGGCACTAGTGCTGACGGGCGGCGGCGCCTTTCTGTTCGGTTCGGCCAAAATGGCGCTGATCGGCACGATCATCAGCATGTCGGGCGCCGTCATCACCGCCCGTGCGGCGCTGCGCGATCACGATGCCAAGCGCGCACATGCGAGCCGTGCGATCGCCAAATCGATTCTCGCCTATTCGATGCCGATCGTCCTCGCCAATGTGCTCTATCTTGCCATTCCGCTCGCCAACCGCTCGATCATCGCGACGCTCTACGGCTTCTCGGAGACGGGCCAGTTCTCGCTTGCCTATGATCTCGGCAGCAAGGCGATCCAGGCGATCGGCTCGGCTCTCGATGTCGTGCTGTTCCAGATCGCCGTCGCGCTGCACGACGAGCATGGACCAAGCCCTGCCAAGGATCAGGTGGCGCGCAATATGGCGATCGTCATCGCCATCGTGCTGCCCGCCTGCACGGGAATCTGGCTGACCCTGCCGTCTATCCAGCATGTGATCGTGCCGCTCGCCTATCGCGGCCCCTTCGCCAAACTCCTCACCCTGATGATGGCGGGCCTGTTCAGCTCGGCGCTAATCCTCTTCGCGATCAGCCCGATCTTCCAGATCGCCAAGCGCACCGCGCCGCTCATCGCCGCCGCGGTCATCGCCTGTATCGTCGACGCCCTGCTCATCCTCGTCCTGCCGAGGAACCCGGACGCTTCGAGCTTCGCCATCGCGCAGACCGGCGCTTATATGTCCGCACTCGTGGCGCTGATCGTGATGGCGAAATTTACCAAGCCGCAATGGCCGCGCCTGCGCGATCTCGCTCTTGCCGTGCTCGGCACCGCAGCCATGGCGGCAGCGCTGCTGCCGCTCCGCGAGCACAATCCCGGCTTCCTCACTCTTGCAGTACAGGTGCTCGCCGGCACGCTGATCTACACGCTCTTCATCTGCTATTTCGACATCGCCGGGCTGCGTGAAATCATCATCGCGCGGCTGCGCCCGATTCTCGCGCGGCTCCAGGCTTCTTCGTAAGGCACGGGCCGATGCTCTAGCGCCGCCCGGCCCGGCGTCGCGTAACCTTGCGTGGCGACTTCTTCGCGACTGTTTTCCGCACCGGCTTTTTCACCGTGCGTTTCGCCGCGACCTTGCGTTTCGCCACAACCTTGCGAGCGGATTTCTTCGGCGTCGCCTTGCGCGCCACTTTCTTCACCGGGCGCTTCTTTATGGCGGCTTTGCGGACGGAGCTCTTCTTGACCGCGGCTTTGCGGGCGACACGTTTCTTGGCGGCGAGCTTGCGCACCGTTTTCTTGGCGGTTGCCTTCTTGGCCACGGCCTTCTTCTTGGGTACGGCTTTTTTCGCCACCCGCTTTTTCACTGCAGCTTTACGCGCCGGAGATTTCTTTGTCGGCGATTTCTTCGCCAAGGGCTTGGGCGCGGAAACAATCGGCGGCTTTTCAGGCACCGACGCCACGGGCTCCGCTGCCTTCGGCTTGGGCTGACGCGGCACGCGAGGCTTTTTCGGTGCGGCCGGCGCAGGCTTTTCCTCCGCGGTGGATTTCTCCTCGGCAGCGCCGAGAAGGAACTCCAGCACCGCATCGTTGAACGCCTCGGCGGCTTCGACCGCCGACAGATGCGCCGCTTCCAGCGTCACCAGTTTGGCATTCGGGATCGAACTCGCGACCAAAGCGCCGACACCCGGCGGCGTCACCGGATCATGACGACCGACGATGACGAGGACGGGATGAGTTATCTCACGCAGGTCTTCGCGCAGGTCCGCGTCGCGAAGCGCGGCAGAGGCACCGGCATAGCCTTCCACGCTCGTCGCCGCGGCCGTCTCCTCGAAGTGGCTGACTTCCGCGGGATGCTGCTCGCGATAAGACCGGGTGAACCAGTTTTCGATCAGGGCCGGCGCCAGAGTACCGACGCCATTTTCCGTCACGATGCGGATTCGCTCGTTCCAGTTTTCCGCCGTGCCGATCCGGGCCGCGGTATTGGCGAGCACGGCGCGGCCGATCCGCTCCGGCGCATGGCGCAGCAGCCAAAGGCTGACGAGCCCGCCCGCCGACGCGCCGATGAGATCCACCTTGTCGATCTTGAGCGCGTCGAGAACCGCCAGCGCATCTCGCCCGAGCTTCGCAAGCGAATAAGGCGCGGGGGTTATCTGGCTGCCCCCATGGCCGCGCAAATCATAGCGCACGAGACGGAAATGCGGCTTCAGGGCCGCGACCTGATGATCGAAAAGATGAAGATTGGTGCCCAGCGAATGCGCCAGCAGAATCGCCGGGGCATCCGGCTGGCCTTCGACGATAATGTTGAAGGTCTCGCCGTCGATGATGGTCTCGGTCATGACCGCTCTCCCGAAGGTCGCCGCGTTCAGCCCGAATGATCGGCGGCGCGCTTCTAGACTAGCCCGCTTGCGAAACGCCGCAAGAGAAAGACATGATCGGCGCCAGGCGCTTGCGTGAAATTTTTGCGCGCAGGCCGAGGGCCTCCCGCGCGCACCGCACATCGCGTCCGCCGCCGTAGAGACGCATTATCATCATGAGAATCATTAGCTTACAGACGAAGCACGCCTAAGCCTTCGGGACATGGCGAGCGAGATCGTCGAGCCAGGCTTGCGCATTGCCATCGGACGGCGCGCGCCAGTCGCTGCGCGGCGACAGCGATCCGCCGGCGACGACCTTCGGCCCGTTCGGCAGCGCCGAGCGCTTGAATTGGCTGAAGCCGAAGAAGCGGCGGATGAAAACTTCAAGCCAGCGCCGGATTTGCGCCAGATCGTAGGCATGACGGCGATCTTCCGGAAAATCCTGCGGCCATGCGCCCTTGCCGACATGGGCCCAAGCGGCCTCGGCGAGAAAAGCGATCTTGGCCGGCCGGAAGCCATAGCGCAGGACATAGAAGAGGTTGAAGTCCTGCAATTCGTAGGGGCCGATGAACGCCTCGGTGCTTTGCACTTCTCCGCCCGCCCCCGCCGGGACCAGCTCCGGCGTAATCTCCGTATGCAGGATCGAATCGAGTGTCGCGAGCACCGGCGGCGCATATTGCCCGGTCGCGATGCACCAGCGGATCAAATACTGGATCAAGGTCTTCGGCACGCCGGCATTGACCGCATAATGCGACATCTGATCGCCGACGCCATAAGTACACCAGCCGAGCGCAAGCTCCGACAGATCGCCGGTGCCGAGCACTAGACCGCCATGAAGATTCGCCAGCCGGAACAGATAATCCGTGCGCAGCCCCGCCTGGACGTTCTCGAAAGTCACGTCATAGACCTTCTTGCCGGCGCTGTAAGGATGGCCGATCTCTTTGAGCATCAGCCGCGCGGTTTCGGTGATGTCGAGCTCTTTGGCCGTTACGCCGAGCGCCTCCATCAGCGCGATCGCGTTGCTCTTCGTCGTCTCGCTCGTGGCGAAGCCGGGCATCGTATAGGCGAGGATGTTGCTGCGCGGCTTGCCGAGGCGATCCATCGCTTTGGCGGCGACGATGAGCGCGTGCGTGGAATCGAGGCCGCCGGAAACGCCGATGACAAGCTTGTCGATTTTCGACGCAGCGAGCCGCTGCTCCAGCGCCGTCACCTGGATATTGTAAGCCTCATAGCAATCCTGCTCCAGCCGCGCGGGATCGGCCGGAACGAAGGGAAAGCGCGCGACGTCGCGCAGGAGCCCGATGTCGCCCTTGGGCGGCCCCAGCCGGAAAGAGATGCGCCGGAAGTCGTCAGCGGTAACCCCGATATGGCGGCGGTTGTCATCGAATGTACCTTGCCGCAACCGCTCCTGCGCCAGAAGTTCGAGGTCGATGTCCGCGGCGACGAATTGTGCCGACTCGGCGAAGCGCGGCGATTCGGCGAGGATCACCCCGTTCTCGGCGATCGTCGTCTGGCCGTCCCAGGCGAGATCGGTCGTCGACTCGCCCTTTCCGGCAGCGGAATAAAGATAGGCCGAAAGACAGCGCTGCGATTGCGATTGTATCAGGAGCCGGCGCGTATCGGCCTTGCCGATAGTGATATTGCTCGCTGAAAGATTGGCGAGCACCGTCGCGCCGGCGAGTGCCGCAAGCGAAGACTGCGGCACGGGCACCCAGAAATCCTCGCAGATTTCGGCGTGAACCACGAAGCCCTCGATGTCCTCGGCGGCAAAAAGAAGGTCCGGACCGAACGGCGCGGTATGCGCGCCGACAATGATCTCGCCGCCCTCCGTCGCATCGCCGGACGCGAAATGCCGCCGCTCGTAGAACTCGCGATAATTCGGCAGATGGATTTTCGGGACGACGCCCAGCAAGCGGCCGCGATGGATGGCAAGGGCGCAATTATACAGCCGGCCCTGATGGCGCAGCGGTGCGCCGACGAGGATCAGCGGCATGAGGTCGGCGGAAGCAGCGACGAGGCGATCCACCGCGCGGGCGACCGCAGCGTGCAGCGTGTCCTGCAACAAAAGATCGTCGATCGCATAGCCGGTCAGCGAAAGCTCGGGAAACACCGCGAGCGCGGCAGCATCGGCGTCCAATTCCGCCAGAACCGCGAGGATCGCCTCACCGTTTGCGACGGGGTCGGCGAGCCGGCACGTCGTCGCGCAAGCTGCGACGCGCGCGAAGCCCTGGCCGTATATCGAACGAAAATCCATCAGCGTCATTCATCTTTCACAAAGGCTGGGCGATCCGCGCAGCCCGCTATGGCAAATCAAATCATCCTTACGCCGCAACCATTACTACTTAAGCAGGACCGCGACTATTTAAACGCGCCGCGACGCGCTTGGGCAAACGAAGTTAATCATCACGCGCTCGTGCACGCTGGAAAGGACAAATTCATCCAGTGTTCAGTCGGCGAGTCGCAGCCTCAAGACTATGCGGTCGCTTTCGCAATGCAACTCATTACCGATTCGACCGTTACTCCAAGCAACACGACAGCCTGCGTGCGGCTTGCACTTTTTGGCTTGTACATAATCTAGTCTAAGGGAGACCGAAGTGCGTTTACTTCTTTCAAGCCTTACGGCGGCGGCGTTAACAGCAAGCGCGATGATTCCAGTCGCACAGGCCGCGCCCTTCGCCGATCAGTCGGCCGTGCAGCAATCTGCCAACGGCCTCGCCGCCATCGAGAAGACCCAGTTCTTGTGGGGCGGCCAGAATTATTGCTGGTATGACGCCGGCTGGCGCGGCCCGGGCTGGTACTGGTGCGGTTATGCCTGGCGCAACGGCTTCGGCTGGGGCGGCGGCTATGGCTGGCACGGCTGGCATGGCGGCCACGGCGGCGGCTGGCATGGCGGTCACGGTGGCTGGGGTGGTCATGGCGGCCACGGCGGCTGGGGTGGTCACGGCGGCGGAGGCCACGGTGGTGGCGGCTGGCATGGCGGTGGCGGCCACGGCGGTGGTGGTCACGGCGGTGGAGGCCACGGCGGTGGTGGCCACGGAGGCGGCGGTCATCGTTGATTGCTGCTCAGGCACGGATGAAATCGGCGGCCTTGAGCCGCCGATTTTTTTTGCGCGGTGTTGCCGTTAGAGCGCAACCGCCGGCTCAAATCTTCATTAATCTTTTCGGAGCGAAATTTACCCTCGCGGCGATAGAGCAACAGCCGATTCGCCGCATCAGCCTTCAACAGGGGGCAGCACATGGCGAAATGGGGCGCGGTCGAACGGACGGACGTTTCGAGCGGGTTCGTCAAGCGATTGTCGGGCTACAGCCTGACAACGGCCGAGATTCTTTATCGGATGCCGGACCACCCGCTGGTTCTGCAGAGCTTCCTTTGGCAGGACTACGACATCGCCCCGGAATTTCCCACGCTGATCAAATTTCTCACCTTCTGGCGAGAAAAGCTCGACGGTCCGATCTATAGCGTTCGCATCGGCCATTCGGGCCTTCTCAAACCGGCCGAGGTGCGGACGTTAAGCGCGGAATTCCCGCTGCACTAAATATTCAGGCCATATATTCAGGCGATGAAGCGTAGCGCTTCCGGAGGCATTTGTTCCGCGCGCTGCTCTGCGAGCCGCTGCTCGATTTCCGTCGCGGTCACGGGGCGGCCGAAAAGATAGCCCTGCAGCTCGTCGCAGCCGAGCGTCCGTAGGAAGCGCGCCTGTTCCTCGGTCTCGACGCCCTCCGCCGTCACCGTCAGGCCAAGCGAGCGGCCAAGATCGACGATCGAGCGAATAATGATCGCGCTCTCACCAGAAAATTCCATCGACTCCATGAAAGAGCGGTCGATCTTGATCTTGTCGAAGGCGAAACGGCGTAGATAGATCAGGCTCGAGTAACCGGTACCGAAATCGTCAAGCACCATGCGCACGCCGAGCGCGCGGAGATCGACCATCGCATGTTCGGCGAGATCGGCATCGGCGATGACGACACCTTCGGTCAGCTCAAGCTCGACGCGCTGCGCGTCCGTGCCGGATTCGGTCAAGATGCGATTGACGGTGGCGACGAAATCCTTCTGCCGGAACTGGATCGGCGAAACATTGATGGCGACCTTGACATCGGGCCAAAGCTTGGCCTCGGCGCAGGCGCGGCGCAGGGCCCATTCGCCGAGCGCGACGATGAGGCCGCGCTCCTCGGCGAGCGGGATGAAGCTATCCGCCGAAAGCAGGCCATAGGCTCTGTGCTGCCAGCGCGCCAAAGCCTCGACGCAGACGATCTTGCCGTCCTGGGCGGAGAGGATCGGCTGATAAAGAAGTTGCAATTCGTCGTTCTCGATCGCGGCGCGCAATTCGTCCTCGGCGCTCTGGCGCATTCGCAATTCCTCGCCCATCTTCGCTTCAAAGAAGGCGAAGCGATTGCGTCCCGCCTGCTTCGAGCGATAAAGCGCGAGATCGGCAAGGCGCATCATCTCCTGCCGGTCGGTCGCGTTCTGCGGGCAGAGTGCGATGCCGATGGAAACGCCGATGAAAATCTGCTGATTATTGATCTCGAACGGCACGCTCATCGCATCGAGAATGCGTTGCGCCAGGCGCGCGCAATCGCGCGGCTCGGCGACATCAGCCTGGATCAGAGCGAATTCGTCGCCGCCTAGCCTGGCGAAATGATCGCAGGCGCGCAGCACCTGCGCCAACCGCCGCGTGAACGCCACGATCAGCCGGTCGCCGACATCATGGCCGAACGTATCGTTGGCTTGCTTGAAATGATCGAGATCGAGATAGAACAGGGCGAATTGATGCCGGCCGCGGCGACAGCGGGCGATCTCGGCATCGACGAGTTCATTGAACAAAAACCGGTTGGGCAGGCCGGAGAGAACGTCGCGGCCGGCAACCTGCCGCGCCCGTGCCTCGCTGCTGCGGAGCGCGTCGAGAACACGATAGGCCATCCAGGCCGTCAAGAACCTGACCAGAATGGCCGTGGCCACCAGCCAGGCGTTCGCCAAGAGCGCCGCACTCAAGAATTTCCAGGAAAGGAAATTGGCAGGGCTGCCGAAGAGCAAGAGGCCGATGCGGATCCCGAGGATCAGGATCAACGCCATCGACACGAAATTGGCGAATATCCAAATCTGCAGCGCCGGCAGGTCCACGTGGCCGACCGTGAGCCTCAGCTTGGACAGAAAGCCGGAATGCTTCTTGGCCACACCCTGCATGATCGACTTCCGCTCGGTCATTGTCCGATCAACGCGGCCGGGGTATTGCCCTCGGCCGGCCAATGCCAATCCTAGTAGTTTACCGAGCTTGAGTTAAATTAGTATTGGAGACTATTTGGGGGACGGCCGCAAAGACTTGCTTTTTCGCAGGTTTCCACACCTCCGCGCGCCGGCCTTAAGTTTTGACTCAAATGAGTTGCAACGCGCGGAAGCTGGCGAAGCCCTCCCGGCCGATGATCAGATGGTCATGCACGGCGACATTCAGCGATTTACCCAGGGACACAATCTGCTTGGTCAATTGGATGTCCGCCTGGGAGGGCGACGGGTCCCCGGACGGGTGATTGTGGACCAGGATGATCGCCGTCGCGTTCAACTCGAAAGCCCGGCGCAGGATCTCGCGGGGGTAGACGGGCGCATGGTCGATAGTGCCGACACTTTGCACCTCGTCAGCAATCAAAATATTTTTCTTGTCGAGAAACAGAATCCGGAATTCCTCGCGGTCCAGATAGGCCATGGCGGTGCGGCAATATTCGAGCACGGCGGAAAAACTGCCCATCGCCGGCCGGTTTTGCATATTCACTTTGGTGAAGCGCTTGGCGGCCTCGGCGACGATTTTCAGCTCGACGATCGCCGCCTCGCCGAGCCCGTCGATCTCGCGCAGCCGCTCCGGCCGGGCCGCGACGACGCCGGCGAACGAGCCGAACCGCGCGATGAGCGCCTTGGCGAGCGGTTTGACGTCGCGGCGCGGGATGGCGCGAAACAGGACGAGTTCGAGAAGCTCGTAATCCGCCAGCGCCTCGCCGCCGGCCTTCAGAAACCGTCCGCGCAATCGCGACCTGTGGCCGAGGTAATGCTGCGGTTCCTCCGCCGCTTCAGCCAGGGATGGCGCTTTCGTCACGCCCCGGCCGCCGCCGCATCGTAGGGCGGATGATGCAGCCCCTTCGGCGACAGCGTAAAATTCTCGTAGCCGGTCTCGGTGACGCCGATCGTATGCTCGAACTGCGCCGACATCGAGCGGTCGCGCGTGACCGCCGTCCAGCCATCCGAAAGGATTTTCACGTGCGGCCGGCCGAGGTTGATCATCGGCTCGATAGTAAAGAACATACCCGGCTTCAGCACGACACCCTCGCCGCGCCGACCGTAATGCAGGACATTCGGCTCGTCGTGAAAAAGACGCCCGAGCCCGTGGCCGCAGAAATCCCGCACCACGGAGCAGCGCTCCGCCTCGGCGAAATCCTGGATCGCCGCGCCGATGTCGCCCGTCGTCGCCCCCGGCCTGACGACGGCGATGCCGCGCATCATCGCCTCATAAGTGACCTCGACCAGCCGCTGCGCCCGCCGCGAGACTTCGCCGACGAGATACATGCGGCTCGAATCGCCGTGCCAGCCATCGACAATCAAAGTCACGTCGATATTGACGATATCCCCCTCGCGCAGGGGCTTGCGGTCCGGGATGCCGTGGCAGACGACATGATTGATCGAGGTGCAGATCGACTTGCGGTAGCCGCGATAGTCGAGCGGCGCCGGATAGGCATTGTGCGCGACGGCAAAATCAAAGACGAGGTTGTCGAGAAATTCGGTCGTCACACCCGGCTTCACATAAGGCGCGAGCATATCGAGCGCCTCGGCGGTCAGCCGTCCGGCCTTTCGCATGCCTTCGAACGCCTCGGGGCCATGCAGCTTGATCTGCCCCGTCTTGCGGCCAGGCACTTCCAAAGCATCGACAAAAGTCATCGAAAATCCGCTGGGAAAATACTCACAGGATAATTTAAGCCTTCCAGCCCCTGACGCAAGAGCGAGCGCCGCCCTTCCAACTGGAAGTTGCTTGCCCTTTACCTGTCGGCGGCCGCCTTATGGCTCACGCGCTATCCGTACCGCCTCTGTATTCTTGCAAAAGCTTGGCACTCTTTACAAGTCCGGTCGCAGACTCCACACCTACGCCACAATCGCGTCCGTCTTTGCCCCTCTGGCCAGTGGCAGGCGGCGCCTCTACGATCCCCCTTGCCTGATGACGGAGAGAGATCCTGTCAGACGAAGATTTGGACGCGCTTCTGAAGGAGCCGCCGGCGACCGGCGCGGGGCGCAAGCTGCATCCGCTAGCTTACGGGATCGAGCGCATCGGCCTCGTCTCGCTGCGTTTCCCCTATCTCGTCGCCGCCGTTCTGACGGTCGCCGCCATTCTCGCCGCCTTCGGAATCGGGCGCATCCAGGTCGATGATTCGCTCAGCCAGCTCTTCCGTTCGAACACGCCGGAGTTCCATCAGTATGAGGATGTGACGAAGCGGTTTCCTTCGAGCGAATATGACGTGCTGGTCGTCATCGAAGGCGACACGCTGCTCTCGCGGGACAACCTTGGCAAGCTTCGCGACCTCGTCACCGACCTGCAATTGATCGACGGCACGCGCGGCATCATCTCACTTTATTCCGCGCGTCAGCCGCCGGAAGGCAATCATATCCCGGCGCCGCTGTTCCCCGACCCGCTTCCCGAGGGCGCAGCCTATGACCAGCTCATCCAGAAGGTGATGGGCAACGAGATTTTGCGCGGCAAGCTGCTTTCGCTCGACGGCAAGCTGACGCTGGCGGTGCTTGCGCTCGACCCCGCCGTCGTCCAGAGCAACAAGCTGCGCGATGTCGTCGGCGAAATCCGCAAGACGATGACCGAGGATCTCGCCGGCTCCGGCCTTTCGGCCGAGCTTTCCGGCGTGCCGGTCATGCAGCTTGAAATCCGCAACGCCGTCGAGCGCGACCGCATCGTCTACAACGCGCTCGGCTTTCTCGGCGGTTGCCTTATCGCCATCCTGTTCTTCCGCCGCATCTCCTTCATGATTATCGCCGCAGCGCCGCCGTTGCTCGCCATTCTGCTGTCGCTCGGCATGCTCGGCTGGCTCGATTTCCGGCTCAACATGTTCCTCAACGTGATGACGCCGCTCATCATGGTGATCAGCTTCTCCGATTCGATGCAGCTCACCTTCGCGACGCGCGACCGCATCATCGCCGGGCAGAGCAAGGCCGAAGCGCTGCGCACGGCGATTCATATCGTCGGCCCCGCCTGCGTGCTCACCCACGCGACAGCCGGCCTCTCCTTCGTCGCGCTGACATTTTCGAACTCGGACCTCATCCGCAGCTTCGGCGAGGCGGGGCTGATCGCGACGCTAATCGCCCTCGTCTCTGTCTTGACCATCATCCCGCTGCTCGGCATGTTCCTCCTGCGGCGCGAGGCGGCTTTCGTCGCGCGGATCAAGGGCGCGGACCTGGCAGTCGATGCGCTGCGCCGCTTCTGCGGCTGGATCGCCGCGCGGATGGTCAGCCGGCCGGGTCTCTACAGCCTGATCGGCCTGATCGTCGTCATCGGGCTCGGCTCGATCTATGCCAATCTGCAGCCGCGCTATCACCTGGCCGATCAGGTGCCCGATAAGCAGAGGGCGGTGCAGGCCAACCGCGAGCTCGACGCCAAATTGACCGGCGCCCAGCCGGTCGACGTGCTGATCGAATTCCCCAAGGGCCAGTCGCTCTACGCGCCGCAGACCCTGGCGACGATCGCCGAAGTCCATTCGATCGTCGAGAAGCAGGCCGGCATCGGCAATGTCTGGTCGCTCGAGACGCTGCGCCGCTGGCTCGCCCAGAAAATCGGTAAGTCGGACGTCGCGACGCTGAAGCAATATGTCGGTTATCTGCCGAAATATCTCGTCGAACGGTTCATCTCGGATAAGCAGGACGCCGTTATCGTCGAGGGCCGCCTGCCCGATGTCGATTCGAGCCAGTTGCTGCCCGTGGTCGATTCGCTCGATAAAAAGCTCGCCGCCGTGCGCGCCGAACATCCGGGCTATGAAATCGCCGTCACCGGCCTTGCTGTCATCGCGGCGCATAACAGCGCCAGCATGATCGAGAAGTTGAACCGCGGCCTGACGATCGAGATCGTCTTCGTCGCCGCCTTCATTGGCCTTGCCTTCCGCTCATTCTCGGTGATGCTCGCCTCGATCATGCCCGCCGTTTTCCCGGTCTTTTCCGCCGGCGCGGCGCTATGGCTGTTCGGCCAGGGCCTACAATTCGCGAGCGTCGTGGCGCTGACCGTGTCATTCGGCCTCGGCCTCAGCGCGACAATCCATTTCCTCAACCGGCTGCGGCTTGAGGACAAACCCGGCGAAGATCCGTCCATCGGCGTCGAACGCGCGACCATTCTTGTCGGGCCGGCGCTGATCCTGACCTCGATCGTGCTGGCGTGCGGCCTCGCTATGACGATCTTCTCGCAGCTCCCATCGCTGCGGCTGTTCGGCTGGCTGAGTTCGTTCGCGATGCTGACAGCGCTGATCGCCGACCTGTTCATCCTGCGGCCGACGATCATGCTGCTCTTGCGCTGGACGCGGAACCGCAACTGGAATTGAAAGCCGTCAAGCCCGCGCGCTGCCGGCGCGGGCCCGCGACATCTTTATTCCTTGCGCATTGAAACGGCGACGCGGACGACATCCGTGCCGCCGGTGGGGGAAATCGTAACCGATTGCTGACGGCCGCGCGTCGTGATCGAAATCGCTGCGGTGAAGCCGACGCCGGCGACATCGGCCAATATATGGGGGCCCGCCACGCGGCCGGAGAGCTGGCCAGTTGCGTTACGAGTCGTCTCCCCCCAGGAGCCGGTGAGCACCCCGGGCGAATTCTCGAATACGTTGCTCTTCACGTCGAACTTGTAGCTGTCGCTGGCGCAAAGAAGGCTCTGATTCAGCGCATTTCCGGCCGGCGAGATGGCATAGGAGCCTTTACAGCGGATGCGCTCACTCGTGCCGTTCTTCATGGAAATCGTACCGGCGCCGAGCCAATAGCCGGCCAATGGCCGTAGCGCGCTTTCCGCATTGGCAGCCTGGAAGGACGCTGCCGCGAAAAACACCGCGGCCAGCGAAACGCATTTGCTCAACTTCACCGGCATGAAAATCCCTCCATTGTCATCGCCACGCGGCCTCCAGCCGACGCGCAAAACACACATATTGTCGTGATCCGCTTTTGCAATCTGACGACATGCGGAAGACCGACCGCCTATAAAATAAAGCGCGCGAGTGTAGCCTAGCCGTCACTAACCGCAAGATTTACAAATAAACTAGCCGACGACCCGCGCCGAAAGGTCTATCGCCTTGAATTCCGGGAGGCATTCTCAAGGAACGGCGCAATCAAACGCGATGCCGAACCGAACCCCGGCCGGTGAGGCCAGGTTCGGATGGCCCCGGCCGCAGCTACGGCGCGCCGCTCGTCATGAACAGTTCACGAATCCGCCGCGCCAGGCCGTCGCGCGCGGCGCGGTAAGCATTGAGTACGGTTTCGCGCGTGCCCTCGACCTGCGTTGGATCGGGCGTCGGCCAATAAGCGAGCTCTGTCGGCACGCCGCGGGCGAGTTCAGCGATCCGGTCGCGGGCTTCCGGCGTCAGGCTGACAACGAGATCGAAAGCTTCGTCCTCGAAATCCTCAAATGCGCGCGGGGCGCGCAAACCGCCTTCGATGCCGATCTCGCGCAAAACTTCGGCGGCAAAGCTATCGATCTTGCCGCGCCGCAGGCCGACGGAGGCGACATAGACCGTGTTGCCGATGATTTTTCGCGTCAGCGCCTCGGCCATCGGCGAGCGGACGCTGTTCTCCGAGCAGACGAAGAGAATCGACTGCGGCGGTCGCTTGAGCGCCGAAGGAATAGAGAGGTCAGGCACTTTCGCCGCTCAACCCTTCCAATGCAAAGCCGTGACAAGGGTGAAGATGCGCCGCGCCGTATCGAGATCGCAGACGATCTTGCCCTTGAGTCGCTCCTGCAAAAGCGCTGCCGCCTCGTCATGCAAGGCGCGGCGGCCCATATCGATCGCCTCGATCTGCGCCCGCGTCGCCGAGCGGATGGCATCGTAATAGCTCTCGCAGATCAGGAAATAATCCTTGAGCAGGCGGCGGAACGGCGTCAGCGACAGAATATGCGCCGCGACCACTTCCTGCGCCTCATTCGAGATTTCGAAGGCGAGCTTGGCGTCGTGCAGCGATATTTTGAGCGCATACGGACCATCATCGCGATCCGGCAGGCCGAAATCGTTCTCCTCGATGAGATCGTAGATCGCGATCTGGCGCTCGTGTTCCTGATCCGACGTGCCACGGCCGATCGAAGCCTCGTCGAGCGTCACCGATATGAGACGATTGCGGCGAGGCTCGTTGGCGTTCATGAGTTCGTCAAGCCGAGTCGAAAGGCGACCGAGCGCGCATGGGCGTCAAGACCCTCGGCGTTGCCGAGCGTCACCGCCGCCGGGCCGAGCGCCTTGAGGCTTTCGGCGCTGCACTTCAGGATCGAGGTGCGCTTCATGAAATCGAGCACGTTGAGCCCGGACGAGAACCGCGCCGAACGGGCGGTCGGCAGAACATGGTTCGAGCCGCCGACATAATCGCCGATTGCCTCGGGCGTATGGGCGCCGATGAAAATCGCGCCGGCATTCCTCACGCGGGCCGCGAGCGCGTCGGCATCGCGGGTGATGATTTCGAGGTGCTCGGGCGCGATACGCTCTGCCAGCGGCAGCGCCGCCGTGATGTCCGCGACCTCGATGATGGCGCCGTGATCGCGCCAGCTTGGCCCGGCGATCGCCACGCGCGACAGGCTCGCGAGCTGACGCTCCACCGCAGCCTCGACCGCCGCCGCGAGCGTGGCGCTGTCGGTGATGAGGATCGATTGCGCGGCCGTGTCATGCTCCGCCTGAGCCAGCAGATCGGCGGCGATCCAGTCGGGATTGCCGCTATCGTCGGCGATGATCAGCACTTCGGACGGCCCGGCGATCATATCGATGCCGACGGTGCCGAAGACGCGCCGCTTCGCTGCCGCGACATAGGCGTTACCCGGGCCGACGATCTTTGCCACCGGCGCGATCGTCTCGGTGCCATAGGCCAATGCCGCGATCGCCTGGGCGCCGCCGACGCGATAAATCTCGTCGATGCCCGCGAGCTTCGCCGCCGCCAGCACGAGCGGCGCGATCAAGCCATCCGGCGCCGGGACGACCATGACGAGACGCGGGACACCCGCAACCTTCGCCGGGATGGCGTTCATCAACACCGAGGATGGATAGCTTGCGGTGCCTCCGGGTACATAGAGCCCGGCTGCGTCGACCGCCGACCAGCGCCAACCGAGCTCGACGCCAAGGGCGTCGGTGAAGATCAGATCCTGCGGCCGCTGGCGCTCGTGAAAAGCGGTGATCCGCTCATGCGCGAAGCGCAGCGCGGCAAGTGCTTCCGGCGCGGCGGCGCGCTCGGCAGCGGCAATCTCCTGCGCCGACACGGCAAGGCCGAGGGCGCCGAGATCGACACGGTCGAATTTCTGCGAATAGGCAACGAGCGCCGCATCGCCCTCCGCGACGACATCGGCGATGATCTTCTGCACGGCCTCATCGACGTCTGCCGCGGCCTCGCGCTTGGAGGCCAGCAAGGCGGCAAAGGCCGTCCCGAAATCGGGGCTGCGCATGTCGAGCCGTTGCGGCATGATCTCTTCCTTTCGATGGAAATTCTCTGTTAGCCACGCGCGCGCCGCGTGGCAATCGCGCTTTGCGCGGGCTGCGCCGCCTCAGAGGAGGCGCGCGACCTCCGGATCGATCTCCGCCGGCTTGGTGGTCGGAGCGAAGCGCGCGACGACATTGCCCTGCCGATCAATCAGAAATTTGGTGAAATTCCATTTGATCGCCTCGGTCCCGGCGAGGCCCTTCTGCGCGCTCTTGAGGAATTTGTAGAGGGGATGGGTTGCCTCACCGTTGACCTCGATCTTGTCGAACATCGGAAAGCTCACGCCGTAATTCAGCGAGCAGAAGGCGCCAATCGCCGCCGCGTCGCCCGGCTCCTGGGCGCCGAACTGATTGCAAGGGAAGCCCAGAACCTCGAAGCCCTCGGCGTGATATTTCTTATAAAGCGCCTCGAGCCCCTCATATTGGGGCGTAAACCCGCATTTGCTCGCCGTATTGACCACGAGCAGCACCTGGCCACGGAAATCGGCGAGCGATTCCTCTTTTCCATCCAACGTCTTGGCCGAAAAATCGTAGATCGAGGCCATGCTGTTCAACCTTCCTGCCACGGCGGATGCCGGTGGCCTTGCTGTAATTCGAAAATCATCGTCTCCGCAAGCCGGTCGCCGGCAGGGCCGGAATCAAAAAAAGCCCCTGCCCCGGTGAACCGGGACAGGGGCGAGGTGGCAGGTCGGGGGCAGATCGGGAGGAAACTTGGCTATTCGACTGCAGCGTTTGCTCCAGTGGCGGGGCCCGGCGCGTTGAAGCGGACCTTCAGAATATCGATCTTGGCTTCGAGCTGCGCGATGTGGTCGCGCAGGTCCATGATGGTCCTTTCATAGATGTCGATTTTCTCCTGCAGCCGGCAGATTTCCGTCCGCAGTTCACCGATCGTCCGCTCGTAGATCTGCATCACGGTCGCGATGCGCGAATCGAGAACCGAGGCGAGCGTCGGCTGTCGGTTGATGAGCGCCGACAGGATCGTGGCGATGGAGCCGACCAGCGTGCCGAACAGACCGGCGATGAGGGGCAGCCAGAGTCCGTCAGGCATCGGGAATGGTCACCCTCCCCCTTGCCAAGGCGAAAGCCGCGCTCACGGGACGACCGCCTGCGGACCCAGGGTTCCGCCGACTGCCGCGCAGGCCGTTGCCGATGCGACATAGACCTTGCCGTCGGTGCCGATCAGCGACTGTCCGGCGCCGACACTCGACTCGATCGCTTTCGCAACGGCGCTGGCATCGGCGACGGCGCAAGTGAAGGCGACCACGCCGGATTTCAGCGAGCCAATCGCCTGCTGCGTCGCCGGCGCGTCGACCCAAGCGACGGCGTTGTTGACCGTCTGATCGAATCCGGCGCAGGCCGCAAGGCAAAGGGCGAGCGCGAGCGCGCCCGCGTGATGAGGCTTCATCATGATCAATCCTTTCGTGAAAGCCGGGTTCAGCGGCCGAAGCGCTCGGCGATGATTTCGCCCTGCCGTTCGCCGGCGTTATCGGCCAGTGTGCCCAGGGAGAGCGGCGGCAGGACAATCTTGCCGCCGCCGAATTGCACCGCGAGGACGAGCGCCGTTGCGATCAGCGATGTCGGCAATTCGGCGAAGGCGACCGCGGGCTCGAAGATCGCCGCGATCTTCTCCGCAGCGACGAGGAAATTGGCCGAAGATTGAATCTCGGATGTGAGATCGTGGCTTTGAAACGCCGCAATGAGACTCGAGACGGATGCGGCCTTCACATCATCCAGAATCTCGGTGAGGATCGTCGAAAGGGAATTGGCGGCGGCGGTCATTTCGCGTCAGCCACGCTCTGCGCAGGAATCGGCGTTGCGCCGAGCGCTTTGAGCAAATCCTTCTGAAGATCGCCGATCCGCGCGACGACGAACTGAGCTGCGCCGTCCGGCTTCAGGCCAAGATCGTTGGCGATGGGGCCGATGTCGTCGAGGACCGCCTGCGACAGATGCGCGACGACCTCGCTCTTGAGATCGTATTTCGCTGCGGCGATGGCCGGCTCGACGCTGCTCCACCAGCCGGCGACGATCTTCTCGGCAGAACGGGCGACGGCGGCATATTGATCCGTCGTGAAGGCGAAGCCGAGTTTCTTCAGGTAGATGTTCAGGATCGCGAAGATGATCCTCAACAGGGCGGCGACAAGCGCGGCGAGGGCCGCGCCGATGACCGGGCCGAGATACGTCAGAAGCGGCGAGAGCGAGACCGTCGTGCCGCCAGCGTCCGCGAATGCGGACGAGGCGGCAAACGTCATCGCCGCCGCATGAAAAATGCGGGCGCGCATGGAACTGCCTTTTTGGGGATATGCCGCGAGCCGCGCGGCGCGGTTAAATCAAGGGATGGCGGCCTGCGCCATGTTCAATTGCGCCATGTTCAATGACGCCGCGATGCGACATCGCCTTTGTGACGCACGCTGCAAAGCGGTTCGATGGGGAATGCGCCGCAGCCGCGCTCAGGTCGCGCCAGCGACCGAGCAAGCAGGCTTCATCATTTGCAAGTCAAGCGGAGCGCCGCACCGGCGCCCCGCGTTGCTTGTCGTTCGGATCAGCGGCCGGGTGTCTCACCGTTGTAAGAGCCCATGCCCTCTTCCTTGCGCACCGTATAATAAGCGACGTCCATCGTGCTCATATTGATGCAGGTGACGTTGACGCTGACGCTTTCCTGATCGGCGGTCGCGTTATAGCCGATCACGGATTTCGGATTGAGAACCTCAGTGCAGACGCATTGGCCGGCGCCGTGGCAACCAAAACTCGCGGCCTGTGCGGCGAGCGGCACACTGCTCATCAGCAGTCCAGCGATCATTAGCATTCTTTTCATTTTTAGCTCCGTCGGTGGAATGATCCTGCGCCCTCCGAAAGTGCTTCGCCTTTCAGCGCAGCCATTTGCGAAAGCACGCGTGCGACGACGTCGGCCTTGACCACATTCCTCCCCGGACAATCATGATGATCGCGAGCGCATTCCTTATGGAAGTGCAGCCCGTGTACGCCAAGCTTGAAGCCATCCGGCCGCAATCCAAGCTTGCTATGCAATACTGCCAGAGCTGCCACCGCATTATCGCGGACCTGGGCTCCGGGGCCCGTATCGAAACTTTCCGACGCGTAATCGCCGACCATTTCCATCCCGAGCGTCAGATGATTCCAGCACGAGACGGAGACACCAACTTGCGTCAGGTCGCAGAGATTCCAAATCAAGTCCTGTGCCACAAACAGGTGGACGCCGGAGTGCCAGTGCAAAATGTCGTGCTCATAGTGCTTCTGAGCCACAATACGCTGTTTGGCGGGATGGTCCGGGCTGAGCCAGGTCGCGAGGCTGGGTATGCCTGTATTGTGCAGCGTGATGAAGCGCGGCCGCCAGGCATCCCACGTTAATCCTGCGACGAAGCTGGCAAATTCCGCCAGCGTATAGGCTTTCGGCTCAGTGAGGAACGTCATGGCCGCACCGCCATTGCGACGACCGTCCGGCCGTAGCGGGTGCAGCGCGGGCCGCGCCAGACGCCGGAATTGTAGGCGCTTGCGACGGCGCACCAGCCTGCCCGCCGATGCAAAGCCAGGGCGAGCCTGAGGTAACGCACGCCGGCCTCGATCCCCGCCGGCCCGTAGAGATTGCCCGTGACGCCAACCTGACGAGCGGTTTGCGGAAGAACCTGCATGGCGCCGCGCTCACCCGCCGCGCCATGCATGGACATGCGTAAGCCCGACTCGAAACGGGCGATCGCCAGCGCCAGCTTGACCGGAACGCCCAGCGCTTCGGCTTTTGCGCGCACGAGAGCCGCGACGGCCCCGCGCCCAAAAGCGCCAGTGGCCAATTGCAGATTCAGATCGGATGCTTCGCGCCGAACCGGCGACGGCGACGAAAAGACATCGATCCTGACGCGATAGGCATCGCCCGGAACCAAAGTCCAGGTTTGGGCGCGTGCCGCTGCCTGCACATGCGGCGCAACGGCAAAAGCCTGAACGAGAAACAGGCACAAAGCGACGAGCACAGCGCGCGCGAACGCGCCGCGGGAAAGCGGTCGTATCATTGTTCACCTGGGGTTGAGAGCCGCGCTGGGCGGCCGGTTACAAAGCGACGCGATCAATTTTGTGCGCGCGCAACATCATCGCTTGACGTCAAAAGGGGAGATTGAGACGGTGCATCCCGCCCGCGCAGAGGACCGCCTTTATGCACGCCCCGACAAAAATTAACGCGCCAGCCCATCAGCCAAACTCGTTTGAGACCTATTGGTCAGACGCTTTTCCGAAAGTCGAAGGCTGGGTCGACGCGCGACTTGCGCCCTGGGTTCAGTTGATCGGCTCCATTCAGCGCGATCAGAACATCCGCGGCAATATCGGCGAGATCGGCGTCTATCACGGCAAATTCCTCATCGCCCTTGCACATCTGTCGCGGCCCGGCGAAAAGGTGACCGCGATCGACGTGTTCGACGATCAGGAAAAGAATCTCGACGGCGCCGGCGTTGGAAGCCTCGAGCGCTTGCGGAAAAACATAAGCGCCTACGCTCCGACCGCGCTCGATTACGAGTTCATAAAGGCCGACAGCATCGCGCTGACGCCGGTGGAAAAGGCAAAGATCATGGAGAGCCGGGGTCCGTTCCGGCTATTCTCCGTCGATGGCTGCCACACGGCGGAACATACGTTCAACGATCTTCTCACCGCGCAGGATTTCCTGTCACCGGGCGGCGTCCTCATCCTGGACGACTTCATGCAGCCCCATTGGCCGGGCGTCACCGAGGCGGTCCATAATTTCTACGGCAGAACCGTGCCGCGCATTAAGCCGTTCCTTTACGCCTGCCATAAGCTGTTTTTCGTCGGCTATGGCTGGCATTCCACATATTTCAAAGCCTTCGCGGAACAGGCGCAGGGACGCTCCGACATGCGCATCTCGTCCAATTTCGGCAGTTCCGTTGTCACTCTCTATCCATAACAACGCAGCTTATCCCGCCCGCCACGCGCTTCCGTCGCAAAACACGGGACACTTCGTTGCGCCGCCACCAGTCAGCGTCGCGAGGAAGACCGGGGACGCCGCATCGGTCACAAGGGCCCGTGCGCCGGCGAGCGAGGCTGACGCCGCGGGCAAAGTCGCAACCGTATAAGCCGCGGTTCTGACAAGGCCGTTGACGTCTACCGAACATTGCGGCGTCGTCGTTCCAACCCCGAGATACCCCGATTGATCGAAGCGCGCAGCCTCGGCAAGTATCGTCGTGCCGTTGGCCGTGACCTGAAAATTGATATACGAACCTTGCGCGGCATCCGTCCAATTCTGCGACGCGATGAAATTGATCTTCATGCGATTTGAGGCACTGAAGCCCGTCGCGCCGTAGCCCCGGCCGCCGAACGCAAGCAACGTGTCCCCGGCTTGAGTGGACGAAGGTGAGGCTGCGGTTCCGCGCGCACCGCGCCCGACATACGCCGGGGTCGGCGCGCTGGCGCCGCCGTAACTTTCGACAATGCAGAGGTTGGGACCGGAGGCGGCCGTATAGAGCAGACAACCGCTTGGCATGGCCAGGGGCGTGCCGGTCGCGTTGAATATGGCGGAGGCCGCGACGAGCCCGAAGCTGGCCGTCACGACACCGGACGAACTCGCAATGTCGAGCGCGTCATACCAGGTGCTTCCGTCCGGCGAGACCTTGAAGTGAAAATTGTCGTCGCCGCAGAGTCCGATTTCGGCGCGGCCGGAGAAGGCGTCCTGATAAAGAAAGGACGCGGTGTTCGTTGCCGCTGCCTTGTTTATTTTTACGCGCACGTCGCCCGTGCCGCCCGAAGCGGTCGGGACGTCGTTGAAGAGGATATTGTCGGCGGCGACGCTCAACGGATTGCCCGGGTCGACGGCGGTGCCGATGCCCAGCGCGGCGAGCTGCCCATTGCCTCCGGCCGGCACAATCTCCGCAAGTTTCGCCGCCGCAAAGCCGCCCGCTGTCGTGCCATCCTGAACGACGGGGCGATTGTTCGTCGTATCGACGACGACCTCGCCCTGCGCACCGGTGAAGGCCGCAACCTGTGCGGCCGTTCCGCGCCGAAGTTGCAATTGCTCGCTCATCCCACGGCTCCCAGATCGATTGCGTCAATGACGGCGCCCGCACCGACCGTGCCGAAATCATCGGCAATGGCCACCGCATCGCTCGCCTGCCCGAGATCGGTCTGCAGGCCGGAGGCGAGCTGCGCGGCGACCGGATCGGCCGATCCGCCGCCGGCGGGCGAAAACGTATAGGCGGTGCAATCGGAGAGATCCTGCAAGCCGCCGCCGAAAATGTTGAAGCTCTGAAACTTCAGATAAAGCGGCTGGCCGATGTAGGAATTGGGCAAAGCATATTTGAAGATTGCTCCGTCCAGCCGAGCGACCGACGCGCCGATGGCATGGGCGACTGCGCCAGAGCCGTAAAGCCCGCGATAGAGGCCCGTCAGTTGATACGCATTCGCTCCCGTCAGTGTCGCCGTTTCATAGGTCATGAATTCACCGCCGACGATCATGAGTGTCACGGCCTGTGCCGCGGCGGCCGCCGTCGTGCTGGCGAGCGCGCCGCCGCTTTCCGCCAGATTGACGGACAAAGTGTCGGTGAGATCCGGATTGACACGGGAATAGGCCGGCAGGGCTGCGGCAAGAACGCCTTGGCGCGCCGGAGCGCTGACCTGGCCGATGGCGACATAGCTCGCGCCATCCAGCGACGCCCAGACATTCGCGCCGCCCCAGTTCGGATCGACGAGGCCGCCGCTGCCACCTGATAGCGCGATCCAGATCTGCGGCGTCGCCCCTGCGAGACTCGCGGGGGGCTCGAAGATGACGGGCGCGTTTACACTCGCCGGCATCGCCGTGCGGTTGAATGGCAGAACATTATTATTCGTCTGCACCGGATACGCCACCGCGGTCGCCGTGCCGCCCGGAAACTCCTCGGCCGTGATGCTCAGTAGGCCGTCACCATCCTCCTGCACTTCAATGATACGGACGGCGACGTTATCGAGTCCGAGATTGGCGTCCGTCAACGTGACGAGATCCATCGGCTCCAGCAGGCAATATTCCCAGGAGAGCTTGAACTCATAGAGATTGCGGATATAGAGCCCGCGCTGAAGAATGAGCTGCGCCGAAGTCTGCGCGACATTCGGATCGCAAATCTCATGCGCGGTGACCGTCGAGGCGATACGCAGACCGTAAAGCTCGATGGCATTCTGATCGAAGGCCGTGATCGGCGTCGCGTCATAATAATTGGAACGCTGGCTAATCTCCACGCTCTGCATGTTGTAGGCGGCATAGGGATCGCTGCCTGCTCGATGAGCACATGAAGTTGCGCAATGGCCTCGGCCGGCGCGCCGTCTTCATTGGCGCGCAGGATCAGCGTGCCTTTCAGCTCTTCGAGCTGACCGAGGATTTGCGCGAGCTGGGCGATGTCGCCGGCGTCCTTGGCGAAACGCCGCCACTCGCGCGAGCCGTCCGCCTTCACCATCTCGAAGACAGCTTGCGGCAGGCACGGCAGATCGACGAGCGAGATTTCGCTCGGCGCGGCGGTGTAGCGCGTCACGCCGTCATCGTCCGTCCAGCGCCGGGCATAAGTGCCACCCTGCGAAAAGCCGGTGTAGACGCCTTCCTGCACCTTGTTCCATTCGGAATCATCAACGACCTTGGCGCAGATCTCGATCTGCTTTTGCCTGTCGTTGAAGTTCAGCGCCGTCACCTTTCCGGCGGCCACGTTGCCGTGCATGGCGCGCAGATTGCCGCGCGATTTACCGCCGGAGGATTGCGCGATTTCCTGCGACCATTTCTCGTAAAGCGGCTTGGTCGAGGCGTAATCGCAAATCTCGCCGGCGCGATCCTCGGCTTCCGCCGTCGCGACGCCATAGACGAGGCGCTGCTGCGCATCGACCTTGATGATCAGAATGAACATGTTGAGGTCTGACATGAAGACTCCTTGAAGGTGTTTTCGAGCGAAGTGAAAAGGATCGCGTTACGAAAGCGCGCTAGATAACGAGAGAAATGCGCAAAGAAAAACCGCCGACGCGAAAACGTGGCGGTAAAAAATTTGTTGCTCGACGCGTTAGGAATCGATGGCGGGTTTCGTCGAACGATCAGCTTTCTTCGTCGGGTCGTATTCCTACCTCTGAGCGCCGCCGTTCAATCTCGGCGTCGTAGCGGGCTTGCTGCATTTCCATGAGCGCGCTTGGCAGGGCGAAGGTAAAAAGAAACGAGGTTATTCCGACAAACAGATAAGCACGCTCAATCCAAAGCCTCCAGAATTGATGCTCACACAGCGCTTTCTCAAGGATCACCGATACAAACAGAAGAGCTATCGTCAAGAGATAAAGTGTAAAAAGAACCACGTGCCATGATAATCGTTGGTACATTTGGTTCCGGCGACCTTCGGCGATTCGCCAAGACCCCGATGGGATTAAACCGGGGTCTCCAATTATTGTTATAATGGCGATGAGGAAGCCCGCGAATACGGTAAAAACCGTTATGATGATTAAAATGACATCTGAATTCTGATCGACAAAAGGTTGCGCATAATAGGATGAGACTGCGCCAACGATCGCGCAGAGAAATATGAAACCGAGTCTCTTCATTGCTCCAGCACGCCGGCATCGTTTAGGGCGCTATAGAAGTGATTTAACTCTCGCCAAGTCTTATCTCGATTTACGGTTTTTCCATCCGCATCAAGTAAGATCGTTTCTTTGATGAAGATCTCATCGGGGCTTATTTTCTGGCCTTTCTTCGTTACGATAACATAGTCATCTTCTTTATTTGCTTTTCCGACGATGTCGGCTGCCATTTTTTCGAGATTTTTATACCCCAGATCGAGTCCGTTCGAAAACCTTCTGTCGACCTTTAAGACAATCGTAGCTCTGAGCGCGTCAGGCGTAACATCATTCGGCTTCTCCAAAAAAGCTTTCACGAATTTTCCGACCGCTCCTATAGTTCCAGCCATTTGGGCTTTGCG